>JACMQV010000001.1 GCA_014376815.1 Cryobacterium sp.
CTTGCGCTTGCGGTCGATGCGAACGCCGACCTGGTCGCGCTTGTCGATCTCGAATTCGAGCCAGGCACCACGGCTCGGGATCACGCGAGCGGAGTAGATGTCCTTGTCGGACGTCTTCTCCTGCTGACGGTCGAAGTAGACGCCCGGTGAGCGGACGAGCTGCGAGACGACGACACGCTCGGTGCCGTTGATCACGAAGGTGCCCTTGGGGGTCATCAGCGGGAAGTCACCCATGAACACGGTCTGGGGCTTGATCTCACCGGTGAGGTGGTTCATGAACTCAGCGTTGACATAGAGGGGTGCGGAGTAGGTCTTGCCCTTTTCCTTGCACTCGTCAATAGTGTACTTCTCCGGCTCGAGCTCCGGATTGGTGAACGACAGCTGCATCGTTTCGCCAAGGTCCTCGATCGGGGAGATCTCTTCGAAGATCTCGTCGAGTCCGGTGCGGGTCGCCATGTCTTGACGACCGGCCGCCTGGCCTTCAGCAATACGCTGTTTCCATTTGTCGTTGCCAACGAGCCAATCGAAGCTCTCGGTCTGCAAAGCAAGCAGGTCCGGAACAGTCAGATTGTCGGTGATCTTCGCGAACGAAAGACGCCCAGCGGCGCGTCCGTTCTTGGGTGAATTGGTGGTTGCGTTGCGCGCAGCAGCCAAGGAAATAACCTCCGTGGACCCCGTCGGGTCTAGTCACTGTTAGTAATGAATACCGAGTACGACTCCTCAGACCCTCGTGTTCGGAATTCGAACGAGGTATGCCTCAAGGTGGCTTGAGCACGAAAAGCCGACCGCAATATGAAGGCATAATTTTGTCTGGGAGCGCAAGGATCAAGTGTATGCCGCTTGTGCCCTAATTGTCTACCGCATTCTTGACGTTCCTCGAACTCTCAGGTATAACCCGGTTTCGGCGCCGTCGCTCGCCACTGCCGCCCGGACCAGCGACGGAGGGCGCAGACTGGTGGGATGAGCAGGCCTGCAGCAGAGCATCCGTCGATCACCCTGAAACTGAGCGGGCACCACGCCGTCATCGAACCCGACCGGTTCACCCCGGGCAGTTTCAACCTGATCGTGGACGGCACGCCGCAGTCGAACGTGAACCTGGACAGCCCCGGCGACCTGTTCTTCGAGTATGTGCAGCGGATCGGCCATGTGATCGACCTGATCGGCGACGTGGGCGAGCCGATCACGGCCGTGCACCTGGGCGCCGGCGCGCTGACGCTGCCCCGCTACGTCGAGGCCACCCGCCCCGGATCGCGCCAGCAGGTGGTGGAGCTGGAGAGCGACCTGATCGACTTCGTGCGGGCGGAGCTGCCCTGGGACAAGCGCGCCAAACTGCGGGTGCGCCACGGTGACGCCCGCGAGGTGCTGGCCAAGCTGCCGGCCGGGCTGCACGGCGCGGTCGACCTGGTCGTCGTCGACATCTTCTCCGGGGCCCGCACGCCGGCCCACGTCACCAGCCGGGAGTTCTACCAGCTGGCCGCTCCCCTGCTGAGCCCGCGCGGGGTGCTCGTCGTCAACGCCGCCGACGGGCCGGGGCTGCCGTTCGCCCGCTCGCAGGCCGCGACGCTGTCCGCCGTGTTCGGTCACGTGCTCGCCCTCGCCGAGACCCAGGTGCTCAAGGGGCGCCGGTTCGGCAACATCGTGTTCGTCGCCGCCCACACCCCCATCGACACGAGTTGGGTGTCGCGGCTGCTGGCCGGCGGGCCGCATCCGTCGAAGGTGGTCGAGGGCGCCGAACTGACCCAGTTCATGGCCACCGCGATGGTGACGACGGATGCGACGGCGACCCCGTCCCCAATGCCCGGCCGCACGGTCTTCCAGGTCGGCAACTGACTGACGCTTCGCCCCGGCCGTTCGGGCTCGGCGTTGCGCGGCGTGGGCCGCCGAGTGCGCCCGGCGGGTTGGGGCTAACTCAGGAGATCCTGGCTGGGCGGGCCCCGGGCATCCGTCTTTACGCGGCTCCGCCGGCTGCCGGGCCGGTTTCTCCTGAGTTGGCCACGACTGGCCGGCGGATCTCCCCCGAACGGGGACCGGCCTCGCCCGGCCGGGGTTATTCTGGACGGGACCACGTTCCTTCCGCGGCACCCGCCGCCTTCGCCTCAGGACCACACCCTGCCCATCATCATTGGCTACGACGCCGTCACCCTGCGTGAGAAAGTCGACCTGCACGCCGCCGAGTTGCGCCTCGACGAGCTGGGGGCTCTGCGCAGCCAGTCCGCCCTCAACGAGAAGGTCTCCCTGCTGCGGCTGGTCGGCCGGCTGGACGAGGCGTTCGACATCGCCAACACCGCGCTGCGCCAGGCACGGTTCACCGGGTCGCGGGAGGAACTCGCGAACTGCCGCATCCGTCGCGCACAGGTGCAGCAGTTCCTGGGCAAGCCCGACGAGGCAGCCGCCGAGCTGACCCACTGCGTTCTCGAATCCGAGACGCACGAGTGGGCCGCCGTGGCCGCGTTCGCGCGGGAGAACCGCGGCAAGGTCTACTTCGAACAGGGCGAACTCGAGGCGGCCCTGGCAGACTTCACCGCGGCCGTGTCCCTGCAGGAGAAGGCCGGCGCCACGCCCGCACTGTTGGAGAGCTCCCTGATCGCGGTCGCCGTGGTCGAGTCGTACATCGCCGAGGGCACCACCAGCCGCTGAGCCGTTGGCGCCCGGTACCGGCATCCGGCCACACCGTGCATAACTCCTGCAATTCGTGCGCAATGGTTGCGTCGAGGGTTGGAATCACGCGGGTCGCCTCCGGAAGCCGATCGTTTTGCAGGAGTTATGCACGGGCGCCGTACCCGACCGGCAACCGGATTCCGGGGCATGCTGGAACAAGCACAGGCACGAACCTGCACCGGCACTTGAACGTACACGTACAGGTACACGTACATGCACACGTACACGTACGCGTACGCGTACAGAGACTCTCAACCAGCGAGACGAGGTGAGGCATGAACGGGCGGATGCGGCTGGCCGTGGCCGTGGCCTTGGCGCTCGGTGCGATGCCGCTGCTCACCGCCTGCACGAGCGGCGCTCCGGCGCCGACGGCAGCGAGCGAGACCCCGGCCAGACCTGATCCGTCCCCAACCGGGTCGTCCACCGGTGGGCCGCCCGTACGTCCCGTGGACGACCCCGTCGTGATCGCCTCCGGGTTCGAGGCGCCGTGGTCGATCCTGCGCCTGCCCGACGGCGGCACCCTGATCAGTGAGCGCGACACGGCGCTCGTGCGGGAGCTCCTGCCCGACGGCACCCTGCGGGATGCGGGACGCGTCGCCGACGCCCGCCCCCAGGGCGAAGGCGGCCTGCTCGGCCTCGCCGCCCTGGCCGACCCGGCCGCGCCGGGCGGAACCGGCTGGGTGTACGCGTACACCACGACCGCCGACGACAACAGGATCGTGCGGATGCCGCTCCTCGGCACCGCGGGCAGCCACACCCTCGGCGACCCCGGGCCGGTGCTCGTCGGCATCCCGAAGGCCGGCAACCACAATGGCGGCCGCCTCGGCTTCGGGCCGGACGGCCTGCTCTACGCCACGGCCGGGGACGCCGGGAACCCCGCCAGCGCGCAGAACCTGGATTCGCTCGGCGGCAAGATCCTGCGCATGACGCCGACCGGTGGAGTGCCGGCCGGCAACCCCTTCGGCACCCTCGTGTACTCCTACGGGCACCGCAATCCGCAGGGCATCGCCTGGGACAGCGCCGGGCAGCTCTGGGCCAGCGAGTTCGGCCAGAACACGTGGGACGAACTGAACCGCATCACCCCCGGTGGCAACTACGGCTGGCCGGTCGTGGAGGGGAAGGATGCGGGCGGTGCTGCCGGCTATCTCGACCCGGTCGAGCAGTGGCCCACCAGCGAGGCCAGCCCCAGCGGCCTGGCCATCGTGAACGACACCCTGTTCATGGCCGCCCTGCGCGGCGAGCGCCTCTGGCGCATCGTCCCCTCCACAGGCGCGGTCGACGACTGGTTCGCGGGCAGCTTCGGCCGGCTGCGCGATGTGGTGTCCGGCCCCGGTGGCACACTATGGTTCGTGAGTAACAACACGGATGGCCGCGGCACTCCCTCCCCCGGCGACGACCGCCTCTACCAGGTGAGGGTGGCGCCCTGATGGCCGATCTGGACCGCGTGCGCCACTGGGCTGCCGCCCTCATCGCGCTGCACCTCGACCCGAGCTGGTCCTTCGCATTCGACAACGCGAAGAAGAGGGCCGGCCTCTGCAACTTCACCGCCCGGCGCATCACCGTGTCCCGGTACCTGGCCGCGCGCTACGAAGACGACGAGGTGCACCAGATCCTGCTGCACGAGGTGGCCCACGCCCTCGCAGGACCGCGCGCGGGCCACGGCCCGAAGTGGAAGGTGACCGCCTTCAACCTCGGCTACGACGGCAAGCGCACGCATGACGGGGAAATCGCCGACGAGCTCGCCCCCTGGGTTGGAACCTGCCCGGCCGGGCATGTGCACTACCGTTACCGCCAGCCGACCCGGGCGTTCGCCTGTGGGCTGTGCGTGCGCGGATTCGACCGGGCGTACCTGATCGAATGGACCCGGCGGGAGATCACCGCCGCAGCCCGGAGACGGGCCGCGGCGGCGACTGGGAGCTGAGCCCGACGGGGCGTGCCATGCGGCGCCGGCTGAAGCCGCTAGCTGCCGGGCCGCGCTACCGGCACGCGCGCTCCAGGTACTGCTCGGCGACCGCTATTCGCTGATCTGGACTTCCTTCCAGAAAGCGACGAAGTTGCTGTAATCCTGGCCGACTCGGGCGAACGAGGCCGGCGGCGGGGTCGGGTAGCTGAACGCGCGGTCCTGCAGCAGCGTGTCGCCGTCCTGCACGCTGAAGTACTGGCACTCGCCCTTCCAGGAGCAGGTGTACTGGGTGGGGCTCTTCACGAGCAGGTCCGCGTTCACGCTGGCCGGCGGGAAGTACCAGTTGCCCTCGATCTTGAGCAGGTCCGCCTGGGGTGCTTCGGCGACGACGATGCCGTTGAGTACTGCCTTCATGGGAGCTGCTCCTTCGATTCGAGGCGACCGTTCCGGTTGTGGTGACGGTCGTGCTGACGGTCGTGGTGACGGTCGTGCTGGTGCAAACCTCAGGCGGGGAAGGCGAATTCCCGCACTCGGGAGATTCCCGGCTGCACGGCCCCGGCATCCGTCGCAGCCAGGTCGGGCGCGAGCGCGGCCCGCACCTCGGCCTGGCGTCCGGTCGCGGCGAGCGCCTGGGCGGTTTCGGAGGCGGTGACGAGGTGACGCACGGCGCGCTTGAGGCCGGAGAACGAGGCGGCCGCGGCGGCCGCCTCCGGCGAGCAGTGGTCGATACCGAGCACGGACAGGGCGTCGATCACGGCGCCGGCGACCAGGAAGTCCTCCACCGCGAACCGGGCGCCGCCGTCAGCGCGCCGCTCACCCACGGCGATCACGGCGACGGCGAACCGGTCGCCCTTCTCGGCCTGGCGGGCGAGCACCCAGTCCGCGACCTGCCCGCTGCTGGCGAGGTTCGCGGTGATGACCGTCTGCGCCAGTGGAACCGTGAGGCCGTCCGCCCCGGGTGCCGCCGGCAGGGCGTCGGCGAGCACGACCACATCCGCGGCCTCGGCCAGGGCCTGGAATCCGGCCAGGCCGACGTCGAACCTGACCTGGTACTTCTGCTGGGGCTGGGCGTTGATCACGCAATAAGGGTAACTGTGCGCGGGTGGCGGTGCACGGGTAGCGGTTCGCGCTCCGGGTGCCGGGCGCTACAGGGTGCCGGGCGCTACAGGGTGTCGAAGCGGGCGAGCGCGTCGGCATCCGTCGCATGGGTCATCGCGCGGCGGGCGGTGTCCAGGGCGGTGACCGGGTCGGCCTCCGCGGCGGCCAGGCTCAACTGCCGTTCGGCCTCGGCGAGGCGGGTGCGGGCGGCCGCCCCGACGCGTCCCGGGTGCGCCGCGATGAAGTCGCGGGTGACGGTGATCTGGCTGCGCGCGGCCAGGAGCGCGCCGATCAGCGCGCCGCGGGCGTTGTCGAGCCGCAGCTGGCGGTTGCGCGCCTCGGAGCGGATCACGTCGAGTCCGTCGATCGCCTCCCCCAGCCGGGCCAGGTCGGCGGCCGGGTCGCTCAGGCGAGACGGATGCCGCAGCTCGCCGACCACCCGGTCGGACACCGCGATCACCCGGTTGAGTTCACCGCGCGCCTCGGTCTCCTCGTGGGCGTCTCGCAAGCGGCGCGCCTCGGCCAGTTCGGCGTCGGCATCGGAGAGGGCGCGGGTCAGCGAGGCGAAGCCGATGTGCAGCTGGTCCTCGCCGGTTTCGATCGCGTCGAGGAGCTTGCCGGCGCGGTAGAGGCCGTGCTCTGCGTCGCGCAGCTGCTGGCCCACGGGTTCGGCGGAGGCCCGGGCGAGGCGCGCGGCGGCGGCATCCGTTGCCAGCCTGGCCTCGTCGAGGGCGGCCTGGGCGCGGCCCACGTTGCCGCTGATCGGGGCCAGGGCCGACGGGGCGTAGGTCGCGCCGAGGCGGGTGAGGCTGGCCTGCCCGGCCCTGACCCGCTCGGCGACCCGGTCGAGGCGGCGACGCAGCTGGTCGAGCAGGGTCGGGGCGTCGCGTTCGAGTCCGCGCCGGCTCGAGAAATCGCGGTCCTGTTCGGCCACTCGTTTTGTGGCCTCGTCGGCGAGCGCGATGATCTGCTCGGTCCAGTGGCGGCGCTCACTCTCGCTGTCAGGCACGCTGTCGTCGAGCTTCTGCTGCAGGGCGAAGGCGTCGCGCACCTGCCGGCGGGAGGAGCCCAGCGCCGCGGCGAAGTCACGGGTCGCGTTCTGCCCGAACTGCGCCTCCGCGAAGCCGAGCTCGTCGGCGGCGGCCTGGATCGCGTCGTCCGCGCGCACCAGCGCTATGGAGGCCGCCCTCACCCGCTCGTCCGCCAGAGAGCGGTCTTTCGCCTCGCGCGCCCGGGCGCGGCGGCGCGCGAGCACCACAAGCAGCACTACGACCGCGCCCACCACACCGAAAACGACGGCAGAAGGCACCCACCACAACTCGCCAGTCATGCCCGAAGTCTAATCACCGGATGCGTCCCGGGCGGGGTGGAATCACCGGCACTCTGCTCTGAGAATCGCCGATCCCGCCCACAATCGGCGGCAGCCGGGCCGCACGGGCGTGGCGCGGGCGTGCCCCTCGCCGAAGTCGACACTTGCGGTCGAGTTCGAGTGGTATGCCGGGCGAACTCGCCCGCTTCAGGCGAACTCGGCGAAGTACAGCACGCGCAGGTGGCGCGGGTGGACGGACGGCGCGGACGGCGCGGACGGACGCCGGGAGTCGGCGCATCCGTGCGGTCATACCGGTCGGCTTACGCCGAAGTCGACACTTGCGGTCGAATTCGAGTGGTGCGCCGGGCGAACTCGACCGGAAGGGGCGAACTCGGCGACGGAGGCCCGGCCCGAACGGACGACGGCGCGGCGCGGCAGGGGGGCGCGGCGAGGCAGGAGGGCGCGGCGCGGCAGGAGGGCGCGGCCAGGCGCGAGCGTTAGACCCGGCGCATCTGCCGCCGGATCAACTCGTAGTCGTGCCGGCTGATCTGCAGCAGGCCCCGCCGGAGCCGGTAACCCCAGTTCGGATCGTCGCGCGTGAACTCGAGCACCGAGAGCAGCGGCCGAATCGAGGTGGCGACGGCATCCGGGTCGTAGTCGACGCGGCGGCGCCACGGCCGGTAGGACGCGGGGGCGGCGGACTCCCCCTGGTGCACGAACCCCGGGGCGATGCGTCCGATGGCGGTGAACTCGCGGAGGCGGTCGCCGTCCAGGTCGGTCTTGGGCGAGTAGTAGACCATCCCGTCGGATTCATTCATGTCTTCGAGGGCCGCCCGGGCGCCGTGGCTGGCCTGCACGAGCCCCACCGACACGGCCCGCACCACGTGTTCGCGTGACGCGACGCCCAGCCAGTATCGAATTGCCACCCTCTCAGTTGTACTGCATGCCGAAGCGCAACAGACTGGGGTCATGCGCGTTCTTCTGAAAGAGATCCTTGACTGCCCCCCGGATGCCGCCTGGCGCGCCCTGCGGAGCCCCGCCGTGTTCCGGGAGGTGAGCTCCCCCGTGGTGAGCGTCGAATCCCTCGAGGCGGACGGCTTCCCCACGGTCTGGGAACCGGGCGAGCACCCGGTCAGCCTGACCGCGCTGGGCCTGGTGCCGATGGGCGACCAGGTGATCCGCCTGACGATGGCGACGACGCGCCCGGACGGAGTGCGCATTCTGCGCGACACGGGACGCGGCGTGTCCGGCGCCCTCGCCTCGGTCACCCTGTGGGACCACCGGATGGCCGTGGCCCCCGATCCGGCCGGCACGGGCAAGACCCTCTTCCGTGACCAGTTGATCTTCCGGACCGGCGCCCTCACCCTCGCCAGCTGGCCCGTGTTCTGGGCGCTGTGGCAGTGGCGACTGCACCAGCTCAAGCGCCTCGCACCGAGCTGGCAGCTCGACCTCGGCGTCGACGCCGACGTGCAGACGTCCACCGACGAGTCATCCCCCGAGCAACCCCCGGTCGAGTCCGGCGTCGAGTCCGGCGTCACCTCGTGAGCAGCACACTCGGCGCCCTGCAGGTGGCCGACTGGCGTCGGCGCGTGTTCGGCCTCTACGCCGGTGTGCGCCAGATCAGCGCACACGACCCGGCCGCCGGCCACGAGCTGTGGCGGAGCGGACGGGATGAACTGTTCGCGGGGCATCCGGCGTCACCCCTGCTGCCCGACGACCGCACCGTGTTCACCGGCCTGCCGGTCGCCGCGTACGACCCCGACTGGCGATTCGAGGTCGAGGTGCACCGGGCGGAACAGCCCGTGCACATCTCCGTCGACACCGGAACGGACGGCGAGGTGCCGTTCGACCTCGTCGGTTCGGTGCGGCTGCCCTACCTGGGGTCGATCGACCTGTGGCGGCTCTCCACCTACGGCGGCGGGCTGTTCCTGCCGTTCCGCGACGGGCTGGCCGGCAAGCCGGGCGGCACCTACGGCGGCGGCCGCTACCTCCTCGACACCGTGAAGGGGGCCGACCTCGGACCCGGCGCCGACGACAACACCCTCATCCTCGACTTCAACTTCGCCTACAACCCGTCCTGCGCGTACGACCCGATGTGGGCGTGCCCCCTGCCGCAGGCCGGCAATATCATCGCCGCCGAGGTACCGGTCGGAGAGCTCGCCCCCGGCGAGGAACGCCACCCGGCCCAGCTGCTGAGCCGGGCGTCCGACCCGGAGGCTTGACAGCATCCGCTAGACTGGAAACTTGCGGGTGCGTAGTTGCGCTCGCTGCGTCGTAGAACGCCCTCTTCTTATTGCGGCCGCCCACTCGTGGGCCGGCCGGATTTTTCGAATGAAACCTTCTTACGGCGAACGGATGTGCCCATCGGCACCTTCGCCATGTGAATCCTCCTTGGTCTTCGAGTTCCCGCCCTTGCGGAACGGATACCGGGGGAATCTGATGCCCGAAAGGCACCACTTTGTCTGAAACTTCATCTTTTAGTGCGCTTGGCGTGCCGGCCCCTCTCGTCGCCGTTCTGACGAGTCAGGGAATCGACAGCCCGTTCCCGATCCAGATCGACACCCTGCCCGACACCCTCAACGGTCGCGACGTTCTCGGCCGCGGCAAGACCGGCTCCGGCAAGACCCTCGCCTTCGCCCTGCCCATGGTGTCGCGCCTCGGCGGCAAGCTCGCCGGCGGCAAGCGCCGCCCGGGCCGCCCGCTGGGACTGATCCTCGCCCCGACCCGCGAGCTCGCCACCCAGATCACCAACGCGCTCACCCCGCTGGCCGAGGCCTACGGTCTCAACACGACCACCATCTTCGGTGGCGTCTCCCAGGGCCGCCAGGTCTCCGCACTCAAGGCCGGCGTCGACATCGTCGTGGCCTGCCCCGGCCGCCTCGAAGACCTCATGAAGCAGGGCTTCGTCAGCCTGGACGCCGTCGAGATCACCGTGCTCGACGAGGCCGACCACATGGCCGACCTCGGCTTCCTGCCCGTCGTCACGCGCATCCTCGACAAGACGCCCACCAACGGCCAGCGCCTGCTGTTCTCGGCCACTCTCGACAACGGCGTGGACAAGATCGTGCGCCGCTTCCTGCACAACGAGGTCATGCACTCGGTGGACGAGGCCAACAGCCACGTCTCCGCGATGACCCACCACGTGTTCGAGGTCGACGGCGTCGAAACGAAGAAGGCCCTGGTCGAGAAGCTCGCGTCCGGCTCAGGCCGCCGCATCCTCTTCATGCGCACCAAGCACCAGGCCAAGAAGCTCGCCAAGTCGCTCACCGACGCCGGGATCCCCTCCGTCGACCTGCACGGCAACCTGTCGCAGGTGGCCCGTGACCGCAACCTCGCCGCCTTCAGCGCCGGTGACGTGAAGGTGCTCGTCGCCACGGATGTCGCCGCCCGCGGCGTGCACGTCGACGACATCGAACTCGTCATCCACGTCGACCCGCCGGCAGAGCACAAGGCGTACCTGCACCGCTCGGGCCGCACCGCCCGCGCCGGCAGCGCCGGTGACGTCGTCACCCTCGTGCTCCCCGAGCAGCGTCGCGACACGGATGCGCTGCTGCGCA
>JACMQV010000046.1 GCA_014376815.1 Cryobacterium sp.
CCCGCCCGCCCCCCCCGAAGACCCTCCCCCCCGCCCGGGAGACACCCGCCGGGCGGAGGCGGGGGGGGCGCCCCTCCCCGCGGGGGGGCCCCCCGCCGTTTCGCATCCTCATCGGGGTCTGAGGGGAGCCTTTCCTTGCTGGCGAAGCGCGGCATCCGAGGCGAGAATATGACCATGTTGCCTCTGTCCTCTGCCGTACGCCGGTACCCTCTCGTCGCGGCGACCCTCGCCCTGGGACTGATCGGCGGGGTGCTCGCGCTGCTCGGCCAGGCCGAGGCGGCGCGCTGGCTGTTCAGCGGGTACGGCCTGCTGATCGCCGGGATCGAATCGGTCGGCATGGTCAGGCGACTGCGCCAGGGCACCTTCGGTGTCGACGTGCTCGCGATCATGGCGATCGTCGCCACGGTGCTGGTGGGCGAGTACGTCGCGACGATGATCATCGTGCTGATGCTGACCGGGGGCGCGGCCCTCGAGGATTTCGCGGTCAACCGGGCCAAACGAGAACTCGACGCGCTGCTGAAGCGTGCGCCGCAGATCGCGCACCGAATCGTGGCCGGCTCAGACGCGGCAGGCACCGCAGGTGCTGCTGGTGCAGCTGGTGCAGGCGCGGCCGTCAACGATGTCGAGGATGTGCCGGCCACCGCGGTGCGGCCGGGCGACCTCCTGCTGGTGCGACCGGCCGAGATCGTTCCGGTCGACGGCGAGCTGGTCTCCGACAGCGCGGCCTTCGACGAATCCTCGCTCACCGGAGAGAGCCTCCCGGTGGAGCGCGGGACCGGCGACGGGATCCTCAGCGGGTCGATCAACGGTCAGGCGGCCGCCACCATCCGGGCCACCGCGACCGCGGCCGACAGCCAATACCAGCAGATCATCCTCCTCGTCGAGGAAGCCGCCGCCAGCAAGGCGCCCGTGGTACGCCTCGCCGACCGCTATGCCGTGCCGTTCACGGCCCTCTCGCTCACGATCGCCGTGATCGCCTGGATCGTCAGCGATGATCCGGCCCGGTTCGCCCAGGTGCTCGTCGTGGCCACACCCTGCCCGCTGCTGATCTCGGCGCCGGTGGCGTTCATGGGCGGCATGAGCCGCGCCGCCCGCAACGGCATCATCGTCAAGGGCGGCGGCGTGCTGGAGATGCTGTCCCGCGCGAAGACCGTCGTCTTCGACAAGACCGGCACCCTCACGCACGGCACTCCGACCATCGCGAGGGTGCTGCCGCAGCCCGGTTTCGACGAGGACGAGCTGCTGGCCCTCGCGGCCTCGGCCGAGCAGTACTCTTCGCACGTGCTCGCGGCATCCGTCATCGCGGCTGCCCATGCCCGCGGACTCGAACTCACGTCGACGGCGGATGCGAGCGAGGTGCCCGCCCACGGCGTCGTCGCCCGGCTGGGCGCCCGCGAGGTCGTCGTCGGCAAGCTCTCCTACATCCGGGATCGGGCACCGGAAGCCGTGGCCACACCGCTGGAGGGCGGCGAACTGGCCATCTACCTGGCCGTCGACGGCCGCTTCGCCGGCAGCATCGTCGCCAGCGACGAGATGCGCGGCAACGCGCGGCAGACCATGGCGGACTTCCGGGCCCTGGGCCTGAACGAGACCGTCATGCTCACCGGCGATGCCCGGCCCACTGCGGAGCACATCGCCGAACTCGTCGGCATCGGCAGCGTGCAGGCCGACTGCCTGCCGGTCGACAAGGTGAACGCCGTGCGGTCGCTCACCACCCGCCCGGTGATCATGGTCGGCGACGGCGTGAACGACGCACCCGTGCTGGCCGTCGCCGACGTGGGCATCGCGATGGGCGCGCGGGGGGCGACGGCCGCAAGTGAGTCGGCCGATGTCGTCATCCTGATCGACGATCTGTCCCGGACCGCCCGGGCGGTCGCCATCGGCCAGGACACCATCCGGATCGCCCTGCAGAGCATCTGGCTCGGAATCGCGATGAGTGTCGTCCTGATGCTCCTGGCGGCCTTCGGCTTCATCCCCGCCACAGTGGGGGCGCTGCTCCAGGAGCTCGTCGACCTCGCGACCATCCTCAATGCGCTGCGCGCGATCGGTGGTCGCCGAGACGCCTCCGCCCGCGCGGCCGAAGTCGCCGGGGCGCAGGCAGCCGCCGAACGGCCCATCGTCACGCACTGAGCAAACTGCCCCCAGTTCAGGGGTCAAGTTGTGCGGAATGCGGTATTCGTCAGGGGTTTCCGTTAGTTTCGAGTTCATGTCCCTCTGTTGGGGGCCATCCTTTCATCGCTGAACGGATTGGACACGGCACGTGAACTCACGAAGTAGGCGTCTCATCTCCCCGCTTTACGCACCGGCACCGGCTCAAGCAGCCCTGCGCCGTGCCACCGCGGCAACACTCACCGTCGGGCTGGTGGCCGCCGCGGCTCTCCTCGGTGGCAGCCTCGCGGCGACCGCCGCCCCACAGAACGTGCCCCCG
Source organism: Cryobacterium sp. (assembly GCA_014376815.1). Classification (GTDB taxonomy): domain Bacteria; phylum Actinomycetota; class Actinomycetes; order Actinomycetales; family Microbacteriaceae; genus Cryobacterium. The sequence continues at coordinate 2,429 of JACMQV010000046.1, forward strand.
GCGGCCGCCGCGAAACCGGCCACCACCTTCGAGGCCGGTCGCTACGTGGTGATCCTGGCCGAGCCCGCCGTGGCCACGTACGCCGGCGGGGTCTCCGGATTCGCCCCCACCCGGCCGGGCGCCGGCGAACAGCTCGACGCCAGGGCGAAAAAAGCCCGGGACTATGCCGGGCACCTCAAGGAGCGTCAGAAGAAGGTCGCGACCGACGCAGGCGTGAGCATCAGCGTCTCGTACACGACCGCCCTGAACGGCTTCGCGGCCGACCTCAGCGCGGCGCAGGCCGCCGACCTCTACGCGAGCCGCCAGGTCATCACCCTGGAGAAGGACTCGATTCGCCACATCACGGCGCAGTCCTCCACCGACTTCCTCGGGCTGGGCGATTCCACCGGCCTCGGCGGCGTCTGGGAGGCCAGCGGTGGCAGTGAGACCGCGGGAGCCGGGGTCGTCGTCGGCGTCGTCGACACCGGCATCGCGCCGGAGAATCCCTCCTTCGCCGGGGACCCGCTGGGAACCAGCGCCGCCGCCGGGGTGCCATACCTCAACGGGGACACGGTCACCTTCGCCAAGGGCGACGGGGGAGTCTTCACCGGCACCTGCGTGGCCGGCGAACAGTTCACATCCGCCGACTGCAGCACCAAGATCGTCGGCGCCCGGTACTTCGTCGACGGCTTCGGAGCCGCGCGCATCGGCAACGCCGCCGTCGGCGAGTACGTCTCGCCGCGCGACGGCGACGGCCACGGCTCGCACACGGGCAGCACCGCGGTCGGCAACCAGGGCGTCGCCGCCACGGTGGGCGGCATCGATTTCGGCTCGATCTCGGGCGTCGCGCCCGCCGCGAAGATCGCCGCGTACAAGGTGTGCTGGTCCGGCCCCGATCCGGCCGTCCAGGACGACGACGGGTGCGCCACCAGTGACCTGCTCTCCGCCATCGACCAGGCCACGGCCGACGGGGTCGACGTGATCAACTTCTCGATCGGCGGCGGCGCGGCCGAGACCACGGTCTCCGCCACCGACCTCGCCTTTCTCGGCGCCGCCTCCGCCGGCATCTTCGTTGCGGCCTCGGCCGGCAACTCCGGCCCCGGAGCCTCCACCCTGGACAACGCCTCACCGTGGATCACCACCGTGGCCGCAAGCAGCATCCCCAGCTACGAGGCCACCGCCACTTTCGGCGGCAGCGCCGGTGCCTTCGCGGGCGGCTCGATCACGGTCGCCCTCGACCCGAGAGCCGCGCCGCTGACCGGCCAACTCGTGCGCGGCGACCTCGTGGCCGCGCGCCGCGCGACCGACCCGTTGCTTTGCGCGCCGAACTCGCTCGACCCGGCCAAGACCGCGGGCAAGGTCGTGTTCTGCCAGCGCGGAGTGTACGACCGGGTCGCCAAGTCGGCCGAGGTAAAACGTGCCGGCGGCATCGGCATGATCCTGGTGAACAAGACGCCGAGCTCACTCGACCTGGACTTCCATTCCGTGCCGACGGTTCACCTGAACGCGGCAGCCTTCGACGCGGCCTTCGCCTACGCGGGGACCGCCGGGGCGACCGTCACACTCACCCCGGGTAACGCGCTGGGCACCACCCCGCCGTCCCCGCAGGTCGCCGGGTTCTCCTCGCGCGGACCGGTCCAGGCCGACGGCAGCGACATCATCAAGCCGGATATCTCGGCCCCGGGAGTCGCCATCCTCGCCGACGGCGCCAACGCCGCCGGCGCGGCCGGGACCTTCCAATTCCTGTCCGGTACCTCGATGTCCTCGCCGCACCTGGCCGGGCTCGCGGCGCTCTATCTGGGCGAGAAGCCCAACGCCACCCCTGCCGAGGTCAAATCGGCCTTCATGACGACCGCGTACGACACGCTGGACGGTGCCGGCGCCGCCGTGACCGACCCGTTCACCCAGGGCGCCGGACACATCGACCCGACGAAGTTCTTCGACCCGGGACTCGTCTACCTCAGCGGTGAGAGCGACTGGCGGTCCTACATCAAGGGCGCCGGCTACACGTGGGAGGGCGACGAGGCGGTGACAGCAGTCGACCCGTCCAACCTCAACCTGGCCTCGATCGGGATCGGGTCGCTCACCGGGCCGGAAACGATCACCCGCACCGTGACCTCGACGCAGCCCGGCACGTTCGACGCTACCGTGACCGGCGTGGACGGCGTGCGCGTCTCGGTCCAGCCGTCCACGCTCACCTTCGCCGCGGCGGGGGAGACCAGGTCGTACACGGCGACCTTCACGCGAACGGATGCTCCCCTGGACGCCTTCGCGACCGGGTCGCTCCTCTGGACGAGCGGTGACACTGTCGTGCGCAGCCCGGTGGCGGTCAAGCCGGTCACCCTCGAGGCGCCGGGCGTCGCCGAGGGAACAGGACTGTCCGGCTCCCTCGACGTCACGGTCACCCCCGGGGCGACCGCCGACATCCCCCTGGCCACGGACGGACTCGCGGCCGGGGTGCTGCAGAAGCAGAAGGGCACCGGGAAGAAGCAGCCGCACACCGGCCTCGGTTCCCCGGGAACCGAGACCACATTCACCGTGCAGGTCCCGGCCGGCACGGCTCTGGCGCGCTTCGACCTCGATGCGCTGACCGACGCCGCCGACCTCGACCTGGTCGTCAACCGGCTCAGCGGCAAGGGCGGCACACCCGTGGCGGGCTGGTCGTCGGCGACCGCGGCGACCGACGAACACGTCGACCTGCTGAAACCGGATGCCGGCTACTACCAGGTGATCGTGTCCGTCTTCAGCGGCACCGACACGTACGACCTGACCACGTACACGCTCGCGCCGGGAGCCGGTGCCGGTGCGTTGACCGTGGCCCCGAACCCCCTGCCAGGAACGCAGGGTGAGCAGGTCACCTACGCGGCGTCGTGGAGCGGCCTGGCGGCCGGCACCGACTACCTGGGACTGGTGCGCTACGGGGACACCGGCTTCTCGACGATTCTGGCGGTCAGGAACTAGGGGACCCCGGCCCAACGGTCACGGGCGGAGGGGGCTCGGTGGGGACTCGGTCGAGCCCCCAACGAGCCCCCTCCGTCCGCGGCTCTCACTCCTCGTGGCGGGTGACGTTGTTGCGGGTGACATTCTTGCGGGTGATGGCGTCGGTCATGAGGGTGCGGGACTTGGTCACGTAGCGCCAGTGTCGTTTCCCGGTCTCGCGCCAGGGCGGGGCCATGATCTGCACGCAACCGCGGAGCATCCGGATGGCCCAGCCGGAGGAATCGATCGTGCGGTGGTGCCACCAGCACAGGCAGACCCCGTTATCGGTATGGGTGTCGCCATGCTGGGCGTCCTGGATCACGTGGTGGATCTCGGTCATGCTGGCCGGGATCTGGCAGCCCGGGATGATGCAGCCGCCGTCCCGGAGCTGGATCGCCCGCCGCTGCCCCGCGGTGAAGCACCGGGCGGGGACCCCGTGCCGCATGATGCGGCCCTCATTGTTGAACACGACCTGCTGGCTGCCGCCGTTGCAGATCAGATCTTTCACGGTTTTCATCGGGATCGGGGCCTCGACGCCGTCGATCCAGCCGACTCCGCGGCCCAGGCCGAAGTCGGCGTTGAGGTCTTCTTCCCGCACGCTGACCAGCA
>JACMQV010000007.1 GCA_014376815.1 Cryobacterium sp.
GCCGGTGTTCAGGAGCATGAAGTTGCCGGTGCCGTAGGTGTTCTTCGCGTTGCCGACCTCGAAGCACGCCTGGCCGAAGGTCGCGGCCTGCTGGGATCCGAGGATGCCGGCGATCGGGACGCCGGGCACGAAACCGCCGACCCGGCCCTTGCCGTAGACCTCGGAGGACGAGCGGATCTCCGGGAGCATCGACACCGGGATCGTCATCTCCGCGGCGATCTCCTCGTTCCAGGTGAGGGTGTCGAGGTTCATCAGCATCGTGCGCGAGGCGTTCGTCGGGTCGGTGACGTGGATCCCGCCATCCACCCCGCCGGTCATGTTCCACAGCACCCAGGAGTCGGTGTTGCCGAACAGCAGGTCGCCCTTGTCTGCCTTCTCACGTGCACCCTTGACGTTGTCCAGGATCCACTTGATCTTCGGGCCGGAGAAGTAGGTGGTCAGGGGGAGTCCTACGCGGTCCTTGTAGCGGTCTGCGCCGCCGCCGAGGGTACCGAGCTCCTCGGCGATCTTCGCCGTGCGGGTGTCCTGCCAGACGATCGCGTTGTAGACGGGCTTGCCGGTGTTCTTGTCCCACACCACGGTGGTCTCCCGCTGGTTGGTGATGCCGACGGCGACGATGTCCCGGTGGGTGAGGTTCGCCCGGGCGAGCACGATGCCGGTGACCTCGCGGGTGTTCGTCCAGATCTCTTCGGCGTCGTGCTCGACCCAGCCCGCGCGCGGGAAGATCTGCTCATGCTCGAGCTGGCCGGTCTCAACGATGGTGCCGGCGTGGTTGACGATGATTGCCCTGGAGCTGGTGGTGCCCTGGTCGATCGCGAGTACGTATTCAGCCATGTTTCGTCATTCCTTCATGTGATGGTGAAGCACTGAAGTGGGGGACTGCTGCAGCTCAGCCGACATACCAGCTGCCGGTCAGCCGGCGACCGCGCCGCCGGCGAGAGGGGCGAGGACGGGAACCCAGCTGTAGGACCAGTCACTGGAGCCCTTGCCCTTGATCGGCAGGACGAAGCGCGCGAAACGAGGCGCGAGGCCAAGCGCCGGGTTGTTGGCGTACCCGGTGGGCCCACCGAGGCTGGCACCGATCCCGACGATGAGTAGGCCGACCGCCAGCGGGCCGATCTGAGTCGGCGTCTTACCGCTGATGACGACCCAGAACACAAGCACGAAGGTGCCGATGAACTCAGTGGCGCAGTTCCAGCCGTACGAGCGGATGGCCGGCCCGGTGCAGAAGATCCCCAGCTTGGCGTCGGCCGGGGCCTCCTCGTCGAAGTGCTGCTTGAAGGCGATGAATGCGACCACGGCGCCCAGGAACGCGCCGATCATCTGCGCGGTCCAGTAGATGAGCATGTTGGCGACTGTGGGGTCGATACCCTTGGCGAAGTCGATCCCACCTGCAAGGAGACCAAGGGTCACCGCCGGGTTGAGGTGGCCCCCCGACTTGTAGGCGACGTACACGCCGGCGAATACGGCGAAGCCCCACCCGAAGCAGATGAGGAGCCATCCGCCGGCGAACCCCTTACTCCTCGGCAGGAGCACGGTTGCCACCACCCCGGCACCGAGCACGATCAGAACTGCTGTGCCGAGAATCTCGGACACAAACGCTTGAGCGATAAGACTCACTGCTTGCCTCGTTTCTATGACGTCGTTGTCATGTGCTCCGGGCGATGCCACCAAGAGCGTAATGTTCCGCGTGGTCTGCCAGGTATAGCGACCCGCACGGAAGGCTCAGGCGGGCAGCCTGTGCACGGGCGCGATCTCCACGGCCTTCAGGCGTACCTGCTCCGCGGACTCGTCGTCCGGCTCGAGCTCGGCGGCGGCCTCGGCCTCGGCGCGCTCACGGTAGGCGGTGATTTCCCGGACCCGGGTCTCGTCGTCCCAGCCCAGCAGCGGAGCCATGATGTCGGCGATCTCGTCGGTCGCGCCCAGGCCCCGGTCTGCCTGCTCGTAGTTGAGCCGGGTGCGATACATGAGGACGTCGTCGAGGTGCAGCGCGCCCTCGTGGGTGACGGCGTAGGCAACCTCGGCGCGCAGGTAGGCAGGAGCCCCGGTCAGCGGCTTGCCCAGGCTCGGATCGGCGTCGACCGCCTCGGTCAGCTCACGCAGCAGCGAGCCGTACCGGTGCAGGAGGTGGTCCAGCCTGGCCGGGGTCCAGCCGTACCGGCGGGCGACGGTCGGGGCCTGGCGCTGCAGCACCTCCAGGCCCTCAGCCCCGGCGAGCGGGATGGTCTTGGTGATCGACGGCAGCGCGTGGGCGCGACCACCCAGGGCGAAGTCGACCGCATCCTTGGCCATGACGCGGTAGGTGGTGAGCTTGCCGCCGGCGATCACGGTGAGGCCAGGGGTGGGCGAGGCGACGGTGTGCTCGCGGGAGCCCTTGGCCGACGACGTGCCTTCCTTGGTCCTGGGCTGGAGCAACGGGCGCAGGCCTGCCCAGGTGCCGATGACATCCTTGCGGGAGATCGGGCGAGACAGCACCTCGTTCGCGTGGTCGATGAGGTAGTCGAGGCCTCGAGGCGACGGCCTTCAACGTCGAGGGTTCGCCGTAGGGGCGGCACACAACCGACCGGCGGGTCCGCTACACCAACCGGCTACGGGATGATTTCGGGCGCAACTCATATCGGGACTCGGCTGCAGCAGCCAAGAGCCGGCTCTGATCACCGGTCGTTCCCTTGCGGCTGCCACGATGAACTCACGTGGCGCTACGTTCCTCACGCCAACAGCAA
>JACMQV010000047.1 GCA_014376815.1 Cryobacterium sp.
ATCTACACCCAGGACTACTACACCGGCGACCCGGACAACCCCGTCGTCACCTGGGACGTGCACGACAACCAGCGCCGCGACTGGTGGGGCAACGCGGTCGTGCCCAGCTGGTACACGGATGCGTCACTGGTACTCGACCTGGACGGCAACCCCCAGCCGGTCATCGCCCGCACCGAGTCCAGCGAGATGGCCGTCACGGTCGGCGCCGACGGCTTCTCGTACACCCGCAAGGACGACGTGGAGCACGGCTTCAAGCTCGGCAACACGCTCTAGCCGCCGCGCTGACCGTCTCGTGAGTGTGCCCGTTCCGGTCGAGAGTGACCGGCGGAACGGGCACGCTCGACCGGAACGGGCACAGTGGAGTCAGATTGTGCGGAGTTCGCCGCGCACGATCGAGTCGCCCGAGTGGGCCGGGTTGCCGTCGTCGGGTTCGACGGACACGTCGACGAGCGGGAATTGGGACAGGTCCACCCCGTCCGGAATGCTGAAGTGCCCGGTGTCGCCGTCGAGCAGGCCGATGCTGATCAGCCCGGACGCGTCCGCCTTGATCAGCCAGACCTCCCGGAGCCCGGCGTCCTGCGTCGCCCCGGTGAGGTCGACCACCACCTCACGGTGGCCGTCGGCCGTCTTCTCGACCTGGGCGACGCCGCTGGCGTTCCAGCCGGGGAACGGGTCCAGCTCGGCCTTCGCGATCACGGGGGCCGGGGCCTGCTGTTGCAGGGACTCCCACCAGATGCCGCCGCCGAGTCCTCCGACGAGGCCGGCGACGCCCGCGGCAACCGCCACGGGCAGCCAGACGCGGCGACGACGGTGACGTGCCCGGGCCCGCGTCCCGGCACCGATGTCGGTGACGGTGACGGATGCCGACTCGGTTGCGGGGGCAGGCTCGGGGAGATCGGCAGGCTCGGCAATCGGGGCGGACTCAGCGAGTTCGGCGGGCTCGCCAGGCTCCGCCGCCGGGGCGTAGTCGGCGAGCCGCGGAGTCGCGGCGACGGCGCCGGTCAGGCCGAGCGCGGAGTGGATCTTCCCCCAGACCTGGTCGCCGGGTTCGGCGAGTTCCACGTTGCGGGCGGACCGGCCGACGGCGACCGTGTGCTGCAGCGAGATCAGTTCCAGGGCGCACTCGGGGCACTCGGCCAGGTGCTGGCGTTCCGGTTCGGTGAGGTCGAACTCAGCGAGCGCAATGAGCGCGAGATCGTCTCGGTCAATGTGCGTCATCGTTCGCCTCCAATCTGGTGCGCAGCCTGGTCAGGCTTCGTCGGATGTGACTCTTCACGGTGCCGAGCGGCATTCCGAGGCTATCCGCGATCTGGGTGTGCGTGAGATCGTCGTAGAACGCCAGCTGCATCACCTGTTGCGGCACCGGACCGAGCCTCTGGAGTTCGTCGTTCATCATCACCCGGTCGGCGATGTCGGCGGATTCGTCGGCCTGGCTGAGCTCGCGCTCGGCCAGGACGGATTCCTCGACCCGGCGGCGCCTGGACCGGGCCTCGTGGGCGTCGGCCACCGTGTGACGGGTGATCCCCACGAGCCAGGCCGGCAGTCGCGACCGTGACGGTTCGAAGTTTGCCCGCCCTCGCCAGGCAGCGATGAAGACCTTCTGGGTCACGTCCTCGGCCTCGGTCGGATCTCCGAGCGAGCGCACGGCAATCGTGTAGACGAGGGATGACCAGCGCGCGTAGGCCTGGGCGAGCGCATGCTCGTTACCGGCCTGGAAGGCCGCAACCAACTGGGCGTGGTCATCGTCATCGGTGAGTGCCGTCACGTCGTTTCGGTGTCCCCCGGTTGGTGAGCGCCTCGGGAGGTCGTACATGTCAGGCCTCGCCGGAGAGCGCGCCTCGACCACCGTCAGCAACAGCATAGCCATGCCTCTGAATCACGGGGGTCTGAGAAACGGGGGTCTGAGTCATCGGGTTCTGAGTCATCGGGTTCTGAGTCATCGGAAACAGGGTCACGGGATCGGGTTCGCCGAAACGATGACGTTGGACAGATAGCGGCGGGCGTCATAGTCGAACTCTCCCCCGCAGGTGACGAGGGTGAGCCGGGAGGGACCGGTGCGGTCGAAGATGGAGGCCCAGGGGACATCCGTCTTCTTCACTGTCTGAATCGAGTCCACGGCGTACCGGCGTTCCTGGCCGTCCTCCGTGGTCACGATGATCTCGGTGCCCGCCGGCGCCGAGGCGAGCCGGGCGAACGGGCCGATGTCGTAGACGAGGGAGTCGACGTGGGCGGCGATGATGGCAGCGCCGGAGGGGCTGCTCGGGGACGGTCCGTAGCGGTACCAGGCGGCCACGGCCGGGTTCTTAGGGAGTGCCATGGCACCGTCCTCGCCCAGGCCGACGGATTCGATCGACATGTCGATGCCGAGGGAATCAACCCGGATGCGCTGCGGGGCGACCGGAACGGCGACCTGGCCGCTGGCGAGGTCCGAGTTGACCCGGGGAACCTCGACGGCCGCGGTCGGGAGAGGCGCCGGGGTGACGCTCGCGGCCGGCGCCGGAGCGGGCGCGGGCGCGGCCGGCGCGGCGCCCGGGGCGGGGGTGCAGCCGGTGAGCAGCACGAGAGCCACAGCGAGCGCTGTGATGGTGCCCGCTGTGGCTCTCATGGTGTCTGTTCCTCTTCCTGCCGGTTAGCGGCGAGCGGCGGCGCTGCGGCGCATGCCGACGACGGCGGCGGCGACGAGGCCCATCAGGAGGGCTGCGAAGCCACCGACCATGAGGCCGGTCGAGTCGCCCGGCTGGTTGGTGGCGACGAGGCCCGCCTCACCGGCGTTGATGCTGTCCGGGTTGGAGTGGAGCCCGTCGATCGTCTGCACGGCCAGTGCGAGGTTCTTGTCGGCCAGGCTGCCCCAGGCGTAGACGATCGTGTTCGTGCCCTCGGCGACGTTGACGTCTGCCGGGCCGATCACCGGGGCGGTCGTCCCGGTCGCGGCGACGACGGCCGAGATGGTTCCGGTCGGCAGCACAAGCATCGCCTCCTTCGGGTTCACCAGGTTGCTCACGGCCACGGCATCGTTGGCCAGCACGTCGACCGCGGGAGCGGCGGCCACGTGGCGAACCCTCAGACGGCCCTGCCCGGCGGGGATCTGCGCGATGTCGTTCGTGAACAGCGTCGCGGTGGGCTTGCCGTCCTCCTTGAGGTGGGCCACTGCGGTGTAGTTCATGCCCGCAGCCAGCTCGAGGTCGACCGGCCCAATCACGGGCTTGCTGGCATCCGCCGCGTCGGACGCGGTGATGGCGACGGTGTAGGTGCCGGCGGGCAGGTCGAGGGGCCCGGCCAGGTCGCCCGGCTTGAAGTCGTCCAGGGTCAGCTTGTCATTCACGTAGACGTCGACGGTGAGGCCGGGAACTCCGTGCAGCACGGACAGTTTCGCGACGTCTTCGGCCGCTTGGGCCGGTGCGAGACCGCCGAGTGCGACGAGGGCGCCGAGGGCGCCGGCCGTCATGCCGATCTTGAGGGACTTGTGCATCGTTTCCTCCTGCTTGTAGGTCAGTGAGTGGGTCACTCGGAAGAGGAACTGGTTCCTCCTCTTACATCTACTTCTCCCACCGGGCCGGAAACGGATGCACCTGCATGGAAAAAATCTCGGTCGGGTCAGACGGATGCGTCCCGGGCGGCCGCGCGGTGCAGGGAGATGTCCCGGCGGAAGATGACCATGACCAGCGCCAGCGACACGGCCGACACGGCCGCCCCGCCCGCGAACATCACCTGGTAGCTGAGCCAGGGCTCGAGCAGGGACAGCCCGAGCGGCACGAAGAAACCGAGGTAGGTGATGCCGTAGTAGACGGCGGTCAGCCGGGCCAGGTGGTCCGGCGGCGCGATCCGCTGTACCTCCTGCAGGCCCGACACCATCAGCAGCCCGTAGGCGGCGCCGAGCAGGGCGGCCGCCGGCAGGATCAGCCACAGCCGGGGCGGGCTCACGGCCAGCGAGGCCAGCAGCAGGGAAGCGACCGTGAGCATCAGGGCGACCATGATGCCACGCGCGTTGTGGCCCGCGGTGATGCGGTGGCTGAAGAGCTGCAGCGACGCTCCCGCGATCAGGGCGACCACGCAGAGCAGGGCCGCGAACGCCACCGGCGCGGACGGGATCTCCCCGGCGGCCAGCGCGGGCAGGATGGCGTAAGCGGTCGTGGCCGTGCCGAACACCCAGGGTGCCACGGGGACGATCAGGAGCAGGAAGCGCGGGTACGGCGACGTGGCCGGGTGCGCGGCGGGCAGGGCGCCGGCCGCGATGCCCCGGCCCTGGGATTCCGGGGTGCGCAGCAGCAGCAGCCCGAAGACGATCGCGATGACCGTGTGCGCCGCGTAGGGCAGCACGTCCGGCCACGGAGCCCACTGGGCGAGGGCGCCCGAGCTGGCCGCGCCGAGCGCGAATCCGAGCGACAGCGCGATGGTCGCCCGACGGGCCCCCGAAGCCCGGTCCGCGCCGAGGTCGAAGGGCTTCGCCGAGAGTTCCTTCACCCAGCTCGTTCCGACGGCCATCGCCAGCCCGAGGGCGATGCCCGAGAGGATGCGACCGATCAGGAGCATGGGCACCGAGCCGTCGGACAGGGCCAGGAACACGCTGCCGGCAATGGCCACCCAGGGGGCGGGGAGCATCAGCGGCCGGCGCCCGAACCGGTCGGACAGCGGGCCGGCGATCAGCAGGGCCGGGATGATGCCGAGCACGTAGCAACCAAGCAGCAGGTTCGCGAGCTGGTTCGAGAAGCCGTCGGACTGCCGGTACATCACCAGCAGCGGCGTGAATTCGTTGCCGCCCCAGGCGACGGCGAAGATCGCGGCGGCCGGTGCCAGCCAGAACCGGGGACCGGCGGCCGAACCGGTCGCCGTGCTCGAGGTGGTCGCGCTCGCCGGCGCTCCCAGAATTTCGGTTGTCATCTGACGGTCCCCCCGGTCGGCATCCGCAGCCTCGACACCGGGACCACTGGATTCCAGCCTAAACGCTCACCCCGGCGCCTCGGTCCGGCAGCCGGCCCGCCGCACGTCGAACCAATTCGACGGAGATTTTCGGGAAAGGGCCGGTTTCCGAGCTGATAGTGGTCGTTTTCGGTAAAATCTCCGTCGAATTCGTTAGGCCAGGAAGTCGAGCGCGGCCCGCTTGAACTCGCGGGAGGTGAGCGTGTTCACGTGGTCGCGGCCGGGCAGTTCTCGGTACTCGGAGCCGCGCGTGCGGGCGAGCTCGGCCACCCCCGCGGGGATGGCGTCCGCACCGCCGGCGACGTAGAGCACGGGGATCTCGGCCGGCACGTCCAGCGTGGCGCCCGCCACGCCCCGCACGCAGGCCGCGAGGGCCTCCCGGTCGGCGCCGGCACGGAACGCCGCGCCTAGCACGGCCGAGATCGTCGGGTCGGCGGGGAGGGTGTCGTCGGCGACGAAGCGGCCCACGGCATCCGTGTCCCAGGTCTCGAACAGTTCGACCGGTCCCGCCCCGCCGAGAACCATGCGCCGCACCCGCTGCGGGGCCAGCCGGGCCAGGGCCGCGGCCACCCTCGCGCCCATGGAATAGGCGATGACGTCGACCTGGTCCAGGCCGAGGGCGTCGAGCACGACCACGAGGTCGGCGGCGAGTTGCCGCGGCAGGTAGTCCAGGCCGCGGTACGGTTTGTCGCTGCGGCCGTGACCGCGCAGGTCCGGCGTGATCACGCCGCGCCCCGCGTCCTGCAGCGCCCGCACCCAGCCGGAACCGACCCAGGTGATCTCGGCCGTCGACGCGAAACCGTGCACCAGCAGGATGGGACGTTCCCCGGGCACGTCGTCGTAGGCGATGCGCACACCGTCGAGGCGCCGCGCGTACGCCGTGCCCGCGCCGAGGCCGGTGCCCGCACCGGTGCCCGCGCCGACGCCCGCACCCGAACCGTTGGTTGAGTCTGCCCCGACCACGCCTCTAGACCACGTCAGACGTGACGAGAACCGCGCCGGCGTGGGCCAGTTCGGCCAGGGCCGCGTCGCTCGTCTCCGGGCTGACGCCGGCCACGAGGTTGGTCAGCACCCGCACGTGCTGCCCGTGCTCGAGTGCGTCCAGGCCCGAGGCGCGCACGCAGTGGTCGGTGGCGAGGCCGACGATGTCAATGTCCGTCACGCCGTTCGCGATCAGCAGCTCGCCGGTCTTCTCCCCGCCCGCCGAGACGCCGTCGAAGATCGAGTAGCCCGGTTCGCCCTGCCCCTTGCGGATCTGGATGGTGGTGTCGGGAAGCAACAGCGACGGGTGGTATTCGGCGCCGGGGGTTCCCGCCACGCAGTGCACCGGCCAGGTGTCCGTGAAGTCGGGCTCGCCGGAGCGGGCGAAGTGGCCGGCGTTGTCGCTGTCGGGGTCGTGCCAGTCGCGGGAGGCGAAGATGACGTCATAGGCATCCGGATTCTCCGCCAGCAGCTCACTCACCCCCGCGGCGACCGCGGACCCGCCCTCCACGGCGAGTGCACCGCCCTCGGTGAAATCGTTCTGGACGTCGATGATGAACAGGGCCCTGGTCACGGGTGGCTCCTTCGTTCGAATGCGTCGATCAGCCGGTCAGCGGCTGAGTCAGTTGTTCGACAGGCTGTCACCGCAGCGAAAGAAGCCCGCGGTGATGGTGTCGAGCGCCTGCTTCGCATTATCGCTCACATCCCCGAGCGCGTAAACGGCGAAGGTGAGCGGCGTTGCGTCGGCGGCGCGGATGATTCCGGCCAGCGTGTACCCGGTGTCGATCCAGCCCGTCTTGGCGAACACGGCGCCGTCGGCGACCGCGTTGTCCCCCGTGAATCGGTCGCCGTAGGACAGCGAGCCGCTGGGGCCGCCCGCGACGGGCAGCCCGTCGAAGATGACGCCGAGGTTGTCCTCGCGGGCGTTGATCTTGATGAACAGCCGGGTCAGGTAGGACGGCGGCACGGCGTTGTCGTCGCTGAGGCCCGACCCGTCGGCGATCACGATCCCCGAGGTGTCGAGACCATAGGCGGCCAGTCCCGCGACGGTGGACTGCTGCAGGGAGCCGAAGGTGTTGCCGGCCCCCGACTTGACCGCGGTCAGGCGGGCGAGCATCTCCGCGAGCGCATTGTCGGAAACGATGAGCGACTGCCGGATCAGCGTCGACACCGGCTGGGACTGCACGGATGCGAGCTGGCGGGCGCCGGCCGGGGCCGTGCCGCGGGTGACGCTGACGCCGCCGAGCTCGTCCGCGAAGGCCTGGCCCGCGCGTCCGACCGGGTCGTCGCTGCGCGGGGAGGTGCTGCGGGAGGGGTTGTCCCGGTCGCCGTCGACCTGGAGCGCGGTGATCTCGGGCATGTAGCCCTCGAAGAGTTCCTTCCGGTCCCAGCTCGGATCCCAGCCGGGGTCGCCGAACAGGGAGGAGTCCAGGATGAGGGACGTCAGGGTCGGGTTCGCCGGGTCGGCCTGCCAGGCCGCGATTGTCTGGGCGGCCAGATCGTCGAGGTGGGCGGCGCCGGCGTACACGGATTCGTCGCCGGAGGGCGTGCGGGACAGGGTCAGGTCTCCCCCGCCGACGAGCACGACCGATCCCGGCTCGCTGCCGGCGACCACGGTCGTCGTGGCACGGTAGTCGGGACCGAGTACGCGGAGCGCGGCCGCGCTGGTCAGTACCTTGAGCACGCTGGCGGTGCGGGACGGGGTGTCGCCGCCGCGGTCGAAGAGCACCTCGCCGGTGGTCGCGTTCACGACCTGCGCCTGGAAATTCGCGAGCCGTGGGTCGGTGGCCAGTCCGGCGACCGAGCAGGTGCGCAGCGGGCTCGCGGCCGTGGCGGCGGACGGCACGGGACGGTCCGGCCGGGGCTCCTCGGTCGGGGCCGGCACACTCGTGCTGCTGCTGCTGCCGGCGGCCGCGGCCGGGCGAAGGGAATGCGGGGCGCCGGTGGCCGCGCCGGCGACAACCGCGCCGGTGCCGAGCAGGGCGAACAGGGCGGCGGACGCCGCGATGCGGGAGGCTGTGCGGTGACGGGCGACGAACGCGGCGATCCCGGCGCGCGATCGGGCGAGACGGCTCAGCGGAGGATCCTGGTCTGGCACCCCCGCACTTTACCGTCCCGGCTTGTGAGTCACCCTCGACTTCCGGTCACCCCACGGGTTCGGCAGCGCCGCCGCGGGGCCGCGACCGGGCCAGGGCGTCCGGGTGACGATGCGCGAGCCACCGGTCGAGGTCCTGCGCGGGAACCGGCCTCGACATGAAGAACCCCTGGCCCTCGTCGCAGCCGAAGGCGGCGAGGGCGGCGAGGGACTCAGCGTCTTCGATCCCCTCCGCCACCATGGTCAGGCCCAGGCTGTGGGCCAGGACCACGGTCGAGGAGACCAGGGCGGCGGCGCGGGCATCCGTGGTCATCGGCGCCACGAACGACCGGTCCAGTTTGAGCTGGTCGATGGGCAGGTCACGCAGGTAGGCGAGAGAGCTGTACCCGGTGCCGAAGTCATCCACGGCAATCCGGATGCCCTGGCCCCGCAGCCGGGTCAGGATGTCGTGGGCCCGGCCTCGGTCCGACATCAGGAAGTCCTCGGTGACCTCCACCTGCAGTGCGGAGGCCGGCAGGCCGCGGAGAAGGAGCATGGCCCCGATCCGTTCGGGCAGGCTCTCGTCGACGAGCGAACTGGCGGAGAAGTTGACGGCCACGGACAGGGGCTTGCCGCTCCGGTGCCAGCGTGTCGCCTGGTCGAGCGCCTTGCCCAGCACCACCTGGGTCAGGTCGTGCATGAGCCCGAACTCCTCGACCAGGGCCAGGAAGGCATCCGGATAGAGCAGGCCCCGGGCGGGGTGCTGCCACCGCACGAGTGCTTCGACCCCCCGCACGTCGCCGCTGCCCAGGTGGACCTTGGGCTGGTAGTGCAACACGAACTCGTCGTCGACCAGCGCGCTGCGCAGCTCCTCCAGGGTGCGCAGCCGCTTCTCCCCCTGCCGGTCGTCGATGGCGCGGTAGACGTGGTGTCCCGTGCGGGCCGACTTGGCCTTGTACATCGCCATGTCCGCTTTGCGCAGCAGCACCGCGAGGTCGGCCCCCTGCTCCGGGAAGAGCGCGATCCCGACGCTGGCGGTGGTCGTCAGGGCGATCCCGGACAGGGTGAACGGAACCGCCAGCGCGTCCCTGAGGGTGACGGCGACGACCTCGGCCTCGGCCACGCCCGCACCGTCGAGCAGGATCGCAAACTCATCGCCGCCGAGCCTGGCCAGCAGGTCGCCGGCGCCCATCTGCTGCGCGAGCCGGGCGCTCACCTGCACGAGCAGGCGGTCCCCCGCCTCGTGGCCGAGGCTGTCGTTGACCTCTTTGAACCGGTCCAGGTCCAGCAGCAGCAGGGCGCGGCGACCCCCGGCCTCCAGGAGCTCCGGGGCATCCGCGTAGAGCGCCTGTCTGTTCGGCAGGCCGGTCAGTTCGTCCGTGCGCGTCTGGGCGAGCAGGTTCACCGTGCGCCGCAGCTCACCGAAGGCGACAATGGTGCGAATCGACGCCCCGACGAGGGCCAGGCTCGCCAGCACCACCGCGATGATGGGCATCCGCACCTGGCTGGCCAGCACCAGGACCGCGATGCCGCAGACGGTCGCCATCGAGGGCACCAGCATGGCCAACGGCCCGCGCGCCGAGGGGGCCGGCTCCGAGCGGAGCGTCGCCGACCCGTGTAGCCAGACCGCCACGAGCAGGAGGCCGACGGTCCAGCCCAGGTCAAGCGGGGTGCCGATCACGTAGCCGGGGCCGGTGGCCCGGAAGGCGTACAGGCAGTCGGCGACGGACAGGATCAGCAGCCCGAGGATCAGCTGGTTCCAGTTGCGGCCGACGCTCAGGCCATGCGCCGTGGCGATGCCCGCGACCACGGCCAGCATGACCACGTCCCAGGCCGGATAGGCGATCGCCACCAGCGCCGCCGCCTCTGACGCAGGCGAGCCGCTTCCGGCGGCCAGGATCGGGCCGACCACGACCGACAAGACGGCGGCGGCGCCGAAGACCCCCACGGCGCTGTCCAGCGTCACGAGCCAGGACAGGGTGCGCAGCTGCCGGTAGACCAACACGAACAGAGCCGCGAAGATCAGGGGCTTGAACACCAGGTGGCCCACGTCGGCGCCGGACGGGAACGCGAGCGGACCGGCCTCAGCCAGTGTCGGCAGGTAGGTGGTGTACCCGGCCGCGCAGGCCGTCACCGCAGTGGCCACGAGCGGCTCGAGGACGCGCCGGGTTCCGGCCCGTCGAACCTCCACCCAGCAGAGCCCGACCGTCGCCCACTGGGCCAGCACGTTCAGCCATCCGCTGACCGCGCTCGGCGCGTCGAGACCATTGAGCCACGACGCGGCGGCGGCGCAGACGACCAGGCCCCACGCCAGCCACAGGAAGAGGGCGGCGGGGCCGCGCGGGCGAATCCGGGTCAACGGCGCGCGCGCTCCGAGCATCCCCACGTCGACCACCTCCCCCTCTGATGGCCAGAGTATCGGCGGATGAGACCCCAGGACGTGTCGGCGGCCGATTGCCCCGGGCTCCCGGCACCCCAATCCGGGGCACGCCGGCCGGGACCGCCGTTATTCGCCGGGGTACCGCAGCCCGATCTGAGCGCGCACGAGGTCGAGGGTCTCCATGATGGCGACGAGCTCTTCCACCGGGAGGATGTCGCTGGATATCTTCCCGGCGCGGATCAGCAGCTCCGCCTCCGCCGCCTGGTAGTGCATGCCGCGCCCGTTGATCTCGGCGCTGAACGTCTCCAGGACGTTGTGCCCGCTGTCGAGCACCCGGAACTCGGCCGGCGCGTACCAGACCCGGTCGATGTCGATCCGGCCGAGGGTGCCGAGGATGGTGGCCGTGTTCGGGCCGGTCGTGTCGCTGGCCGACAGGGTCTGGGCGATCTGGCCGCCGGCGTACCGGAAGGTCGTGGCGACCTGCGCGTCGGCGCCGGTGGCTTTGAAGGTGGCGCTGGCCAGCACCGTCTCGGGCCGCCCGAACAACTCCGAGGCGAAAGTCAGCGGGTAGATGCCGAGGTCGAGGAGCGCCCCGCCGCCGAGGTCCATCGCGTTCAGGCGGTGCGCCGGGTCGTCCGGCAGGTCCTGGGTGTGGTCGGCGATCAGCGTGTGCACGTCCCCGAGGGTGCCGGCGGCGATGATCTCGCGGATGCGCACCATGTGCGGCAGGAACCGGGTCCACATGCCCTCGAGGACCAGAAGCCCGAGGCTCGCGGCGAGGTCGACGATCTCGCGCGCCTCGGCTCCGTTGAGGGTGATCGGCTTCTCGATCAGCACGTGCTTGCCGGCGTTCAGGGCGAGCCGGGCATTGGCGGCGTGGAACGGGTGCGGGGTCGAGATGTAGATGATGTCGACATCGGGATCGGCGGCCAGCGCCTCGTAGCTCGCGTGCGCCGTGGGGGTGCCGAACTCCGCCGCGAAGGCGTCGGCCGAGGCCTGCGAGCGGGACCCGACCGCCTGCACCCGGAAGCCGTTCAGGACGAGGTCGTTCGTGAATTCATGGGCGATTCCGCCCGTGGCCAGGATTCCCCAGCGGATTGCGTCGGTCATGAGGCGAGCCTACCGAGTGCGGCCGGCTCGTCAGGCCTCCCGCGCGGGCCTGCGCGTCGGGCCGGCCGCGGTCGACGGACGGCGGCGCTCACCAGGAACGTCCAGCCGAGGATCCCCGCCAGGCACAGCCGCTCCGCGAGCCCGAGCAGCCCCGGGGCGACCGCGGTCGTCACGCCCAGCGCCAGCAGCCCGGCCGCGGCGACGAGGGCCAGGCCCGCGGCCGCCGGGACGGCCCGGCGCACGCCGCTGCCGCGCATCCAGACCGTCAGCATGACGACGGCGGCCAGCGCGGACAAGAACCCCAGCCCGGCGACACCCAGGTGCGCGAGGCCGGTCGGAGTGTAGGCGCGCACCACGAGGTCGCCGGGAGCGGGGACATCCGTGGGCAGGAATGCGAGGATCGCGGAGCACACTCCCCCGCTGAGCAGCAGCAGCAACCCGGCCCGCCGCGTGCGGGAGGCCGGCCCGACCGAGCCGATGGCCAGGGCCCCCGCCACGGTCGTGACCCAGCGGCCGAGGAAGTTGAGGTTCATCAGCCACCCGAACGGGCCGACGGCGAGGTTGCTCTCGGCATCACGGATCGGGCTGTAGTGCGGCGGCAGCAGCTGCAGCACGACGTCCAGGAGCACGTAGGCGACCACGCCGAGCATGGCCGCGAGGGCGAACGCGCGTGCACGGCGCCGTCCCCGAACGAATTCGACGGAGATTCTGCTTGAATCGACCTCAAACCCCTCGGAAACCCGTTCTTGCACCAGAATCTCCGTCGAATTGGTTCAGTGCGGGACGTCTGCGGAGGCAGAACCTGGATTCTTGTGGAGCCGCCTATCAGAATCGAACTGATGACCTTCTCATTACGAGTGAGACGCTCTACCGACTGAGCTAAGGCGGCGTGACGCACGATCTTCCCCTGCGGAAAAGCTCGGTGACACAGCAACCAAGCCTAGCTGGTCTTCAGGGTCATCTCGTACAGCTGAGCGAAGGATGCGGTGACATGGTCGGCCAGCGGCCGCGCCGGTTCCTCGTCGGCCCAGCAGCGCCAGGCGTGACGCAGGGCCGCCACGGCCACCAGCGTGAACAGGAGGGCTTTCTGCTGCAGCTCGGCCGACTCGGCGCCGAGTTCGGGGTGGTCGGCGACGAAGCGCCGGCTGATGATCTCCTGCAGCCGGCCCTCGAAGTTGCGCAGGGTGGCCATCCGCATGCCGAACAGGTAAGGGTTCTCCTTCATGACCGTGCGGCGCAGGTGGTGGATTTCCCGGTCTCCCTCCGTGCTGCGCAGACTGTCGGACAGCAGTGCGGCCAGTTGGGCGAGGATGTCACCGGTCGGCCCGCCGTGCACGAACGCGTCGATCTCCCGCTCGGACGCCAGGTCGAGTTCGTCGCCGACCAGCGCGGCGTCCTTGGACGGGAAGTAGTTGAAGAACGTGCGAGGAGACACGTCGGCGACCCGGCTGATGTCCTCGACGGTCACCTTGTCCAGGCCCCGTTCACACGACAGGGTGAGGACCGCCCTCTGGATGGCACGCCTGGTCGCCAGCCGCTTACGCTCGCGCAGGCCGGGTTCTTCGTGGTGCACCGACATGCCTCAATTCTTACACAGTGCGCAAATCTGCAGCCGGAAGCCCGGACCGCCCGGTCGGGCCTGGCCGGGACCTGGCCCGGCCTCAGCACATCGGGTCGCTCGCGGGCACCGTGCCCTTCAGCAGGTAGTCATCGACGGCCGAGTTCACGCAGGCATTGGACTTGTTGTAAGCGGTGTGGCCCTCACCCGTGTAGGTGACGAGGGTGCCGCTGTCGAGCTGGTCGGCGAGGCTCTGGGCCCAGACGTAGGGGGTTGCCGGGTCGTTGGTGGTGCCGATGACCATGATCGGGGCGGCCCCTTCGGCCTTGATCTGGGTGCGTTCCCCGGTGAACTTGTGCGGCCAGTTCGCGCAGCCGATGTCGCCGAAGGTCATGTACTTGCCGATCGTCGGCGCGGCGACCTCGATCTCGGCGGCCTGGGCGCGCATCCGGGCCGGGTCGGCGTTGTAGCTGTAGTCGACGCAGTTGATGGCCATGAACGCCTCGGTCGAATTGTCGAGGTAGGTGCCGTCCGCCGAACGGCCGTTGTAGCCATCCGCGAACTGGAAGGCCACGTCGGCGTCGCCGCTCAGCACGCTGGTAAACATCTCGCTCAGGTTGGGCCATGCCGTGGCCTGATAGAGGGGGTAGATGATGGCCGTGAGCAGCGAGTTCGCGCCGAGCTGGCGGCCATCCGTGGCCGTGATCGGGCTCACGTCGACCGAGGCGAGCAGCGCCCCGATGGTCGCCATTGCGTCATCGACGGAGCCCTTGAAAGGACAGCTCTCCCCGTCCAGGCAGTCCGCCAGGTAGGAACGCAGCGCGTTTTCGAAGCCGGTGGCCTGCACCCGGGTCACGTCGGCGTTGGTGGTGGAGGGGTCGAGCGCGCCGTCGAGGGCCAGCCTGCCCACCGTGCCGGGGTACAGCTCGGCGTAGGTCGCGCCGAGGAAGGTGCCGTAGGAGTAGCCGAGGTAGTTGAGCTTCTTGTCACCGAGGACGGCGCGCAGCAGGTCGAGGTCGCGCGCGGCGCTGACACTGTCGACGTGGCCGAGCAGTGCGCCGGTGTTCTTCTGGCAGGCGCCGCCGAAGTCGGCGGCCGCCACCGTGAGTTCCTGGATCCAGGCGTCCGATCCGCGGGGCGCGGCGGGGAGCCCGTAAAGGTACTCGTCCATCTTGGCCGGCTCGTAGCAGGTGACGCTCGAGGAGCGGCCGACGCCGCGCGGGTCGAACCCGACGACGTCGAAACCGGCCTGCAGCTTCGCATCCGTCGCGTAGTCGAGGGATTCCTTCACGAAGTCGTACCCGGAACCGCCGGGCCCGCCGGGGTTGACGAGCAGGGAACCCACCCGGGTGCCCGAGGCCGGGTGCCGCACCAGCGCCAGGTCAACCTCGTCGGTGCCGGGGTCGGCCCAGTCGAGCGGGGCGGAGGCCGTGGTGCACTGCAGGCCGTCGCCGCAGTCCTTCCACTTGAGCACCTGGCTGTAGAACGGTTTGAGGGCGGCGCTGACCTTCTCGCCCGTCGGGGTGGAGGTCGTCGGCGCCTGCTGGGGCAGGAACAGGGGCACGCAGGCGGTCAGGCCGAGCGCGAGCACCAGGGCGGCCGCCGTGGTGCGGGCCAGCACCGTGGCTCTGCTGAAACGGGTTCTGGTCAACGGGTTCCTCTTCCCTGGGGCGTGCGTGTCAGCTGTTCAGGCGGTGTCATCGGCGGATCGCCGAGACGAGCATTGCCTCGAGGGCAAGTGCCGGCGCCACATTCGATTCGATTCTCTGTCGGGCCTGGGCGATCGCATCCAGTGTCGCCAACGTCGCCGGGGGCGCGCAGGCGGCGCCCGCGGCCCGCACCTCCCTGAGCAGTTCGCGGTTGATCACGCTGGCCTCGCGTCCCAGTTGCACCATGATCACGTCGCGGTAGAGCGAGGTCAGGTCCACCAGGATGCGGTCGATCCCGTCGCGGAGGCTGCGGGTGGCCCGCCGCTTCTGGTCGTCTTCGAGGGCCTTGATCTGGCCGCGCAGCCCGGGCGGCACGGACTGGCCGGGCTCGACGCCCAGGGAGCGCAGCACGCCTTCGCGTTCGGCGGCGTCGCGCTCGAGGGTGATCGATTTCGCGTCGTCGCCGGCGATGGCCAGCAGTCGTGCGGCGGCGTTCACGGCCGCGGACACCCCACGGATGCCGAGGGCCGCCCGGAGGGTCTCCTCACGCCGGGCGCGCGCCTCGGGGTTCGTGGCCAGGCGCCGCGCCATGCCGATGTGGCTCTGCGCCTCGCGCGCGGCCCGCTCGGCCGTGGCCGGGTCGACGCCGTCGCGGGCGACCAGCAGGGCGGCGACGTCGTCGATGCTCGGCACGCGCAGGCGCACCGACCGCACGCGGGACCGGATGGTGGGCAGCAGGTCGGCCTCGCTGGGGGCGCACAGGATCCACACGGTGCGCTCCGGCGGCTCCTCGAGCGCCTTGAGCAGCACGTTCGAGGTGCGCTCGACCATGCGGTCGGCGTCTTCGACCACGATCACCCGGTACCGGCCCACTGAGGGCGAGTACTGCGAGCGCTTCACGGCCTCCTTGACCGACTCCATCTTGATGATGACGCCCTCGGTCGACAGGACGATGAGGTCGGGATGCGTGCGCGCGTCGACGAGGCGCCGCGTGGTCTCCTGGCCGTCTTCGGTGCCGGGGCTCAGCAGCGCGGTGGCGAAGGCGAAGGCGAGGTTGGAGCGGCCGGAGCCGGGCGGGCCGGTGATCAGCCAGGCGTGGGTCATCGCTGACGGGGACCCCGACGAGCGCGCTTCATCACCGGTCGGCCCTTCGGCCGCCGCGCGGAAGATGGCGATCGCATCCGCCTGACCCGTCAGGTCGTCCCAGACTCGCATCGAACCAGAGTACCTTTCGTCGGTGACAGAGCGCTTAGAGCCGGCGCCGCGAACCAATTCGACGGAGATTTTGAGGGGAACGGCCGGTTCGAACCCGAAAACGGGGTCCAGGGCCAAAATCTCCGTCGAATTCGTTCGGGCCTTGATCCGGAGCAGTCGCAGCCGGCGCCGTCGCAGCCAGCGCCGCGAGCCGGCAGCGGGCGAGACCCCGCAGCGGCCGACACTCAGAGCAGCGCGGCGACCCGCTCCCGGATGGCGGCGGCGATCTCCGCCACCGGCCGCGCGGCATCCACGACCAGGAAGCGCTCGGGTTCGGCCTCCGCCAACCCGAGGAATGCGGCGCGCACCCGGCGGTGGAAGTCGCTCTTCTCGGCCTCCAGCCGGTCGAACCGTTTGTTCTCGGCGTCGAGCCGCCCGCGGGCGACGCTCTCGTCGAGGTCGAGCAGGATGGTGAGGTCGGGCAGCAGGCCCTCCGCCGCCCACAGCGACAGATCGCGGATCTCGGCGGCGCCGAGCACCCGGCCGGCACCCTGGTAGGCGACGGATGAATCGAGGTAGCGGTCCTGGATCACCACCTCGCCGCGGGCGAGCGCGGGGCGGACCGCGGTCGCGATGTGCTGCGCGCGGTCGGCGGCGTAGAGCAGCGCTTCCGTGCGGGACGTCACCTCGCCCCGGTGGTGCAGGACGATCTCGCGGACCAGGACGCCGACCGGGGTGCCGCCGGGCTCGCGGGTGCGCAGGACGGTGCGGCCGCCCTGCACGAACCAGTCGGTGAGGAGCTGCGACTGGGTCGTCTTGCCCGACCCGTCGCCGCCCTCGACGGTGATGAACAGCCCGGTCACGACTGTGCGGGTGCCTGGGACGCCGCGGCCTTCGCGGCCGCGGTGGCCGCCCGGGTCTCTGCGGCCTTCGCGGCGGTCGCCGCCTTCTGCGCCGGGGTCCTGACCGACGCGGGCTTGGCCGCCCCGGTCTTGGCCGCCCCGGTTTTCGCCGCCGGAGCCTTCCGCACGGTGGTGGTGGCACCCGACGCGGCCGGCTTCTTCACGGCGGCCTTCTTGGCCGGCGCCTTTTTGGCCGCAGCCTTCTTCGCCGGAGCCTTCCTGGCCGCCGTCTTCTTGACGGCCGGCCCCTTGGCGCGCTTGTCGGCCAGGAGCTGCACCGCGCGGTCGAAGTCGACCTCCTCGACGGTTTCGGCCTTCGGGATGGTCGCGTTCGTGACCCCGTCGGTCACGTAGGCGCCGAACCGGCCGTCCTTGATCTTGATGGCCTTTCCGCTCTCCGGGTCGGGCGTCTCGAACTCCTTGAGCGCGCTCGAGGCCCGCCGGGCGCCGTACTTGGGCTGGGCGTACAGCTCGACCGCGCCGGCCAGGTCGATCTCGAAGATCTGGTCCTCGCTGGTCAGCGACCGGGTGTCGACGCCCTTCTTCAGGTAGGGGCCGAACTTGCCGTTCTGTGCGGTGATCTCGGCACCCGACTCCGGGTCGATGCCGACCGTGCGCGGCAGGGCGAGCAGGTGCAGGGCGGTGTCGAGGTCGATCGTGGCCAGGTCCATCGACTTGAACAGGGAGGCCGTGCGCGGTTTCACGGCGGCGGTCTTCTTGGCCGGGGCCTTACGCTTGGGCTTGGGCTTGGCGGCGGCGGCGGCGGCAGTCGCCGTCGAGGCGGCCTCGGCGGCGGCCGAGTCGGCCAGCAGCGTCACCTCGCCGGTGACCGGGTCGACGGTCTCGCCGGGCTCGTCCACCTCGGGCTCCGGCTCCAGCTCGGTGACGTACGGACCGAACCGGCCGTCCTTGGCCACGATGGACTTGCCGTTCTCCGGGTTGATCCCGATCACACGGTCGGTGATGACCGGCGCGTCAATGAGTTCCCTGGCCTTGGCCGGGGTCAGTTCGTCTGGTGCGAGGTTCGGTGGGATGTTCACCCGGCGCGGCGGGGCATCCGGGCCGGCGTCCTGGTCGGGGACCTCGAGGTATGGCCCGTACTTGCCGATCCGCAGGGTGATGTCGTCGCTGATCGGCATCGAGTTGATCGATCGGGCGTCGATCTCGCCGAGGTTGTCGATCACCTGGCGCAGGCCGCGGTGCTTGTCCGAGCCGAAGTAGAAACTGGTCAGCCAGTCCACCCGGTCGGCCTTGCCGTCGGCGATCCGGTCGAGGTCGTCCTCCATCTCGGCGGTGAAGTCGTATTCGACCAGGTCGGAGAAGTACTCCTCGAGCAGGCGCACGACGGAGAACGCGATCCAGTTGGGTACGAGCGACTGGCCGCGGGGCGTGACGTAACCGCGTTCGGTGATCGTGGAGATGATCGACGCGTATGTCGACGGCCGGCCGATGCCGAGCTCCTCGAGCTTCTTGACCAGGCTAGCCTCGGTGTACCGGGCGGCCGGGGTGGTTTCGTGGCCCTTGGCTTCCATCTCGAGCATGGTCAGGGACTGGCCCTCGGCGAGCGGTGGCAGCTTCGACTCGGTCGGGTCGGTGGGGGCGTTGCGCTCCTCATCGCGGGATTCCTCATAGGCGAGCAGGAAGCCGCGGAAGGTGATCACGGTGCCGCTTGCCGAGAATTCGGCGATCGCGCCGGATGCCGCGGGGTGCTCGGCCGGGCCGGTGGGGCCGGCCGAGATGGTGACCGACGCGGTCGAGCCGGTCGCATCCGCCATCTGCGACGCGACGGTGCGCTTCCAGATCAGGTCGTAGAGCTTGTAGTCGTTGCCACGGAGCGAGGACGAGAGCGAGGCCGGCGTGCGGAACGTGTCGCCCGACGGGCGGATCGCCTCGTGAGCCTCCTGCGCGTTCTTGCTCTTTCCCTTGTAGAGGCGCGGCTGGGCCGGTACCGTTTCGGGGCCGTAGAGCGCGGACGCCTGGGTGCGTGCGGCGGTGATCGCCTGCTGCGACAACGACGGCGAGTCGGTACGCATGTAGGTGATGTACCCGTTTTCGTAGAGCGACTGGGCCACGCTCATGGTCTGGCGGGCGGTGAAGCGGAGCTTGCGCGCCGCTTCCTGCTGCAGCGTCGAGGTGGTGAACGGCGCGGCCGGGCTGCGGCGGTAGGGCTTGGGCGCCACCTTCGTCACGGTCACGGCGACGTCGGGTGCCTTCAGCGCCTCGGCGAGGGCGAGGGCGGGTGCCTCGTCGAGGGTTGCCGCGGCCACCTTCGGCTTGAGCCGGCCCAGGTCGTCGAAGTCGCCGCCGGTGGCGATGCGTTCGCCGCCGA
>JACMQV010000048.1 GCA_014376815.1 Cryobacterium sp.
CTCGGTGGCAGGTTAGGAGAAACTGCCGTACAGGCTGAAGCTGCTGCTGGAGAATCTTCTCCGCACCGAAGACGGCGAGAACATCACGGCCGCGCACATCCGTGCCCTCGGCGAGTGGGTCCCCACGAGTGACCCCGACACCGAAATCCAGTTCACGCCGGCGCGCGTGATCATGCAGGACTTCACCGGCGTTCCCTGCATCGTCGACCTCGCCACCATGCGCGAGGCGCTCGTCGACCTCGGCGGCGACGCCAAGAAGATCAACCCGCTCGCACCGACCGAGATGGTCATCGACCACTCCGTCATCGCCGACCTTTTCGGTACCCCCGACGCCTTCGAGCGCAACGTGGAGATCGAGTACGAGCGCAACGGTGAGCGCTACCAGTTCCTTCGCTGGGGCCAGACCGCGTTCGACGACTTCAAGGTGGTACCCCCGGGAACCGGAATCGTGCACCAGGCCAACATCGAGTACCTGGCCCGCGTCACGATGACGCGTGAAGTTTCAGGCAACCTGCAGGCCTACCCCGACACCTGCGTCGGCACCGACTCGCACACGACCATGGTCAACGGCCTGGGCGTGCTCGCCTGGGGCGTGGGCGGCATCGAGGCTGAGGCCGCCATGCTCGGCCAGTCCGTCTCGATGCTCATCCCCAAGGTGGTCGGCTTCAAGCTCAACGGGTCGATCCCCACCGGCGTGACCGCGACGGATGTCGTGCTCACCATCACCCAGATCCTGCGCAAGCACGGCGTGGTCGGCAAGTTCGTCGAGTTCTACGGTGCCGGCGTCGCCCAGGTTCCCCTGGCCAACCGCGCCACCATCGGCAACATGAGCCCCGAGTTCGGCTCGACGGCCGCCATGTTCCCGATCGACGACGTCACCCTCGACTACCTGCGCCTCACCGGGCGCAGCGAAGAGCAGGTCGCGCTGGTCGAGGCCTACTCGAAGCTGCAGGGCCTCTGGCACGACGCGGACAAGGAGCCCGCCTTCAGCGAGTACCTCGAGCTCGACCTCGGCACCGTCGTCCCCTCGATCGCCGGCCCGAAGCGCCCGCAGGACCGCGTCATCCTCAGCGAGGCGAAGGAACAGTTCGAGCTGGACCTCCAGAGCTACGCGAGCCAGGACCTCTCCCGCGTGGACGCGGCCGTCGAGGCTTCGTTCCCGGCCTCAGACCCGATCGGTTTCACCGCCGAGGACGAGAAGAGCGCCCACCAGCTCTCGCACACCCACGTGAGCCACGCCCCCTCGAGCGTGTCGCGGCCCGTCGACGTCACCACCCAGGACGGTGCCAGCTACACCCTCGACCACGGAGCGGTCGCCGTCGCGGCCATCACGTCGTGCACGAACACGTCCAACCCTTCCGTCATGCTCGCGGCGGGCCTGCTCGCCCGCAACGCCGTCAGGAGGGGCCTCAAGTCCAAGCCGTGGGTCAAGACCACCCTGGCTCCGGGCTCGAAGGTCGTCACCGACTACTACGCGAAGGCCGGCCTCACCGACGACCTGGAGGCCCTGGGCTTCTACACCGTCGGCTACGGCTGCACGGTCTGCATCGGCAACACCGGTCCGCTCATCGACGAGGTCACGGCCGCGATCAATGACAACGACCTGGCCGTCACCGCGGTGCTCTCGGGCAACCGCAACTTCGAGGGCCGGATCAGCCCCGACGTCAAGATGAACTACCTCGCCAGCCCGCCGCTGGTCATCGCCTACGCCCTCGCCGGGTCGATGAACTTCGACTTCGCGACGGACTCCCTCGGCACCGGGTCCGACGGCAACGAGGTGTTCCTCAAGGACATCTGGCCCGACTCCGCCGAGGTGCAGGCCACGATCGACAGCTCGATCGACACCTCCATGTTCACGAAGCAGTACGGCGAGGTCTTCGAAGGCGACGAGCGCTGGCGCTCCCTGCCGACGCCGGACAGCGAGGTCTTCGAATGGGACAGCGAGTCCACCTATGTGCGCAAGCCCCCGTACTTCGAGGGCATGACCATGGAGACCACCCCGGTGGTCGACATCGTCGGCGCCCGAGTTCTCGCCAAACTGGGTGACTCGGTCACGACCGACCACATCAGCCCCGCGGGTTCGATCAAGGCGGACAGCCCGGCCGGAGCCTACCTGCTCGAGCACGGCGTCGAACGGGGGGACTTCAACTCCTACGGCTCGCGCCGCGGCAACCACGAGATCATGATTCGCGGCACCTTCGCGAACATCCGTCTCCGCAACCAGCTGCTCGACAATGTCGAGGGTGGCTACACCCGGGACTTCACCGTCGCAGGCTCGCCGCAGGCGTTCATCTACGACGCCGCCCAGAACTACCAGGCCCAGGGCACCCCCCTGGTCATCTTCGGTGGCAAGGAGTACGGCTCGGGTTCTTCCCGTGACTGGGCAGCGAAGGGCACGAGCCTCCTCGGAGTGAAGGCCGTCATCACGGAGAGCTTCGAGCGCATCCACCGCTCGAACCTGATCGGGATGGGCGTCGTTCCGCTGCAGTTCCCCGCGGGGCAGAGCTGGGCGACGCTCGGCCTGGACGGCACGGAGGTCGTCACCATCACCGGCCTCGATGAGCTGAACAACGGCACCACGCCGAAGACGGTCCACGTCACCGCCGTGCCGAGCGAACAGTCGCCGGCCGGCAAGGCCACGGTCGAGTTCGACGCTGTCGTCCGGATCGACACCCCGGGTGAGGCCGACTACTACCGCAACGGCGGCATCCTGCAGTACGTGCTGCGTTCGCTGGTCGCGTAGCGTTCTGAGCCGGCCTGAGGCCGACTCCCGAAACCGGCGCGTAGACTCGGTCTGACCGAATCTATGCGCCGGTTTCTTTCCTGGGGCGGATAGCGCAACCCGAAAGGTGTGAACGATGGCACTTCTGGACACAATCTCCGGGCCCAGGGACCTTGACGGTCTCTCGAAGGAAGAACTCGTCCAGCTCGCGGCCGAAGTGCGGGAATTCCTCGTGCGGGAGATCTCGAAAACCGGCGGCCACCTCGGGCCCAACCTGGGCGTCGTCGAGTTGACCATCGCCCTGCACCGGGTCTTCGACTCACCCCGTGACGCTATCGTCTTCGACACCGGGCACCAGTCCTACGTGCATAAGCTGCTCACCGGCCGCCAGGACTTCAGCCGCCTGCGCCAGTCCGGGGGACTGGCCGGCTACCCGCAGCGGCGGGAGTCCGTGCACGACATCGTGGAGAGCTCCCACGCGTCCAGCTCCCTCTCCTGGGCCGACGGCATCTCCCGGGCCTTCGAGATGACCGGGCAGAGCGACCGCTACGTCATCGCCGTCGTCGGCGACGGTTCGCTGACCGGCGGCATGACCTGGGAGGCCCTCAACAACATCAGCGACGACAACACCCGCCGCCTGGTCATCATCGTCAACGACAACGGGCGCTCCTACGCGCCCACCATCGGCGGAATGGCCCGGTTCCTCAACACCGTCCGCACCCGGCAGGCCTATCACAGCGCCTACCTGACCAGCCGCCAGGCCTTCGAGCGCATGGGTGCGCCCGCACGAGCCTTCTTCCGCGGCGTTCGCGGCGGCATGCACGGCTTCCTGGCCCGGTTCTCCAACAACGAGGCCCTCTACTCCAACCTCGACATCAAGTACATCGGCCCGGTCGACGGCCACGACATGGAGGCGATGGTCGAGGCCCTGCGGCAGGCGAAGGGCTACGGCGCGCCCGTGATCGTGCATGCCATCACGCAGAAGGGCAAGGGCTACGACCCGGCCGTTCAGGATGTCGCGGACCAGTTCCACGCGGTCGGGCAGATCGACCCGGAGACCGGGGAATCCACGGAATCCGCGAGCGCGCCCTCCTGGACATCCGTCTTCGCCGACGAGTTGCTGCGGCTGGCGACCCTCGAACCGAGGATCGTCGGCATCACCGCGGCGATGCTGCGCCCCACGGGCCTGCATAAGATGGCGGAGCGTTTCCCCGCCCGCGTGCACGACGTGGGCATCGCCGAGCAGCACGCCGTCACCAGTGCCGCCGGGCTCGCTTTCGGCGGTCTGCACCCGGTCGTCGCCCTCTACGCGACGTTCATCAACCGGGCGTTCGACCAGGTCCTGATGGATGTCGCGCTGCACCACGCCGGCGTCACGTTCGTGCTCGACCGGGCCGGGGTCACCGGCCCGGACGGTCCCAGCCACCATGGGATCTGGGACCTCGCCATCCTGCAGGTGGTACCCGGAATCCGCCTCGCCGCGCCCCGCGACTCGGTGCGCCTGTGCGAGGAGCTGGAGGAGGCCGTAGCGGTCGACGACGCGCCCACCGTGCTCCGGTTCCCGAAGGGAAGCGTCAGCGCCCCCATCGACGCCATCAGGCGCCTGGACGACGGGGTCGACGTGCTCCTCGAATCGAACCAGAAGGACGTCCTGATCGTCACGGTCGGCCCGATGGCCGCCATGGGCCTCGATGTGGCCGAACGGCTTGCGGCGCAGGGCATCGGTGCCACCGTCGTCGATCCGCGCTGGGTCGTGCCGGTGCCCCAGAGCATCATCTCCCTGGCCGCGGAGCACCGCATCGTGGTCAGTATCGAGGATGGGATCCGGGTCGGCGGCATCGGCACGCGCATCCGTCAGGACCTGCGGGAAGCGGGCGTCGACACGGCCGTGACCGAGCTCGGCCTGCCGGACGAGTTCCTCGACCACGGCACGCGCGCCGAGATCCTCGAACGGGTGGGACTCACCCCGCAGCGCATCGCCCGCGACGTCGTCGCGATGGTCCTGGGCAGCAAGATCCCGCACGCCAGGGCTCTGCCGGCGGACCGCGCCGACACCGGTCCCATCCCGGCCAACCACCAGCAGGACTAAAAGCGGCCCGGAACCGCGCCGAGCCGTGACTACGGCTCCCCTTTCTTGAGCCGAACTCACGGCTCGGCGGAGTGGATGCTTTGGATCTACTCGGTGACGGTCGACTGCAGGGGGACCGCACCGACGCCGCGGATCGGCGGCGTGTGGAAGGTTCCGCCGAAGACCCGCTCGCTTGCGCCGACGCGGTCGAGGTAGGGCGTGATGCCGCCCATCTGGAACGGCCAGTTCGCGCCGAGGATCATGCACAGGTCGATGTCCTCGGCCGCATGCACGACGCCGTCGTCCAGCATCCGCTTGATCTCGTCCGCGAGACCGTCCTCGACCCGGCGCGCGATCTGCTCGCCGGTCATCGGGGTCGTGCCGCCGGCGACGATCTTGATCGCGCCCTTGTCGAAGCCCTTGACCTTGCCCTTGGCGTCGCGCTCGATGATGGTGCCGTACTCGGCCAGCCGGTGCAGGTTCTCGCTGTCGAAGAACCGGTCAGGGAAGGCGGCGTGGTGGGTGTCCAGCACGTGGGCCCCGACCTTGAGCCCCACGAGCTCGAGCAGCTCGAACGGGGTCATCGGCATCCCGAACTTGGCCAGCGAGCCGTCGACGACCTCGAACGGGGTTCCGGTGTCGACGGCGTGCATGGCCTCACCGAGCAGCTTGGCCAGCAGCCGGTTGACGACGAAGCCGGGGGTGTCGCGGGTGATGACCGCGTTCTTGCGCAGCTTGGCCGCGACGACCATCGCGGTTGACAGGGTGACGTCGTTGGTCAGCGGTGTGTTCACGACCTCGATCAGCGGCATGACGGCCACCGGGTTGAAGAAGTGGAATCCGACCAGGCGTTCCGGGTGGGCGAGCTTCGCCCCGATCTGCTCGACCGAGAGCGATGAGGTGTTGGTCGCCAGGATCGCGTCGGGCGAGATGTGCTTCTCGATCTCCGCGAAGACGTCTTGCTTCACGCCGAGCTCCTCGAACACGGCCTCGATCACCCAGTCGGCATCGGCGAATTGAGCCTTGTCGGTGGTACCGGTGACCAGGGCACGAAGCCGGTTGGCCTCGTCGGAGGAGATGCGGCCCTTGGTCTCCAGGGTCGCGATCTCCCCGTGGATGTAGGCCACTCCCTTGTCGACCCTGGCCTGGTCGAGGTCGGTGATGACAACGGGAACCCGCAGCCGCCGAACGAACAGCAGGGCGAACTGGCTGGCCATCAGCCCGGCGCCGATGACGCCCACCTTGTTGATCGGACGGGCTAGGGACCTGTCCGGCGCTCCGGCCGGCCGCTTCGCCCGCTTCTGAACGAGGTTGAACGCGTAGATGCTGGCCTGCAACTGGTCGCCGGCGATGAGCTCGGCGAGGGAGTCGTCCTCGCGCTCGAACCCCTCCTGACGGGTACCGCTCTTGGCGGCCTTGACCAGGTCGAGGGCGATGTAGGGCGACCGTGCGACGGTGCCGATGCGGCTCTCGAGCATCTTACGGGCGATGCCGACGGCGACGTCCCACTTCACGAGCCGTTCGACCTTGCCGGGCAGGTTGGGGCGGGGGACCTTGATGGTGCCGGAGATGACCCCGTCGGCCCAGGCGATGGACCGCTCCAGGAACGTCGCGGCGGGGAACATCACGTCGGCGATGCCCAGCTCGAGGGCATCCGCTGCCTTGAGCACGCGGTGCTTGAGCGGGTTCTCGATGATCACCTTGAGGGCGTTCTCGACGCCGACCAGGTTGGGCAGCAGGTAGGAGCCGCCCCAGCCCGGGATCAGCCCGAGGGAGACCTCGGGCAGTGCGATGGCGGGAACGGTCGCGTCGACGGTGCGGTAGCCGGCGTTGAGGGCGATCTCGAGCCCGCCTCCCAGCGCGAGACCGTTGATGAACACGAAGGAGGGCACACCCAGCTCCGCCTGCTTGCCCAGCGCGTAGTGGCCCAGCTGTGCCAGCAGCTTGCCCGTCGAGAGTGACGGGATTTCGCTGACCTTGCTCAGGTCGGCGCCGGCGGCGAGGATGAACGGCTTGCCGGTGACGGCAACACCGTGGATGTCCCCGAGGGCGGCGCGATCCCGGAGCAGGTCCATCGTCATGGCGAACTCGAGTAGCGTGACCGGACCGAGCGTGTTCGGCCGGGTGTGGTCCCGGCCGTTGTCGAGCGTGACAAGCGCCAGGGTCCGTCCCCCGGAGAGGGGAACATCCCGGACGTAGGAATGGGTGACGACCTCGTCGGCCGACAGCTCGACCAACGGGGTGAAATCAAGTTCAGAATAGTTGCTCATCGCTTGCTTGCCTTCCGGTTGAAGTTCGGGTTCTCCCAAATCACGGTGCCGCCCTGGCCGAGGCCGATGCACATGGCGGTGAGGCCGTAACGGACCTCCGGGTGCTCGCTGAACTGACGCGCGAGCTGGTTCATCAGGCGCACGCCGGAGGAGGCGAGCGGATGTCCGATGGCGATCGCGCCGCCGTACTCGTTGACGCGCGGGTCCTCGTCGTCGATGTCGAAGTGGTCGAGGAAGGAGATGACCTGCACGGCGAAGGCCTCGTTGAGTTCGAACAGGCCGATGTCGGTGATGCCGAGGCCGGCCTTGCGCAGTGCCTTCTCGGTGGAGGGGACCGGGCCGAGGCCCATGACCTCCGGTTCGACGCCGGCGAAGGCGAAGCTGACCATCTTCATCTTGACGTTCAGCCCGAGCTCCTTGGCGGCGCTCCCGCTGGCGAGGAGGCAGGCGCTCGCACCGTCGTTGAGCCCGGACGCGTTGCCGGCAGTAATGCGTCCGTGTGGACGGAAGGGGGTCTTGAGCGACGCCAGGCCCTCCATTGTGGTCTCGGGGCGGGGAGCCTCATCGCGGGTCGCGAGACCCCAGCCGGCCTCGCTCCGGATCGCAACCGACACCAGGTCAGGCTGGATCTTGTCAGCGGCATAGGCTGCGGCGACCTTCTGCTGGCTGCGCAGGGCGAACCGGTCGGACCGCTCCTTGGTGTAGGCCGGGAACCGGTCGTGGATCCGCTCGGCCGTGGCGCCCATGTTGAGGGCGTCCTCACTGACGAGGCGCTCGGACAGGAAGCGCGGGTTCGGGTCGACGCCGGAGCCCATCGGGTGGCGTCCCATGTGCTCCACCCCCCCGGCGATGGCCAGGTCGTAGGCCCCGAAGCCGATCCCCGCGCCGAGGGTGGTGACGGCGGTCATGGCGCCGGCGCACATCCGGTCGACGGCGAAGCCGGGGACGGACTTCGGCAGCCCGGAGGGCAGCGCCGCCGTGCGGCCGAGGGTGAGGCCCTGGTCGCCGGTCTGGGTCGTGGCGGCAATCGCCACCTCGTCGATCCGTTCCCCGGGGACGGCGGGATTGCGTTCCAGCAGCCCGATCATGGCCTTGACCACGAGATCATCCGCCCGGGTGTTCCAGTACATGCCCTTTTCGCCGGCGCGTCCGAACGGGGTGCGAACCCCATCCACAAACACGACTTCTGCTCTATCGGCCACTTTGCCTCCATCAATCGATCAGGTGTCGGTCGATCCTAAAGGGGTGCAGTTGGAGGGTCGAATCCTTGGACGGTTTCTACGAATCCGATTCCGCGCTGACCTCGATCGTTTGTTGCACATCGACAAAGGCATCAGCGATCCGTTGTGCAGTCACTTCAATCTGCCAGGAGCGGGCACCCAGTTTCCCGAGCGCCTCGCCGATGGATTCGGAGTCGACGGTTTCGGGCGGCGTCCACGCCACCCGGCGCACGTAGTCGGGCGTGACCAGGTTTTCGAGTGGAATGGACAGCTGCTCCGAGACCTCGGTCAGGACAGCGCGGGCGGCCTTGTACCGCAGGTCAGCCTCGGGATTGCGGTCGGCCCAGGCGCGCGGAGGCGGAAGCAGATCTCCGAGACCGCGCAGCGACGGCAGGTCCGTCGTGGCCAGCCCCTCGAGGATGGCGCCCCACCAGCGATCGAGTTCGCTGCGACTGGCTCGACCGCTGAACTCCCGGAGGTCGGCGAGCGCCTGCCTGGACGCCGGCATCGCGCGCGCGGCGGCGGTCAGGGACGCGTCCGGCACGAGCCGGCCGGGGGAGATGTCGAGTTCCTGGGCCAGGCGGTCGCGGGCGAGCCAGAGCTCACGGGCCACGGCCAGGCCCCGCTGGCCGCGAATCGAGTGCACGCCCGAGAGTCGGCGCCAGGGTTCGGCGCTGACGGGTTTGGCCTCGCGGGCGAGTACCGCGGCGAATTCCTGCGCGGCGATGTCGGTCTTCAGGTCCGCTTCGAGCATCTCGGTC
This sequence comes from Cryobacterium sp., assembly GCA_014376815.1. Lineage (GTDB taxonomy): Bacteria > Actinomycetota > Actinomycetes > Actinomycetales > Microbacteriaceae > Cryobacterium. The sequence continues at coordinate 9,042 of JACMQV010000048.1, forward strand.
ATGCGGTCACGCAGGTCCGGGAGCAGCTCGACGTCGAGGGCGCCGTAGACCAGCCAGGCCTCCGGCAGCGGCCGGGTCGACCAGTTGGCCGCGGAATGCTCCTTGGCGAGGTGGATGCCGAGCAGCTCCTCGACGACCGTACCGAGACCGACCCTCGGCAGGCCGAGAAGGCGCGCGGCCAGCTCGGTGTCGAAGATGTGCTGGGGATCGAGGCCCACCTCGCGCAGGCAGGCGAGATCCTGGCTCGCGGCGTGAAAAATCCACTCCTCGTCGCCGAGGGCCTCGTTGAGCTCGCGGAAATCGCCGATCGCCGGCGGGTCGAACAGGAACGTGCCTGCACCCCGGCGGAAGACCTGGATCAGGTAGGCACGCTGCGAGTACGTGAACCCGGAGGCGCGCTCGGCATCGATGCCGAGCGGCCCGGTACCGCCGCGAATTGCCGCGGTCGCCGTCAGATAGGCATCCCGCGTGTCGATCACCTGGTGATCAGCCACGACCGGTTCGGCGTGTGGACAACATGCTGACTCCTTCGCCAGTGGGTGGAAGGCCTGCGAGCATGCAGAGCAGCTCGCCCCATCCTTCGACGTGGGCGGCGAGATTGTGGTCCAGCGGCGTCCACGAGGCGCGCAGTTCGATCTGCGCACCATCGCCTTGCCTGGCGAGTTCACCAAAGCCTGACGAAATAATCTTAGTCGCCGTGCCGGATGCCGCGGTATACCGAGCGCCGTGGGCGCCCAGCGCGTCGACGAGCCACGCCCAGGCGACCTCGGCCAGGAACGGATCCAGGCCGATGTCCGTCTCCAGGGGAGCCTGCGCAAAACAGACCACACGGAACGGACCCCCCCAGGCCTCGGGCCCCTCCGGGTCGTAGAGCAGGATGAAGCGTCCGGTGCCGAGATCGGAGTTGCCGCCGTGGCGGACGGGCGTGACGTCGGCCGAGAACGCAACAGCGTGGGGGGCAAGGCCGCCCGGGGCGGTGATCTCGTTGACCACGAGTTCCGCCCGGATGCGTGCACGGCGTATCGACGCCAAGGCAGCGGCGAACTCCGGGGGGAGCGTTTCCTGTGTTTCGGGCACCTGTGCAGACTAGAGTTTTTTCCGGGCGGTGTCTGCGAGGCACGCCGGGCAGGGGCAAGAGCTATGCGGGCAGCACAGGGGCGGTCCACCGGTGCGGTGACGTTTGTCGCGGTCACCGGGTTGGTCGTGGCCGGGGTCGGGGTGATCGCCGTCGTTGGCCTCAGCGCGCTGATGGCCGTGATGGCACGCCGGATCGTCATGCCATCGACCCGGAGCGAGGACAATGTGCGCGTTCACGCCGTCGACCTCGCGGCCGGCACCATCGTGCTGCAGTCGACGCCGGACTCCGTCCTGCCCGGGGACTACAGTTTCTGGTTCAGCGCCAACAGCGGGCACGCCCACGTGGGCGAGATCCTCCGGCAGACCCCGGAGCAGGTGACCCGTCGCATCCTTCGCGTGGACTACGGGGATCTCGCCTCGGCCGGTCGAGGCCGGCTGGGCGGCTACTCCTTCCTCGGTCCGTGGGACCTCGGCGTTGACTACGAAGACGTGAGCATCCCCACCGGAGCGGGTGACGCCCCGGCCTGGCTGGTGGCTCCGCCCGAGCCGGACGGACGCTGGGTGATCCAGGTCCACGGCCGAGGCGTTCAGCGCCAGGAGACGCTGCGCGCCGTGCCGGTGTTCCGATCCGGTGGCTACACCTCCCTCCTCGTCTCGTACCGCAACGACGGTGAGGCGCCCAGCAGCGCAGACGGCCGGTACTCCCTCGGGGACACGGAGTGGCTGGACATCGAGGCCGCGATTGCTTTCGCCGCGGGCCGGGGCGCCACGGAAATCGTGCTGATGGGCTGGTCGATGGGAGGCGCGATCGTGCTGCAGGCGGCGACGCGATCGATGCTGCGCCACCTGATCGTCGGCGTCGTGCTCGATTCCCCCGTCATCGACTGGGCCGACGTCGCCCGGTTCCAGGGCGGCACCCTCGGGCTGCCCGCCGTGGTTGCCAGTGGGGCGCTGGAGGTGCTCGGCCGGCGTTGGGGCGGTCTCTTCACCGGGCAGGCCGGCCCGATCGACTTCGCCCGGCTGGACTTCGTGACGCGCGCCGCCGAACTGGACCTGCCGGTGCTGCTGATGCACAGCGACGACGACGGATACGTGCCGGCCACCGGTTCCCGGGCGCTGGCTGAGCGACGCCCCGACATCGTGACGTTCCTGCCCTTCGCCGTCGCCCGGCACACGAAACTGTGGAACTACGACCGCGAGGGGTGGAACCAGGCCATCACGAACTGGCTGGGCGAGCTCGTTCCCACCGGGCGTAGGTCGCACCCTGATCGTCCAGCAGGAGCTGGAAAAGGCTGAATCGGCTGGACGCCGCCTGTTCCGATTCGAGCAGCGCACGGCTGCCAAGCACGATCTGGGGACTAACGGACAGGCAGAGTTCGTCAACGAGGTCTGCGGCGAACAGGCGGCCGGCCAGGACGGGGCCGCCCTCGCAGACGATGCGGGTGAGGCCCCGTTCGTGCAGGGAGGCCAGGATCGCGGCCGGGCTGAGGAGCCCGTCCACGTCGTCGACGGGAACGATGCAAGCCCGGGAGATCCCCTCCGTGGCCTCCACCCGTCCGACCGCGGAGTGGGGGCAGAGGATGTACACGGGCCGGTCTGAGGAGGCGGCGGACAGCCGTTGGCCGGCGGCGAGGTTGCCACTGGACGTGACGACCGCCAGGGCAGCCCGGGCCGGCACCACGTAGCCCTCGGCCCGCACGCTGCCCGCCCCGACCAGGACGACGTCGGACAGTTCCCGGATCACGCCAAGGATGCGCCGGTCCAGTCTGCTCGAGAGCGAGTCCGAGGTGCCGTCCGAACCGGTGACGCTGCCGTTCAGGCTGCCGATCATATTGACTCTGAGGTAGGCATCCGTCTCACGGGCGTAGCGCCTCAGTAGCCAGTCGCGACTGACCGGGTCGAGCCCGTCGACCGTGCGGACCAGGTCGTCGCCGGGAGCGGGATCAGGGAAGACCCGGGTCAGTGTCACGCAGGGTCCTCACGGAGCCGCCGTTTGGTGCGGGCGAGCATGGCGCTCATGCCGCGGATCCGCAGGGGCGACACGGCCTTCGTCAGGCCGATCGAACTCGGGTAGTCGTCGGGAACCGCGAGGACCTCGGCGCGGCTCAGGCCGGACAGCCCCTGGGCCAGGATCGAGGCGAAGCCCCGGGTCGTCGGAGACTCCCGGGGGGCCGTCGCGTAGAGGTGCACGGCGTCGTCCTCCACCTCGACGAACATGAACACGGGGGACTGGCAGTCCACGACGCGCTCGTGCAGATCGGGGTGCTCCTCATACCGGGGCGGCAGAGCCGGCAGCTCATTGGCGAACTCGAGCAGGAGAAGCAGGCGGTCCGGCTCCTCGAGTGCGAGGAAATCGTCGCGGATCTCGGCCAGTTTCTCAGGTAATTCGGTGGCAGTCATCGGAGCTCCTCAGCGCGGGGCCGGGGCGGCGCCCGGCTCGGTGCCCACGGCGATCGGCACGTGCACGGCGTTTCCCCATTCGGTCCAGGATCCGTCGTAGTTGCGCACGCCCTCGAAGCCGAGCAGATGCGTCAGGACGAACCAGGTGTGGCTGGACCGTTCGCCGATCCGGCAGTACGCGATGATGCGATCGCCGTCGGTGAGGCCGGCCTCGCCCCGGTAGATGTCGTCCAGTTCGCCTCGGCTGCGGAACGTGGCATCCGGCGCCGCGGCCCGGGCCCAGGGCACGGATGCCGCCGACGGAATGTGACCGCCGCGGAGGGCGCCTTCCTCGGGGTAGGCGGGCATGTGGGTGCGTTCGCCGGTGTACTCCTCGGTGGAGCGCACGTCGATCAGCGGGTTGCCGAAGTGGGCGAGAACGTCTTCACGGAACGCGCGGATGGGCGCGTCGTTGCGCTCGACCACCGGGTATTCCGCGGGAGTGAGGACCGTGCGATCCGTCGTCAGCTCCCGACCCTCAGCGATCCACTTGTCACGGCCGCCGTCGAGGAGGCGCACGTCCTCGTGCCCGAAGAGGGTGAACACCCACAGGGCGTAGGCCGCCCACCAGTTGTTCTTGTCGCCGTAGATGACCACGGTCGTGTCGCGGGAGATGCCCTTGGCGCCGAGAACCGCGGCGAAGGCATCGCTGCCGACGAAGTCACGCTCGACCGAGTCGTTGAGGTCGGTGTGCCAGTCGATCTTGACGGAGCCCGGGATGTGTCCGGTTTCGTAGAGGAGCACATCCTCGTCGGATTCCACGACGACCAGACCCGGCGCGCCGAGGTGCGCCTGCAACCAGTCAGCGCTCACCAAACGCTCGGGGTGGGCGTAGGCGGTGAACTTCGGTGCCGGATCGAGATCAACGGGCATGGGGAAACCTCCTGGCGAGCGTCCAAAGACACTGGAATGGATTGAGCGCGGTTTAGGCTGGTCAGCGGCCCGCGGTTCGAATCTACGCGGTATGGGTTGTGACCGCATCCGCGCCGTCGTACTTCAACGTGGATGCTCCGACCGTGACAATCAGACCAGAAACCGGGTATTCCAGCATGGCTCCACAAGCCCTCCGTCAGGTGCACCGTTTGACTGACCGCTCTCCGAGCATCACCGGGCCGGAGATCGTGGCCGAACTCGTGCCGCCGCCCCAGTTCGAGCACGCCTCCTCCGAGTCGTACCGGCCGGACCTGAATTTCCCGTCGCAGCTCGAGGCCGTCGAACGCCTGAACACGTTCGCCGGGGCCTGGCTTCCCCAGCGGCCCAGCGGGTTCTTCTCCCGCACCCGCAAACCCAAACCCGAACTCCCCGGGATCTACCTGGACGGCGGGTTCGGTGTGGGCAAGACCCACCTCCTGGCGGCGCTCTGGCACGCCGCACCCGGCCCCAAGTACTTCGGTACCTTCATCGAATACACCGCGCTGGTCGGAGCTCTCGGCTATGCGGCGACCGTGAAGCAGCTGTCCGGTGCCCGGCTGATCTGCATCGACGAGTTCGAACTCGACGACCCGGGCGACACGATGCTGATGACCCGGCTGCTGGGCGAACTCGTCGCCTCGGGCACCCGGGTCGCGGCCACGTCGAACACGCCGCCGAACTCGCTCGGTGAGGGCCGTTTCGCCGCGATCGACTTCCTGCGCGAGATCCAGGCGATGTCCGCGAACTTCGAAATCGTGCGCATCGACGGGCTGGACTATCGCCGACGCGACGTCGAGGGGCATGCGATCGCCGTTCCCCGGGACGAGCTGGAGCAGATGGTGCCGGCACTCGTCGAACGCGGATCCACGGTGACCCAGGACGATTTCGGCACGTTGATCCGTCATCTCAGCACGGTGCATCCGTCGAAGTACATCAAGATGATCCAGGGCATCGACGTCATCGCCCTGACGGACGTGTACCTGCTGACCGATCAGACGGATGCCCTTCGCCTGGTGGCCTTCATCGACCGGGTCTACGACGCGGAGATCCCCATCGTCGCCAACGGCCAGCCCCTGAACGAGGTCTTCGATCAGGAGATGCTCTCCGGCGGCTACCGCAAGAAGTACCAACGGTCCCAGTCGCGCCTGGTGGCGCTGACCACGGGGGAGCTGCCGCCGCACGACTGATCGGTCCGGCCCGGTGGCCTGCCCGCAGGAAACGCGATGTTAATACCGTCGCACGGTGCGTAACGCGGTCGAAACATACCCGCGCACTCGCCGAAACGTTCCAACTCCAAACTGACTCTGTACCCGCCGAGACACGATCAACTGCTCACCCTGTGCACGTCGACGGCAATCACTGTTAGTTAGAGAGAGGTAACCATATCCATGGTTGAACTGTCAGTCCTGTTGGACGCCACAACTGATGAAATTACTCTGAACGTCAATTCCCTGTGGCTCCTCGTCGCGGCAGCCCTCGTGCTCCTGATGACTCCCGGTGTCGCCTTCTTCTACGGCGGAATGGTCAAGGCGAAGAGCGTCATCAGCATGATGATGATGAGCTTCGGCGCCATGGGCGTCGTCGGCGTCTTGTGGGTCCTCTACGGTTACGGGCTGGCTTTCGGACCTCCGCTGATCCCCGGTTTCCTCGGTGACCCGACCAGCTTCCTCGGCCTGACCGGCCTGCTCGGCGCGGGTGAGGACGGCACCTTGAACCCCGACCTGAACGGGCTGGCGTTCGCGGGCTTCCAGGCCACCTTCGCCATCATCACGGTGGCCCTGATCTCCGGCGCGATCGCCGACCGGGCGAAGTTCGGCGCCTGGCTGATCTTCGCCGCCGTGTGGTCGACGCTCGTCTACTTCCCGGTTGCGTACTGGGTCTTCAACCTCACCGACGGCTGGGCTCCGGCCGCCCTCGGCGTCAACGACTTCGCCGGTGGAACCGCGGTGCACATCAACGCCGGTGCTGCCGGGCTGGCTCTGGCCCTCGTACTCGGAAAGCGGGTCGGCTTCAAGAAGGGCATCTCCAAGCCCCACAACGTCCCGCTGACCCTGCTCGGCGCCGCGCTGCTGTGGTTCGGCTGGTTCGGGTTCAACGCCGGTTCAGAAGCCGCCGTCGACGGCGTTGCAGCCCTCGCCTGGATCAACACCCTCGTCGCACCCGCCGCCGGTATCCTCGGCTGGCTGATCGTCGAGAAGATCAAGGACGGCAAGCCCACCTCGATCGGTGCGGCATCCGGTGCCGTCGCCGGACTCGTCGCCATCACCCCGGCCTGCAATATCCTCACCCCCGGCTGGGCCATCGTCCTCGGCGTTCTCGTCGGCGCGGTGTGTGCGGTCGCCGTCGACCTCAAGTTCAAGTGGGGCTTCGACGACTCGCTCGACGTGGTGGGCATCCACCTCATCGGCGGCATGATCGGGACGCTGTTCATCGGTATCTTCGGTTCCGGCATCGGCCTGCTCGACACGGGCAGCCTGGCGCAGCTCGGAGTGCAGGCGCTGGCCGCCTTCAGCATCGCGATCTTCTCGTTCGTGATGGCCTACGCCATCGGCTGGGTGGTCCAGAAGACGATCGGCTTCCGCATCAACAACGAAGACGAGGTTGCCGGAGTCGACACCATCGTGCACGGCGAAGAGGGCTACGCACTCGACACCGTGTGACCCGCCGCCGCCTTTTTCGACCTTGACGCGGGGCGTGAACCGAGCCATGCTCACGAAGCTCGCAGTGACCCGAACAGTGCGAGCGCCCCGCCCCGGTCCCGTTCAGTCGAGACCGGGGCGGGCCTTTTTTTAGCGGCCGGTGCATCGTTATGGGATGGATGCCACCGGTGCCGATAGCGTGGACACACACTAGTCCCCATCGCACCGGCCAGCTCATGCCCGTGCCCGGCACCGATCGGAAGGATTCCATGTTCGAGTTCCTGCTTAGCCCCATCCCCGGCCTGATCATTCTGGCGGTTGTCGTCTTCCTGATCGGGCTCATCTACGCCAAGACGGTCTACAAGAACGCGGGGCCGGACGAGGCCCTCGTCATCACCGGTAAGAAATCCAAGAAGACCATCGTCGACGGGGCGACGCTGGAGGAATCCGGCCAGCGGGTCGTCCACGGCCAGGGCGTGTTCATCACGCCGTTCTTCCAGAAGGCGTTCAAGATCAGCCTGCGCAGCCGTGCGATCGAGATCACGGCCGTCGCCCAGGACCAGAACGGCGTCACGCTCACCGTCGAGGCCGTCGCGATCGTGAAGGTCGGCGACGACCCGGCCGCGATCCGGGCCGCCGCGCAGCGGTTCCTCGGCCAGGACAAGAACATCGACGGCTTCGCGCAGGAGGTGCTGTCGGGGTCGCTGCGTTCCTCCATCGGCGGCACGAACGTCATGACGATCATCCAAAAACGGGACGAGCTCGGCTCCTCCGTGCTGGCAACCGCCCGCGAGTCGCTCGCGAACCAGGGCGTCGACGTCGACTCCTTCGAGATCAAGGGCATCACCGACGAGAACGACTACATCCGCGACCTCGGCCGTGCCGAGCAGGCCAAGGTGCGGCGCCAGGCCGAAGTGGCCGAGCACCAGGCGAACCGGGAAGCGCAGGAAGCCGCGATCCTGGCCGAGCAGGCGATCGCCGAGGCGCAGAACACGCTGGCCCTGCGTAAGGCCGCCCTGCAGCTGGACACCGACAAGGCCTCCGCCGAAGCCGCCGCGGCCAAGCCGCTGGCCGAGGCCAAGGCTCAGCAGTCCATTGTGCAGCAGCAGGAACTCACTGCCCAGCGTCGGGCCTCACTGCGCAAGGCCGAGTTGGAATCCGAAGTGAACGCCATCGCCGATGCCGACGCCTACCGCATCCGCGTGACCGCCATCGCCGCGGCCGAGGCCGCGGTGGCCGGCGCCAACGCCGACCGTGACAGCCGGATCGCCAATGCCGAGGCGATCCGCGCCGAGGGCCAGGCCAACGCCGACGCCATCCTCGCCCGCGGTACCGCCGAGGCGACCGCCACCCGGCTGTCCGCCGAGGCGGTCGCAGAGCAGAGCGAAGCGCTGATCCAGCTGCGGATGGTGGAGATGCTGCCCGAGATCGCCCGCGAGCTGGCCGCACCGATGTCGAACATCGACAACCTCACGGTCATCTCCACGGATGGCGCCAGCCAGCTGACCAAGAACGTCGCCTCCGGGTTCACCGAGGTCGACGGGGTGCTGAAGTCCACCATGGGAATCGGCATCCGGGAACTGCTCGGCAACCTCGTCGGCGGGGTCGCGGCCGGAGCAGCGGCGGCGCAGAAGGTCACGCCGGTGCCTGCCCTGACGACGGCCCAGCAGGCGGACGTGGACCACGCCCTGGCCGCGCCGGCCGTCGAGGCGTAACCGCGGCGTTCTGCACCCGGTCGTGTTCCGGGCGCAGAAGGGCCTGGACGGAGGAGGCGGTGCCGCGGGACCTTGAATGGGTGACGTTGGGGGTACGGCGTCGACCGGTCCCCGTTACGGGTAGCGTTGATGCTCACGGATTGCCGCAGACCGGTCGGCGTGGGGCCGGAACCAGGGGGGACTTCGAAATGACGGATGCCGCGATGGACCCGATCTCCGCGGTCGCGCCCCGGCTCGCCGGCAGGGCGTCGGCGAGCCAGCGCTGGTCGAACCTGATGTTCCTGCACTGGCGGGTGGAGGCCGCCCTCGTGGCCCCGCTGCTGCCGGAGGGCCTTGTGCCCGATGAATTCGACGGCACCAGCTGGGTCGGGCTGATCCCGTTCGTGCTCGACCGGGCCACCGTGTTCGGCAGCCCGCCCATTCCCTACTTCGGCACCTTCGTCGAGGTGAACGTGCGCCTGTACGCGGTGGACGCGAACGGGCACCGTGGCGTGGTCTTCGTCTCGCTGGAGGCATCCCGGCTCGCTGCCGTGCTGGCGGCCCGGGCGCTCTTCTCGATCCCGTATATGTGGTCGCGCACCCGGCTGGAGGTTGCGGCGGGGGAGTACCACTACTCGTCGCGGCGACATCTGGCCGGGTCAGCCCATTCGGACATCGTGGTCAGGCCGACCACCCATCGGGTCGTCGGGGATCCCCTCGCCGATTTCCTGACCGCACGTTGGGCGTTGTTCACTCGTACCCGCGGGCGCACGGTGCACCTGCGCAACCACCACGAACCGTGGGAGCTCTTCGAGGCCGAGCTCGTGCGGCTCGACGATACCTTGCTCGCCGTGGCGGGATTTCCGGGGCTGGCCGTACGCGCACCGGACTCCGTGCTCTACTCGCCGGGCGTCACCACCTGGTTTGGCGCGGCCGGCTGAACCTCGATCGGCCACAAACCGCTCACGTCACGGGTTCGAGCACCACCACGGCCGTCTCCGTCGGCCGACGACGGGCGTACCCGTCGAGGTCCTTGTCCAGCGACCGCCACCGGTCCCACAGCCGGTCCCGCTCCGTTCCGGTCGCGGCGTGGGCGACGACCTGCCGTGTCCCGTCCGCGAGCTGGACCCGAGCCCTCGGCTGCGCCTGGAGGTTCAGCCACCACGCGGGCTCCGCTTCACCCCAGCCGTTCATCGCCAAGGTCACCAGGTTTGGACCGTCCTCGTAGTACCCGACGATCACCGATCGTTCCTGGCCGCTGCGGCGCCCCAACGTGGTTAGCCTCAGTGCCCCCCAGGTCTTGTCGCGTGGGCGCCACAGGCCGCGGCGCCCGCCCGTGACCCGGACCAGCGCCCGGTGCGCCTTCCAGAAAAGCACGATGAACCATCGGGGCTGCAAGCGCGGCGTGCGCCCGCTCGCTCCCGGCACGCTGCTGTTGATCTCCACCTCGTGAGCCGCCTTTCTCCGAGTGCCCGTCGCGGAGACAGTGTCGTACCTTACTGTCGCGTTCGGAACCCTGGTTCTGTGTGTGGCCGGCCGTCAACGCCGGTGCGGGTCTGCCCGCGTCAGCGGATCCAGTTGTAGGGCGTGGTCGTCGATACCTTGATCAGGCCGGATCGTTCCAGGATGGGGCGCGAGTATTCCGTCGAGTCGCTGTGCACGAGCCTCTTTCCCCGGGCGAGCGCGGAGTCGGCCCGAGCGGCCGTCAAGGCCCGGTAGATGCCGCGGCCACGGTACGCCTTGAGGGTGGCTCCGCCCCAAATGCCGACGAAGTCGGTGCCACCCACCGGCTCGAGTCGGCCCCCGCTGACCATGCGGCCATCCGTCTCGGCGACCCACAGTTCCAGGCCGTCGTCGAGGTCGAGCCGCAGGAGCAACTCGTCGGCCGTTCGGACGTCCACGGTTGTGCCGAAGGCCTCGTCGACCATCGCACACATGGCGCGCACGTCGACTTCGGAGGTGACGCGGCGCAGGGTCACTTCGTCCGGTGTGGGAGCGTCCACGCACAGCGCCTCAAGCGGCCCGATCATGATCGACTCGGGGTCCCCGGGCTCGAACCCGTTCGCCAGTAGTGCCTCGTGCAACCCGGGCGCCCGGTCGTGGGCGCGACTCTTCCACTCGACGCACGTGACGCGCGGGTCGGCGCGGAAATGGTCCAGCGCGCCCGCGACGAGGTCGGCTATCGCACGGTCGTCTGCCTGGCCGAGATCGCGGTAGGTCACGAAACCGCGACCGCCGTCGAATGTCACGAGAAGAACGGGACCCAGTCGGGTCACATTGAGCGCGCCGGGCGTCTCCGCGTCGGTCCGAAGTTGGTCGTCGTAGGCCTGGAGGTATCTCGCGGAGTAGGTCATCGGGTTCAGGCGAGCAGTCCGAGGAACCGTCCGGCCAACCCCGCACACGCGACCGTCGCGGCGAAGAACAGGGCCACCCAGACCAGGCCAGGGATATGGGTCAGACTCGACAGTTGATCGGCGTCGGAGGCGGTGCCGCGGCTCCGAGACCGTGACCGCTGCAGTTCCAGTACGGTGCGCACGGCACCGAGCAGCAGGAACGCCGTGATCAGCAGGGCGAAGACGCTCTGCACCGGGGGAGAGCCGAACCAGGTGATGCCGAAGACGACGGCCGCGGTGGCCAGAACCGACCACAGCCCGAACCAGTTGCGAATCTGCACCAGCAGCAGAGCGAGGGCCGCCAGCAGGAGCCAGAGCAGGCCGATGTCGTAACCGAGGCTGAGCATCCGTGCCGCCCCGAGTCCCAGCAGGGCCGGCGCGGTATAGCCGGCCAGGAGGGTCAGCACCATGCCTGGTCCGTGTGGGCGGCCCCTGCTGACGGTCAGCCCCGATGTGTCCGAGTGCAGACGGATGCCGCCCAGCCGGCGCCCGCTGAGCGTCGCCACGACGGCATGGCCGCCCTCGTGCGCGATCGTGATGACATGGCGTCCGATGCGCCACAGGCCGGGCACCAGCACGATCACCGCGGCGGCGGCGATCGTCAGCCAGGCGGTGAAAGCCGGCAACGGCTCATTGCGTGCGGAGAGTTGCCCCCAGAGTGCGACCAGTCCGTCCATGGTTTTCAGCCTAGATGAACACGCCGGTGCAGGCGCGCCTGCCCGAACGGGTGCCGCCAGACACAAAAAAACCCCGATTGACCGGGGTGTTTGTTTGTGGGCGATACCGGACTCGAACCGATGACCTCTTCCGTGTGAAGGAAGCGCGCTACCAACTGCGCCAATCGCCCATCGTGGCCGGAACTCCAACCACAAGCTCTGATACTAGCCCAGAGCGGGGACGCGGCGCACATCGAGAGGGTCGCAACACGCCGGGTCGGCTCGGTTTGAATATGCACAGGACTTTCGGCTAGAGTCTCTAAGCGCGCAGAAATGCGGGCAGTTGCGGATGTGGCGCAGTGGTAGCGCATCACCTTGCCAAGGTGAGGGTCGCGAGTTCGAATCTCGTCATCCGCTCGAACGGAATCGGCCGAAAGACCGTTTCTTTTTGATACGAATCCCAAGTGGTGGGTTGGCCGAGAGGCGAGGCAACGGCCTGCAAAGCCGTGTACACGGGTTCGAATCCCGTATCCACCTCCACTCCCGGAAGTTCATTTGCAGAAATGATTTCCAGGAAATGGGCGATTGGCGCAGCGGTAGCGCGCTTCCCTGACACGGAAGAGGTCACTGGTTCGATCCCAGTATCGCCCACAGACAAACCCCCGGTAACTCGGGGGTTTTTCTTTTTCCGCAGCAATGCCGGAAATCCCGGAGAGTTCGGCACTTCCCGGGACTCGCACGGGGAAATCTCCGCGGAGGGTGCGGCGGGCTCCGCCGGAATCGGCTAGAGTCTTTCAAGTCAGCGGAAACGCAGACACGTGCGGATGTGGCGCAGTGGTAGCGCATCACCTTGCCAAGGTGAGGGTCGCGAGTTCGAATCTCGTCATCCGCTCGAATCGAATCGGCCGAAAGGCCGTTTCTTTTTGGTGTGGACCTATGTGGTGGATTGGCCGAGAGGCGAGGCAGCGGCCTGCAAAGCCGTATACACGGGTTCGAATCCCGTATCCACCTCCAGTCTTGGAGACAATTCAAGATCTGGGCGATTGGCGCAGCGGTAGCGCGCTTCCCTGACACGGAAGAGGTCACTGGTTCGATCCCAGTATCGCCCACAGAGCATCGCCCCCAGATAGCCTCCGGTGAACCCGGGGGCTATCTTTTTGCCCGGAGTCAACCGCCCCAGGCGGAGATCCTCACCGTGTGCGTGCTCGTCGCCTCCCTGACCTGCCCTCGCAGCAGCCTGCCCCTACCCGCAGCTCCGGTGCCGGCGACCTCCTCTCCAGCAGGGACGCGGATCGGCTCCTGGTCGCCGACGGCCGCGGTCTCCCGCCGCTCTGGCTGCAGCATCAGGCCGGGGAGCTCTGGCTGACCGAATCGACGACCGGCCGGCTGGTCGGTCTTGGGGACCGTCGCCTGGCCGGACTGGGTATCTGGATCATCCGGCTGCACGGCATCGACTCCCGCACCATGGTGGCCCGTGAGGGCCTGCTCCACCCCGGGGCGCCCGTGCACCTCCAGCAGGACCTCGGGCAGGTCGGCGGCGGGATCGGCCTCTCCGTGCACGTGGCCAACGGCCGGCGCGTGGGCCGCGCCAGCCCGCAGATCGCAGCCAGGCCCACGCGCAC
>JACMQV010000049.1 GCA_014376815.1 Cryobacterium sp.
GCGGCACCAAACGCCTGCTCACCACGGCGGGGCTCATCATGAGCGCCTTCCTGATCACCTCGAGCGTCGTCACGACCCTGCTGATCCCGCAGAAGGACTTCCAGCCCGGCGGACCGGCCAACGGTCGCGCCCTCGCCTATCTCGCACACGAATACCTCGGACCGGTTTTCGGATCCGTTTACGACATCAGTACCATCTGCATTCTGTGGTTTGCCGGCGCGTCGGCGATGGCCGGCCTGCTCAACCTCGTGCCCCGTTACCTGCCGCGCTATGGGATGGCGCCCCAGTGGGCCCGAGCCGTTCGTCCGCTCGTGCTGGTCTTCATCGGCATCGCCTTCATGCTCACGATCGCCTTCCAGGCAAGCGTCGATGCTCAGGGCAGCGCGTACGCGACGGGCGTGCTGGTGTTGATGACATCGGCCTCTGTCGCCGTCACCCTCTCCGCCCGCCGCAAGAAGCAGCGGTGGCGCACACTGGGGTTCAGCGTCACCGCGCTGATCCTGCTCTACACGACGGTCGCCAACGTTGTCGAACGCCCGGATGGCGTCCGGATCGCGGGACTCTTCATCCTCGCCATTATGGCCACGTCGATTCTTTCCCGCGTGCGGCGTTCCTTCGAGCTGCGGGCGACCTCTGTCGTTCTGGATTCCAGCGCCCTGGACTACGTCATGACGGATGCCGAGGAGTACGACGTCATCCGGATCATCTCGCACGAGCCCGATGAGGACACCGAGGCCGAGTACCGGAACAAGAGCCGTGACGAGCGTCGTTTCGGTCATATCCCGCCGGGTTCGCCGATCATGTTCCTCGAGGTGCACCCTTCCGACTCGTCCGATTTCGAAGAGGACCTCCTGGTGCGAGGAGTCGCCAAGCACGGCTACCGCGTGCTCCAGGTGACGAGTGGCAACGTGCCGAACACGATCGCCGCCGTGCTGCTGGAGATCCGGGACCAGAGCGGCCTGATCCCGGAGATCTACTTCGAGTGGACCCAGGGGAACCCGATCGCCAACATGTTCAAGTTCTTCTTCACCGGCCTCGGCGAAATCGCCCCCGTCGCTCGTGAGGTGTTGCGCGAATCGGAACCCAACGCCAAGCGACGCCCGCACATCCACGTCAGCTGACCCGCGCGTCGTACCGGGGCAAGGTGGATGGTGCGGGCGGAACCCGGCGGACTTTCCGCTACACGGGGAGCAGCATCTGCCGGAAGAATGCAGCCAATTCCGCTGTGGCCGTCAGGGGCAGCACGTTCGCCACGTACTGGTCCGGGCGCACCACCACGACGGCGCCACCGCGGTTGATCCCGCGGAGCTCGAAAATGTCGTGGTCCGGGTCGGTGGAGTACAGCTTCTCGTAGTCGATCAGCCCGAACGGGCCGGTTGTCGGCAGGAACGCGGCGGGAACGCGGCCGACGTCGACGCCGGTGTGATCCTGCTGGTAGACCACCTTGACGTCGAAGACGCTGTCGATGTCGCTCCCCGCGGGAGTGTGCGCGAGAAGAGGCGACTCCGGCGAAGTCTGAAGCCACACTGCCCAGTCCGTGAGCGCCGAGGCCGCACCGGATGCGGCGGCATCCGCGAACGCGTACAGGCGCCAGCGTCCGTCCGCGCGGTGGTGGTGTCCGAGCTGCACGGGGTTGGCGTCTCCGACGCGCACCACCGGGGCGGACTTGAAGCGCTTGCCGACCGGGAACCCGGTGGCGCGTTCCTGGTAGGTCGCCTCGCCGGTCAGCATCGACGGCGGGTATTCCGTCATGAAGCCGGACGGGAACTCGGCGGTGCGGGTGTAGAAGTCCTCCAGCGGCACCTCGAGGTCCTCCGGCCTGGTCGCCATCAGGGTCGACCACGTCTTGTCGAAGTCGATCAGGTTCTTCGCTATGACCTGACGCTCGGCCGAGTAGGTGCCGAGCAGGGAGGCGTGGCTGCGGCCCTCGAGCACATAGGCGAGCTTCCAGGCCAGGTTGAAGCCGTCCTGCATCGACACGTTCATGCCCTGACCGGCCTTGGCGCTGTGCGTGTGGCACGCGTCGCCGGTGATGAAGACTCGCGGAGTACGGGTGCCGACCTCTTCCGGCAGCAGATCGTCGAACCGGTCGGTGAGGCGATGGGCGACCTCGTAGACGCTGTGCCAGGCGACGTTCTTCACGTCCAGCGTGTAGGGGGACAGGATGGCGTTGGCCTTCACGATGATCTCGTCGATCGTCGTCTTGCGCACGGCTCCGTTGTCGTCGGCGGCCACCTCGCCCAGGTCGACGTACATGCGGAACAGGTAGCCGCCCTCCCCGGGGATGAGCAGGATGTTCCCGCCGGATCCGGACTGGATGGCGCACTTCATCCGGATGTCCGGGAAGTCGGTGACCGCGAGGACGTCCATCACTCCCCAGGCGTGGAAGGCCTGGTCGCCGGCGAGGGTGCAGCCGATGGAATCGCGCACGGCGCTGCGGGCCCCGTCGGCGCCGACCACATACTTGGCGTGGACGATGCGCTCCTGGCCCGCCCGTTCCCCCTCGGTGTAAACCAGCGTCACGGTGACGGGGTACTCGCCCTCGTTCGTGTTCACCAGGCCGCGGAAGTCGAAGCCAAAATCCGGCTCCATCCGCGTGGGCGAATTCGCCATCACCTCGGCGAAGTAGTCCAGCACGCGGGCCTGGTTGACGATGAGGTGCGGGAACTCGCTGATGCCGGTCGGGTCGTCCACCGCACGGGCGGAGCGGATGATGCGGGACGCATCCGTGGGGTCCGGCGTCCAGAAGGCCATCTCGGTGATGCGGTACGCCTCGGCGATGATGCGCTCCGCGAAGCCGAACGCCTGGAAGGTCTCGACGCTGCGGGCCTGGATCCCGTCGGCCTGGCCGATCGCCAGGCGTTCGCCGCGGCGCTCCACGATGCGAGTCGTGATGCCCGGGAACTGCGAGAGCTGGGCGGCCGTGATCATGCCCGCGGGCCCCGTTCCGACGATGAGGACGTCGACGTTCTCGGGCAGTTCGTCGGGGCGATCGAGGCCGACCCCCGCGGCGTCAAGGATGCGGGGATCGGTGGACACGTATCCGTGGTGGTGGAACTGCACGGCTTCCTCACTTCTTTGTGGGCAAACTTCTGCGTGGGATGACTGCGGTGTGGAGAATCGGGCGTCACTATTGCTGCGTGTTCGATAATCGAACTCGCAGTTCGATTATTGATCAGCTAATCATATATCATATGGCCGGGCGCGCTATGGTGCAAGCACCCGCTGCAGGTGCGGCAGGGCATCGAGGATGCTGCTGACGACGCCCGCCTCCGAGTTCGCGGGCGCGATGTTCCGGGCGCGCGCACGGATGCTCGGGTGTGCGTTGGCCACAGCGTAGGAGTGCCCGGCGGCGTCGAGCATTTCGGCGTCATTGAGGTAGTCCCCGAATGCCATGGTCTGTTCCCGGCTGATCCCCAGTCTGTGCTGGAGCCGCACCAGCGCCCGGCCCTTGTTCGCGCCCTCGTGCATCACGTCGACCCAGTTCGCGCCCGAGACCACGACGTTCGCGGGCAGGTCCAGCTCTCGGATGGCCGGTCCGCTGCGCGTTTCGGCGCGGCCGATGTCGTAGATTGCCAGCTTCAGCACGTCGTCGTCGAGGCAGGCGGCGTGCACGTCCGTCACGACCTCGACGGCCGCGTAGTACCGGCGGACGTGGGTGACGAAGGCCGCGTCGGTGCGCTCGATGTAGGCGCTCCGGGCCCCGCAGACGACGATGCCCAGGTCCGCTCCCGTGGCCGCGGTGGTGCGGACCCAGTCCACGATGGGGGCGATGATCCCGGCCTCGACGGGCTCGCGGTCGATGTTGGTGCCTCCCCGCATGACGTTGGTCCCGTTTTCCGCGATGTAGATCAGCCCGTCGCGCTCGCCGAACATGGCGCGGAGGGTCTGGTATTGGCGGCCGCTGGCGGGAGCGAAGAGGATTCCGGCCTGGAGCAGGTCATCGAGCAGGGGCCAGAACGACTCCGGCACGCGGCCCTCGTCGTCGAGGAGAGTGCCGTCCATGTCGGAGGCGATGAGGCGGATGTCGGCGGGCACTGTGATCTCGGCGGACTCTGTGATCTCGGCGGACTCTGTGGCGTGGGGCACTGCGGCGGCTTTCAGTCGTGGTTGTTCCCGGGGCTCACGGATACTCCTCGCGTTCCCCGGGTTGTGGCGACGACGCTGTCTCCTTCGATGATGTCACCCCTGCCTCCGCGGATTCTGTCGCGGTGGTGCCAAACTGGCAGGATTCACTGCCCCACCTGCGAGGAGCGTCGACGTGCCTGGTTTTGATTTCTTCAATGGGCAGGGACTCGTGCGCCCGGACATCACCGCGGCGGACGCCGAGACCATGGCCGCGTCCCTCTTCGGGATCGCGGGCACGGTCCGCGAACTCGGCAGCCAGCAGGATCGCAATTTCCTGATCGGCTCCCGCGACGCCGCATCCCGGGACGGAGCGTCGCGCTACGTGCTCAAGGTCGACAACCCCGCCTTCTCCGCCGCCGAGCTGGCCGCGCAGGACGCGGTGATGGAACACCTCTCCGCGCGCGGGATGCGGGTGCCGCAGCCGGTGCGTGGACTGGACGGCAACATCCGTCAGTACTGGCCGGCAGCGGATGGCGCCCTCCCGGTTCGGCTACTGACCTTCATCGAGGGGCCCTCCCTCGAGGCCCAGGGCTACCTGGCGCCGCCGGTGGTCCGTGCGCTGGGCCGGCTCTCGGGCACCACGGCCCTGCACCTGCAGGACTTCGCGGCGGCGGGCCTCGACCGCACGCTGCAGTGGGACCTGCGCAACGCGAAAGCCGTGGTCGACCTGCTGGTGCACTGGGTGCCGGAGGAAGACACCCGGGCGCGGCTCCGCGCCATCGCCGACAGCGCCGCCGCGCGCCTGGCGAGCGTGGTGTCCGGCCTCCGGCTGCAAACGATCCACGGGGACATCACCGATGACAATGTGATCTGCCGGGTCCTGCCGAACGGCCACCATATCCCCGACGGGGTGATCGACTTCGGCGACCTCGGAACCGGGTGGCTGGTCGCGGAACTCGCCGTCACCGCCGCATCCGTGCTGCACCACGTGCCGGACAACCCGTTCGCGGCCCTCGAGGCGATCGTCGCCTTCGACGAGGTGGTTCCCCTGACCGACGACGAAATCGTCGCACTCTGGCCGCTGATCGTGCTCCGCGGGGCGGTGCTGGTGGCCAGCGGCGAGCAGCAGGTGCGGATCGACGAGGACAACGACTACGCCCGGCACCGGATGGACGCGGAATGGCGCGTGTTCGCCGCGGCCAGCGCGATCGGCTGGGAGGAGGCCGAGGCGTCCATCCGGCTGGCGCTGGGCCGGCCCCCGGCGGGCCGCGCCGAGGCGCACCCGGCCGTGCCGGACACGATCACACCGCTGATCCCCGCGCTGGCCGGCGGCGACTACGACGTGCTCGACTTCTCCGTCACCAGCCCGGTGCTGGCCGACGGGCTCTGGCAGCAGACGGATGCCGAGTGGCAGCTCGCCCGCGCCGCGCTCGCCGGCCGGCTTGTCGCCGTCGCCCCCTACGGCCAGTTCCGCCTCACCCGAACCGAGTCGCACGCGCGTCGGGAACCGCACACCTTCGCCCTGTTCACCGAGGTCTTCCTGCCCGCCGGGTCGGAGCTCGTCGCGCCCGCGGGCGCCGTGGTCACCGAGGTCGCCGCCGGCGCCGGCGGCGGAGTCGGCGGCGGCGGCGACAGCCTGGTCCTGACCCTGGCCGGGGTCGAACTCCGCATCGGCGGCATCGCGTCGAGCCTCCGGCCCGGGGCGGCGGTCGCCGCGGGGGAGCACCTCGGCGTTGCGAGTCCGGTCGGCGACGCGCAGCACTCGTCGACGCCGGTCGGCCGGGTGACCGTGCAGGAGCTCACCCGCCCGGGACTGTCGGCCCCGCACTTCGCGCAGGCCTCGCGGGCCGCCGCGTGGGCGACCCTGGCACCTGACCCGGCGCGGTGGCTCGGGGTGGCCCCGCAGGCATCCGTCGTCGACCCGGCGGGGGAACTGGCCCGGCGCGCCGCCGTCATGGCCGCCGCCCAGGAGAAGTACTACGAACAGCCGCCGCAGATCGAACGGGGGTGGCGTGAAACCCTCATCGACACCCGGGGGCGCTCTTACGTCGACATGGTCAACAACGTCGCCGTCATCGGTCACAGTCACCCCCGGTTCAGCCGGGCCGTGAGCGACCAGCTGCGGCTGCTGAACACGAATTCCCGGTTCCTCTACTCGGCGCTGGCCGACCTCTGTGAACGGATCGTGGAGAAGTCGCCCGACCCTGCCCTCGACACCGTGCTGCTGGTCAACAGCGGCAGTGAGGCCGTGGACCTGGCCCTGCGCCTGGCCCGGATCCACACCGGCCGCGCGGGCGTCGTCGCCCTGCGGGAGGGCTATCACGGCTGGACGATGGCCTCCGACGCGGTATCGACCTCGGCCTTCGACAACCCGTTCGCCCTGGCTTCCCGGCCCGACTGGGTGCACATCATCGACGTGCCCAATGCGTATCGCGGGCGGCACCGGGGCGCCGCGGCGGCGCTGGAATACGCGGCCGACCTGGCCCGGTTCCTGGCCGACCCGAGCGGCCCCGGGAACGACCTGGCGGCCTTCATCTGCGAGCCCGTGCTGGGCAACGCCGGCGGCGTCGTCCCCCCGGACGGATACCTTCGCCTCGCCTATGAGCAGATCCGCGCGCACGGCGGATTGTGCATCGCCGACGAGGTGCAGGTCGGCTACGGCCGTCTGGGCAGCCACTTCTGGGGCGTGGCGCAGCAGGGCGTCGTGCCCGACATCATCACCGTGGCCAAGGCCATGGGCAACGGGTATCCGCTCGGCGCGGTGCTCACCCGCCGCGACATCGCCGAATCCCTGGCCCGGGAGGGCAACTTCTTCTCGTCGGCCGGTGGAAGCCCGGTCAGCTGCGTCGCGGGGCTGACCGTGCTCGACGTCATCCGGGACGAATCTCTCCAGCAGAATGCGGATGCCGTCGGCCGGCACCTGGCCGGCCGGCTCGCGGAACTCGCGGAGCGGCATCCGCTGATCGGAATGGTGCACGGGATGGGCCTGTACCTGGGGGTGGAGCTCGTGCGCGACCGGGTCTCCCTGGAACCGGCGACCAGCGAGACCGCCGCGATCTGCGAGCGGATGCTGGAACTCGGCGTGATCGTGCAGCCCACCTCGGAGCGGCAGAATGTGCTCAAGATCAAGCCGCCCCTGTGCCTGAGCCGGGAGAGCGCGGACTTCTTCGTGGACCGGCTTGATGAGGTCCTGCAGGGCGGCTGGTAGGCCGGTTCGCAGGCTCTCCGGTCGACTTCCGTCCATTTGCGTAGGCTGGAATCATGCACGCCGTGCCCGAACACCCCCGCGCCGAACACCCCCGCGCCGAGCACCCCCGCGCCGAGCTTGCGGCGCTCTGCGAGCGCGGACTCGACTGGCACACCGACCTGTCACGCGTGCTGCCGGACTCGTCCGGCGCCCGCCGCGCCGCCGTGCTCGTGTTGTTCGGCGTGCTCGACTCCGTGCCCGCCGGGGCGCCGGGTAGGGGGAGCGGGCGAGTGAGCGGTGACCTGGATGTGCTGCTGTTGCGCCGGGCCGCGACGCTCGGGAGTCATCCGGGGCAGATCGCCTCCCCGGGCGGCCGGCTCGAGGAAGCCGACGCCGGCCCGGTGGCGGCGGCGCTGCGGGAGGCCGTCGAGGAGACGGGACTGGACCCCGCCGGGCTCGAGCCGCTCGGCACGCTGCCGGCCCTGATGGTGCCGGTGAGCAACCATCTCGTCACGCCCGTGCCGGCGTGGTGGACGCGCCCGTCCCAGGTGGCCGCCATCGACCACGACGAAACCGTCGAGGTGTTCCGGATGCCTGTGGCGGACCTGCTCGACCCGGGCAACCGGGTGAGTACGGCGCACACCTACGGGAACCGGACCTTCCGGGCGCCTGCGTTCACCGTCGACGGCAAGCTGGTCTGGGGGTTCACCGCCATCGTGCTCTCGCGCATGTTCGAGGAGCTCCGGTGGGCGACGCCGTGGGACCGGGACCGGGTCGTGCGACCCGACAGCTGAACGGAACCCGGCGGGAAGGGCTGCGCCGGCGGCGGCGTCAGTCCGTGCGGGCCGCCCGCGCGGCCGGCACGGACATGATCGCCTGGATCGTTTCGGGGATCACCGTGGCCGCCTGGGTCTCGCTGAGGCGTCCGGCACGGATCTCGGTGGCCGCGCCATGCAGGATGGCGAAGTAGCAGGCCGTGAGCCATCCGGCCGACTGGTCCGAGCGGAACACGGATTCTGCCTGGCCCCGTTCGATCAGCTGGTGCACCCGGCGCATCGACTGATCGTGATTTTCACGGATGCGGTCGGTGCCCAGCTCCTGTTCACCGGCGGTGAGGATGCCGCGAAGGTCATCGAGGATTCGCCACGACCTCGTGACGAGTCGTTCGAGCGCGTCCCGGGGGTCACCGTCGAGATCCAGCGGGGAGAGCTCGGCATCCACCCGGCTCATGATCTGCACCGTGGCCGCCTCGATCAGCTCTGTCCGCGAGGAGAAATGACCGTAGAGGGTGACTCGGCCCACGCCGGCCGCCTGGGCGATGACTGCCATGCTCGCCGTCGGTTTCGCGGCGAGGCAACTCAGGGCTGCGTCGATGATCGCCGCGCGATTGCGTTGCGCGTCCGCTCGGGGAGCTCGATCGATAGCTGAGTTGCTGGTCATGAAAGCACACTATCTCAAACAGCAATGTTGTGCTTATGCTCACTCGCACATCCGCTGGGGCGCTCGTCCTCGCCTCTCCGCGTCGCGTTCAGCCGGCCGCGGCCTCGGCGGGAGCCTGACTGTTCCCGTTCCGGACAAAAGTCGCCGACGCGCCGGTAACAGTTGTCCGGAACCGGAACAGTTGCCGGCGGGCGCGCACGGCCCAGCCGGGCGATGCCTGGGCATAGGGTTCGGGGGAACGAGACGAGCCCGCGCAAATGGCTCCCTAAAGGCCCTGACTGCGGCAGACTGGAAAGACACGAGCGCGGCCTTGCTCCGGCAGTACCGGGCCCCATCTCAATCGGCGTCAGCGAAGAAACCTGTGGAGAGATCATGAACAAATATGCAGTCACGAACCCCGCGACCGGGGCCGGCGGACCAAGCTTCCCCCTGGCGACGGATGCTGAGGTGACCGAGGCCATCGGGGCCGCAGACCGTGCCCACAGCGAGTTCTCCCGCGGCACGTCGGTAGCCGAGCGCGCCGGCCTGATGCAACGCGTCGCGGACCTGCACACCGAGCGACGCGAGCACCTGGCCGAGCTGATCGTGCGCGAGATGGGCAAGCCCGTCGAGCAGGCCCTCGGCGAGGTCGACTTCTCAGCGGACATCTACTCGTACTACGCCACCCACGGCGAGGCGTTCCTCGCCGACGAGCCGATCGAGCTGCTCGCCGGCGAAGGCTCGGCGTTCATCCGCAACGCCTCCCTCGGGGTGCTCCTCGGGATCATGCCGTGGAACTTCCCCTACTACCAGGTCGCCCGCTTCGCCGGCCCGAACCTGGTGCTCGGCAACACCATCCTGCTCAAGCACGCCTCGCAGTGCCCCGAATCCGCCGCCGCCATCGAGGCGATCTTCACGGACGCCGGCTTCCCCGCCGGCGCGTACCGCAACCTCTACGCATCCAGCGCCCAGATCGCCGACATCATTATTCCTGATCCCCGCGTCTGCGGCGTGTCCCTGACCGGTTCGGAGGGGGCGGGCGCCGCCGTCGCGGAGGTTGCGGGCCGCAACCTCAAGAAGGTGGTGCTCGAACTGGGCGGATCAGACCCGTTCATCGTGCTCAGCGCGGACGACCTGGAGGAAGCCGTCGACGCCGCCGTCGCGGCTCGCCTGGACAACTCCGGCCAGTCCTGCAACGCGGCCAAGCGCTTCATCGTGATCGACGGCCTCTTCGACGCCTTCGTGGAGAGCTTCACGGCCAAGATCACCGGCAACGTGCCGGCCGACCCCACGTCGCCGGAGACGACGCTCGGCCCGCTCTCCTCCCTCGGGGCCGCCGAGGGCCTTGAGGAGCAGCTCCAGCGCGCCGAGGCCCAGGGCGCCACCGTGCACGCCCGGGGGATCCGCACGGGCGCGTTCTTCTCGCCCACCGTCCTCACCGGGGTCTCCCCGCAGAGTGACGCCTACCGGGAGGAATTCTTCGGTCCCGTCGCCGCCATCTACCGTGTGCAGAACGAGGCCGAGGCGGTGCAGGTGGCCAACGACATCCCCTATGGCCTGGGTTCCTACCTCTTCACGACGGATCCGGAGCAGGCCCTGCGCGTCGCCGACCAGATCGACGCCGGGATGGTCTTCATCAACGGCTCGCTCCTGGACGGCCCGGAGCTTCCCTTTGGCGGAGTGAAGAGGTCCGGCTTCGGTCGGGAACTGGGACGTTTCGGCATCGCGGAGTTCGCCAACAAGAAGCTCATCCGCATCCTCAAGTAGGGACGCCGGTCACCCCGGGTTCAACGACGAAGGGTGCGCCGGCCGGAGGTTCCGGCTGGCGCACCCTTGTTCGAGCGGGGCGCCGATCTGGCGCGACGCTCAGACGACCAGATGGCCACCCGTCATCGTTGCCGTCGTGCTCACCAGGGAGAGCAGCTGGACCGACGCGTTCGTCAGCGACGGCAGCGCCATGCCCAGGGGCGGCGGCGTCGACTCATCGAAGGCGGCCGCGCTGCCGTCGGCCAGATCGCCGGCGAGCGAGGCGCAGTAGATCGTGACCGGCCCGGTCAAGGTGAGGGCCGACCCGCTCGAGGGGGCGATCCGGGCCGCGGGATCTGGCGAGTCGAGGGTGAAATCCGCGATCACCACACGGTCGGCGGTGATCTTCAGCGCGGTCACGACCGAGCCGTCCGCGCGGGCGATGGCCACGGTGCCCAGGTAGTGCGCGCCCTCGAGGGTGACGGATGCGCCGCGAAGCCTGGCCGACGGGACGGCCACGATCGGTGCAGCCGGGTCGCTCACCGGCGGGTTCACCGGGCCGGGCGCCGGTGCGGCGGACGGCGCGGCGGGCGCGGCGGCCGAGGGGGCGGGTGCCTCGGGCACCGGACCCGTGGCGGGTCCCGGCGTCGGGTCGGGGGTGGGAGCCGGACCGCCGGTGGGCGTCGGCGTTGCCGCCGGCGCCGTGGGCTCGGTGGTCGGGACTGGGGTGTCCGCGAAGGACGGACTCGAGGTGGGCCCGGTGAGTGCGGAGCCCACGAGCACCGCTGCCGCGATGAGCGCCAGTGCTCCGCCCTGCAGGCCGTGCGCCCGGGGACCCGCGCCCTTGCGGGTGGACGGCACGGCCGCACTCTCCGGACCGAACGGCTCGAGTGCGAGCGGCGCCCGGACGAGCGTCTCGAGTACGAGCGGCTCCAGTTGGAGGGAGTCGAGTCCGAGCTGCTCCAGGTCGAAGGTGTTGCTGTCGGAGGCGTCGCTGTTGGAGTCGTCATTGTCGGATTCGGGGGAGTCCTCCGTCCCGCGCGGCGACCACGACACGCTCACGACCCCGCCCACAATGCCGATCAGGGTTCCGACCAGGAATCCGCCGAGATTGACGCCAACGAGCGCGTAGATCGAGAAGGCGAGCGACATCACACCGTAGAAGATGCGGTGAGCCGGCATCGCGACGACGAGTGCCCCGAGCGTGATCAGCGCAATCGGCAGAATCATCGCCTGCATGCCTTCGATGCCCACCTGAATCTGGATGTTGCCGAGGTCGAGCTGGCTCGACAGGATTATCTCGATTCCCCCGAGCACGATCAGGAGACCCCCGATGGCCGGCCGGCCGCGGTACCAGCGGCCGAACCCGGACCGGACCCTTGGCGTGTCCGCCTGTTCTGAGGCTGCGTGCTCGGTGCTCTGGCCGCTGCTGCGATTGGTGCTCACTCAATGACTCCTTGCTGTGGTGTGTGCAGAACCCGGGTGCCGACCCGCCGGTCGGCGTCGGTCGGCACCCGGGTGAACGAAATGTGCTGCGGGTGTGCCGGGTGCTAGAAGCACTCCGTTCCGCCGGTGAGCTGCAGGTGCATGCCGTTCAGGGCGAAGGTGCCGGCCTGGGTGCTCCAGGCGGTCTGCTTGAGGTTTGCGATCACCACGTGGTCGGCATCCTGGGCGAATTCGCCCGCGGTGCCCTTGGCGGAGGTGTTCACCTTGGATGCGTCGACGCCGATCCTGATGTTGGTGAACGTCGCGTCGCCCTGCAGATCCGTCATGCCGGTCTGCAGTGCGGTGGCCACGGCGGGCTTGCCGCCGCCGCCCGCGTTGATCAGCAGGCCGATCGTGCCGAGCGGCGTCTTCGAGACGACCGACTGGCACAGGTCCGACAAAGAGGCCGTCCCGATGTTGGCGATCGCGACCGGGTGCGGCTTGCCGTCAGCCTGCACGGCGACACCCCCATACTGCGAGAATTCGGCCCCGTCGAGCTGCGAGGCCCCGATCTTGAACTGGCTTCCCGACACGGCGAACGACACGGGCACCGCGCCCTGCGCGACGCCCGCCATCAGCACCGTCGACAGGAATGTGGCCGGGATGGCGACGAGCGCGATTCGCCCGGCCCGGGACTGCGTGAGCTTATTGAACTTCATGGATCCTCCTTGACGCATGAGTCGTACAGGCGACTTCGGTGTCGCCCCGGGAGTGAGGTTACGCAGACTATTGGCGTCTTGTCAATAACTAACTTGCGAATAGTCAATAGCGATTGACCGGGGTATTCTCTGCGGCGACAGAGGACGGCTCAGTAAACTCGGGTACATGGCACAACCGCGACGCACCCGTCTGGAGCCCGATGAGCGACGCGCTCAGCTGATTGCCATCGGGGTCGCCGCGCTCGCCGATCGCCCGCTCGAAGCGCTGTCCCTGGAAGACGTGTCCGCCGACGCTGGTGTCTCGCGCGGCCTGCTGTCGTACTACTTCGGGTCGAAGCAGGGCTTCCATCGCGAGGTGGTACGAGTCGCGGGCGACAGCATGCTGAGGGCGACGCAGCCGGCGACCGAGCTGCCCCCGCTCGCGCGCCTGGGCGACACCCTGACCCGGATCGTGAAGTTCGTCCGCGATCACCGGGGAACGTTCTTCTCTCTCGTGCGCGGTTCCGCGAGCGGTGACAGGCAAGTCCGCGAGATCGTCGAGCGGGCCCGCGGGGTGCAGACCGAGCGTGTCTCCACGCTCGTTCGCGAACTCGGGGTGGCCGACTCGGCTCTGCTTCTGATCGCTCTGCGCTCCTGGGTTGCCTTCACGGAGCAGACGCTGGTTGACGGCGCCCTGGACACTGACATGACGATCGCGGAGATTGTGCGGTTCCTCGAACAGAGCCTGTTCGCCGTCGTGGTCGTGGTCGATCCGGGCGCCGAGGGCCTGCTCACCGTGCTCGACGTCTAGCGCCGGGTGCGCTCCTGGGACCGGCGGTCCGAGACCCGGATCAGGAACTTGCCCAGTTCGCCGAGCAGCAGCAGCGCCACGGCCGGCACCAGGCAGACCGCCCACTGTTGCCCGGTGAGGGGAACGGTGCCGAACACGTCCTGCAGCACCCGCATCTGGGTGACCAGCATCGAGCCGACGAAGGCCCAGGCGAAGGCCCAGAGCAGCCGTGGATTGGAGACCGTGGCGGGCCCGAAGGCGCTCTCCGTGGGATAGCGCAGGTTGAGGGCGACGCTGATGTTCATCAGGCCCAGGCCGACCAGGGCCATGGTCTGGCCGAGCACGAGGGAGTCGTAGCCGGTCTTGCCGATCTGCACGAGGATCAGCGTCGCGGCGGCCATGAACAGCCCGACGAAGAGCAGGCGAATCATCATCGATCGCACGATGATCGGCTCGTTGAAGGGCCGGGGCTTGCGGTCCATGATGCCGGGCGTGGAGAGGTCCAGGCCCATCACGGCACCGATGGGTGCGACGATCGCCAGGTGGATCCACAGCACCTGGGCCGGGCTGAGCAGTGCCGTCCCCGCGATCGCGAACGCTGAGGAGCCGATGAACGCGAGGATGAACATGAACAGGTTGGCGATCTGGATCCGGATGAATTTCTGCAGGTTGTCATAGACCAGCCGGCCCTGTTCAACGGCGCTCACGATGGTGGCGAAGTTGTCGTCGGCCAGGATCATCTTGGCCGCTCCCTTGGCGACGTCGGTGCCCGCGATTCCCATCGCGATCCCGATATCGGCCGCCGCGATGGCCGGCGCGTCGTTCACCCCGTCGCCCGTCATCGCGACGATGTGGCCCTTACGCCTCAGCACGTGCACCAGCCTGACCTTGTGCTCGGGGGACACCCGGGCGATCACACCGATCTCGTCCACCTGGCTGTCGGCCTCCGCGTCACTCATGGCCGCGAACTCGGCCCCGGTCACCGCGCGGCCCTCGATCCCCAGTTCTGCCGCGATGGCAGCCGCGGTGACGGCATGGTCGCCGGTGATCATCCGCACCCGGATGCCGGCCCGCTTCGCCTCGGCGATCGCGGCCACCGCCTCGGCGCGAGGCGGGTCGACCGCGCCGATCAGCGCCGACATCTCCAGATCCTGCATCAGCGCCATCAGGTCACCCGAAGCGTCGAACGTCGCCGGATCGAACTCGCGCTGCGCCAGGCCGAGCACCCGCCTGCCCTGGCCGGCGATGCGGTCGTTCTCGGCGAGCACTCGCGCGCGGGCCTCCTCGGTGAGGGGTTCCGCCCGGCCACCCGGCATCCGTCCCGACGACGACCTGGCGAGGAGCACGTCGGGCGCGCCCTTGACGTAGGCCCGGATCACGGGCCGTCCGTCGGCATCCTGCATCAGGTGGAAGGTCGCCATGAACTTGTAGTCGGAGTCGAACGGCACGGATGCCACGCGCGGATGGTTCCTTCGGAACTCCCGCACATCCACGCCGCCCTTCTGCGCGAGCACGTACAGCGCCCCCTCGGTGGGGTCGCCGACCACTTCGCCGCCCTGGATGTCGGAGTCGTTGCAGAGCGCGCACGAGAACATTACGTAATTCAGGTCGCGCTCGGCGTCGCCGGTCGTGCGCTGTACCTGCCCGTCGAAGCTGTAGCCCTCGCCGCGCA
The DNA here is from genome assembly GCA_014376815.1 of Cryobacterium sp. GTDB lineage: Bacteria > Actinomycetota > Actinomycetes > Actinomycetales > Microbacteriaceae > Cryobacterium. Next base: position 15,006 of record JACMQV010000049.1, read on the forward strand.
CGGTGTAGTGGTGGTGCACCGTCGTGATCTCCCGCACCGTCATCTGGTTCAGGGTCAGGGTGCCGGTCTTGTCGGAATTGATCGCCGAGGTGGAACCCAGCGTCTCGACCGCGGGCAGGACCTTCATGATGGCGTTCTTCCGGGCCATGTTGACCGAGCCCACGGACAGGATCGTGGTCACGACGGCGGGCAGCCCGTCGGGGATCGAGCCGACGGCCAGCGCAACGCCGATCCCGAAGAGCACCGTGAAGGATTCACCTTGGATCAGCCCCATCACCACGATTGCGACGAAGGCGAAGAGCGCCGCGATGATGATTAAGATCGTGAGTCGGTCCACCTGTTTGGTGAGCGGGGTCTTCTCCACTTTCTGGCTGGCCAGCATGTTGGCGATGTGGCCGACCTCGGATCCCATGGCGGTGGTGGTGACGAGGATTTCACCGTGGCCCCTGGTCACATTGGTGTTCATGAATGCCATGTTGAGCCGGTCGCCCAGGGGGACGTCGGAGCGGCCGATGGTCTCGGTGTTCTTCTCGACGGCGACGCTCTCGCCGGTCAGGGCACCCTCGTCGACCTGCAGGGTGGCCGCCAGGATGACGCGGCCGTCGGCGGGCACGCGGTCGCCGGCATCGACCACCACGATGTCGCCGGCCACGATCTGGTCGGCGGGGATCGCGGCGATGTCGCCGTCTCGACGCACTTTGGCCACCGACTTCATCATCTGTCCCAGCGATGCCGGGGCCGCTTCGGCTTTGCCTTCCTGGTGGTATCCCAGCCAGGCGTTGAGCAGCGTCAACAGGGCCAGCCCCACGGCGGTCCCGTACTCGCCGATCAGCAGGCTGACCAGCGCGGCGGCGACGAGCACGATCTGCATATAGTCCCGGTAGTGCCTGAAGAACCGTTTCCAGACCGGCTCCGGGTTCGCCGCGGCCAGCGCGTTCGGGCCGCTCTCCTGCAGCCGCTGCTGGGCCGTGGCCGCGCTCAGCCCCCTGGCCGGGTCCACCGCCAGCCGGCTCGCCACCTCATCGGGTGTGAGTGCATACCAGCTTGCGGCCGCTGCGGCCGCAGCCGGCCCTGCCGGTATTGCGCCGGTGTGCTTCATGGCCTTCTCCTCATCGCCTTCTCCGCAGCATCTGCACCGTGGCGCCGGGGTGCCGCTCAGAACGGGGTCGGGATGTTCCGCGCCGCCAGTTTCGGCTCGCGGTAGCGGCCGGCTTTCTGGCGGGTGGGCAGCTCGACGTCGAGCCCGGGAAGCGGGTCGCAGGACTCCAAGTCAGGCGACAGCTTCCACGTTTTGCGCGGATCGTTGATGCGGCTCTCCAGCCGCCGGGTCTGCTCGTCCGCGCTGACCTCGAGCCGGTACTTGAGCAGGATGATCCCGTCGTGCCGGCCGGAATCCTTCTTCTGGGAGTTCTTCTTGCCCACAACTGACCTCCTGGTCGGAGAGTGTTGCCTTGCCAGTGAGTGTTGCCCGGGGTGGCCGGTAGGGCAACCAAAAAAATCGCCCCTGAGGTTCCTCAAGGGCGATTTTTCGATCACAGACCGATCAGCTGCCGGAGAACAGCCGGGCGAAGAAGCCCTTGGCCGGGGCCTCATTCTCGTGCCCGCGGCACCGCTGTGCGCCGGGGACGGCTCGCATCACCTGGTCGACGTGCTGACCGCACCCCGCCCACGTCGTCTTTCCGCACTTCTTGCACGTAACCGCTCGGCACATGTGTGATTCTCCTGTTCGTTGAAGCTCTGTCCTAGTCGCCAAGATACCCCATGGGGTATAAAGATTCCTGCCGGGGACGGGGTGATGCGGGGGATTGGGTCGGTGTGAGGTTCAGGCTGAGGCCTGCAGGGCTGCCATCTGCTGGGCCGCGATGGTA
>JACMQV010000050.1 GCA_014376815.1 Cryobacterium sp.
ATGGACGTCCCCGGCGTGTTCGCGATGACCGAGACCGGCCACGGTTCGGACGTCGCCGCCATCGGCACGACGGCCACGTACGACCGGGCCACGCAGGAGTTCGTCATCCAGACCCCGTTCCGCGCGGCGTGGAAGGACTACCTCGGCAACGCGGCGAAGGACGGCATCGCCGCCGTGCTCTTCGCCCAGCTGATCACCGACGGCGTCAACCATGGCGTGCACGCCTTCTGGGTGCCGATCCGCGACGAGTCCGGAGCGTTCCTGCCCGGGGTCGGCGGCGAGGACGACGGCCTGAAGGGCGGCCTGAACGGCATCGACAACGGCCGGCTCCACTTCGACGGGGTGCGCATCCCGCGCGAGAACCTGCTCAACCGCTACGGCGACGTCGCGGAGGACGGCACCTACAGCAGCCCGATCGCCAGCCCGGGCCGCCGTTTCTTCACGATGCTCGGCACCCTCGTGCAGGGTCGCGTCTCGCTCGACGGCGCGGCCACGCAGGCCGCGGCGATGGCCCTGACGATCGCCATCACGTACGGCAGCCAGCGGCGCCAGTTCACGGCCGGCAGCGACACCGACGAGGAGGTCATCCTCGACTACCAGCGCCACCAGCGCAGGCTGCTGCCGCGCCTGGCCACCACCTACGCGCACACCTTCGCCCACGACGAGTTCCTGGTCAAATTCGACCAGGTCTTCAGCGGCAAGGCGAACACGGATGCCGACATCCAGGACCTGGAAACCCTCGCCGCCGCGCTGAAGCCCCTGTCGACCTGGCATGCCCTGGACACCCTGCAGGAGGCCCGCGAGGCCTGCGGCGGGGCCGGCTTCCTGGCCGAGAACCGTTTGGTCGGACTGCGGGCAGACCTGGACGTGTACGCCACCTTCGAGGGTGACAACAACGTCCTGCTCCAGCTCGTCGCCAAGCGGCTGCTCACCGACTACAGCCGCAAGTTCGCCTCGGCCGGCCCCGGTGTGCTCGCCCGCTACGTCGTGCAGCAGGCGGCCGGCCGCGCCTACCATGGCTCGGGTCTCCGCAGCCTCGCCCAGGTGGTCGCCGACTTCGGGTCGACGGCACGCTCCGTCGGCCACCTCCGGGATGCCGAGGTGCAGCGCGAGCTGCTCACCGACCGGGTCGAGACCATGATCGCGGAGATCGCGGGCAAGCTCCGCCCGGCCGGCAAACTGCCGGCGAAAGACGCCGCCGCCCTCTTCAACGCCAACCAGGACCAGCTGATCGAGGCGGCCCGCTCCCACGGGGAGCTGCTGCAGTGGGAGGCCTTCACCCGGGCGGTGGAGAGCACGGAAGATGCCGGCACGAAGCAGGTCCTGACCTGGCTGCGTGACCTGTTCGGTCTCGGACTGCTCGAGAAGCACCTGGCCTGGTACCTGATCAACGGGCGCCTCTCGGCGCAGCGGGCGCAGTCGGTGACCGCCTACATCGACCGCATCATCGCCAGGCTGCGCCCGCACGCGCTCGGCCTGGTCGATGCCTTCGGCTACAGCCCGGAGCACCTCCGGGCGGCGATCGCCAGCGGCGCCGAGCAGGAACGCCAGGACGAGGCCCGCGACTACTACGCCGCCCAGCGCGCCTCCGGCCAGGCTCCCGTGCCCGAGAAATCCCGCAAGCCCAAGGCCCAGAAGGCCGGCTGACAGTCCCCGGTCCGGTCGAGGGTGCCCGTTCCGCGGGTCACTCCGGGCCGGAACGGGCACCCTCGCGTCGTACCCAGGTACGAGGAGTCTGATCGAGGAGGGTCCGCTCGGCCGATGCGGGCCGCATCCGTCCCCCGTAGCGTCGTGTGCGTGGCCGTTATCGCCAGTCGATACCGGCCCCACCGATGTACAACGAGGAGACGGATGATTCAGGCACAGTCCCTGACCAAACGGTACGGAAGCAAGACCGCGGTCGACGCGATCGACTTCACCGTGCAGCCCGGCAAGGTGACCGGCCTGCTGGGCCCGAACGGCGCCGGCAAGACCACCACCATGCGGATGATCGTGGGCCTCGACCGGCCGGACGCCGGCACGGTCACCGTGAACGGCAAGCACTACCGCGCACACGATGCCCCGCTCCGCGAGGTCGGGGTCCTGCTGGACGCGAAGGCCGTGCACACCGGCCGTTCGGCCCGCAACCACCTGCTGGCCATGGCCGCCACCCACGGCATCCCCGCCAGCCGGGTGGACGAGGTGATCGAACTCACCGGGCTCGGCTCCGTCGCCCGCAAGCGGGTCGGCGGCTTCTCCCTCGGCATGGGCCAGCGGCTCGGCATCGCCGCCGCACTGCTCGGCGACCCGAAGGTCCTCATCCTCGACGAGCCCGTCAACGGCCTCGACCCCGAGGGGGTGCAGTGGGTGCGCCGACTGATGCGCCAGCTGGCCGGGGAAGGGCGCACCGTGCTCCTCTCGTCCCACCTGATGAGTGAGATGGCCCTGACCGCCGATCACCTGATCATGCTCGGCCGCGGGAAGGTGATTGCGGATGCCCCCGTCGCCGAGATCATCGGCCAGGCCGGCGCCCACCGGGTGCGCGTGCGCAGCCCGCAGTCCGCGCACCTCGCCACCCTGCTCGCCCGGCCCGACGTCACCGTCACGAGCCTGGAGCAGGACCTGCTGGAGGTGGCCGGCATCACGGCCGGCGAGATCGGCGAGCAGGCCGCCACGGCCGGGATCGTGCTGCACGAACTGACCGGCGTCGGCGCGTCGCTCGAAGAGGCCTACATGGCCCTCACCCAGAACGAGGTGGAGTACCGCACCAGCGCCTCCGCAGAGCTGCAGGAGGCAACCCGATGACGACCACGACGACCCTTCCGGCCGCCGCCGGCCCCGTGCCGGCCCCGGCGGAGACCCTTCCCACGGTGCGGCTGACCGCGGCCGGCCTGCTCCGCTCGGAGTGGATCAAGCTGCGCAGTGTCCGCTCGACCGGGTGGTCGTACGGGCTGCTCGTGGTGATGTCGCTCGGCCTCGCCGCGATCATGGCCTCGACCCTGGACCTGGCGGGCGCCGACGCATCCGTGGTGCCCGCGGGCGACCAGGCGAGGTTCCTCGCCCAGGCCTCCACCTTCGGAGTCTTCTTCGGCCAGCTGATCGTGGCCGTGCTCGGTGTGCTCACCATCAGCGGCGAGTACTCCACCGGCATGATCAGGTCCACCCTGACCGCGGTGCCGAACCGGCTCCCGGCGCTCGGGGCCAAAGCGCTCGTCCTGTTCGTCACGACGTTCCTCGTCGGCCTCGCCAGCACGCTCGGCTCCTACCTTGTGGCCTCGGGGGTGCTTGCCCGGCAGGGGCTGCACGCCAGCCTGTTCGACCCAACCGTGCTCCTGCCGGTGCTGGGCGGGGCGCTCTACCTGGGCCTGATCGCGGTCTTCGCCCTGGGCGTAGGCACCATCGTGCGCAGCGGCGCCGGCGGCATCGCGGTCGTGCTGGGCATCGTGCTACTGCTGCCGATGGTGCTGCAGCTGATCCCGACCGCGTGGGCCGCATCCGTGCTGCCATACCTGGTGTCCAACGCGGGGATCAACATGTTCGGGCTGATGTCCTTCAGCCAGGTTCCGATCGAGTGGTGGGTCGACCTGCTGGTCGTTCTCGGCTGGCTCGCCGTCAGCCTCGTCGGCGCCTCTGTGCTGTTGAAGAGGCGCGACGCGTAGAGTCCACAGAATGACCCAGACGCAGTTCACCCCCGGACGGCCCTTCGCGCCGCCCGGGGGTGAACTGCGTCTGCCCACGCCGCCCGGCGTGGCCCGCCGGTTCTGGGCGCGGCATCCGTGGGTCAGCGACTCGCTGATCGCGAGCGCCTATTTCGTGCCGATGGCGATCGTCCTCCTGGTCGACCAGCTGGAACCGGGCGGGCGGCCCGGCCCGGCCGGCATCTTCCCCGCCGCCGCGGTCGTCGTGCTCGTCACTGCCGCGCTCCTGTTCCGCCGGCATGCTCCCCTGCGGGTGCTCGGGGTCGCCTGCGCCGGTCTGCTGGCCTCCTACCCCGCCCATGGACAGGGCGACACCCTGCCCGTCCTGATCGCGCTGTACTCGGTGGCGGTCTACCGTGATGTGCGCAGCGCCTGGTTCGGCCTCATCGCCGCGGTCGGCGTCGCGGGCCTCGGGGCGTTTCTCAGCGCCGGCACGGCCTACACTGCCTGGCTCACCGAGGCGTCCCAGTACGCCGTCCTCCTGCTCGCGGCCACCCTCGTGGGCATCACGATCGGAGACCGCAAACGCTACGTGGCGGCGCTCGTCGCCCTGGCCGCCCAGCTCGCGCGGGAACGCGACCAGCAGACCCAGCTCGCCCGGATCACCGAGCGCGCGCGCATCGCCCGGGAGATGCACGACATCGTGGCGCACAGCCTGTCCGTCATGGTCGCGCTCGCCGACGGCGCTGACGCCCTGCTCGTCAAGGACCCGGAGCGCTCCCGGACCGCGATGCGTGAAGTGGCCGCGACCGGGCGCGGGTCGATGACCGAGATGCGCCGGCTGCTCGGCGTGCTGCGGGAGGAACCGTCGGCTGACGCCCCGTCCGACGCCGCGTCCGACCCCGAGGGGGCCCCGCTCAGTCCCCAACCGGGCGCCGCCCAGCTCGTCGACCTGGTCGACTCATTCCGCTCCGCCGGCCTCCCGGCCCGCCTCGACCTGGTGGGCAGCATTCCGGGCAATCCGGGCGCCCAACTCACGATCTACCGGATCGTGCAGGAATCACTGACCAATGCGCTGCGCTACGCGGCGCAGCCGACGGATGTCCCCGTGCGGCTGCCGGCGTCGGCCGGCGGGGTCGAGGTGGACGTCGTCGACGACGGCCGGCGCCCCGTGCCGGCTCCGGCGCGGGGTACCGGCCGCGGCATCATCGGGCTCCGGG
>JACMQV010000051.1 GCA_014376815.1 Cryobacterium sp.
ACGACATGGGAATGGTGATGAGCATCGCCGACCGCATCCCCGTCCTCGACTTCGGTCGCCGGATCGCGGACGGCACCCCCGACGAGACCCAAGCCAACCCGGACGTCATCCGCGCCTATCTGGGCTCCGGCGACGCCGACCCCGACGACGACTCTGCCGACGACCCGAGCGACGACACCGAGAGCGGGGACCGCGCGTGAACACCTTCCTGACCCTGCTGCTCAACGGGATCTCGCTCCGGGCGATCTACGCCCTGATCGCCCTGGGCTTCGCGGTCATCTTCAAGGCCAGCGAGGTCGTGAGCTTCATGCACGGCTCGCTGCTGCTGTTCGGCGCGTTCACCATCGCCAAGCTCAACGAGTCCATCGGCTTCTTCCCGGCGTTCCTGGTCGGCGTGCTGGCCACCGCCGGGGTCGGCCTGCTGGTGGAACGGCTGCTCATCAACCGGCTGCGCGGGGCGCCCGTCATCAGCCTGGCGATCCTCACCATCGGGATCGACATCATGATGCTGACCGAGCTGACCCGCCGGATCGGGTCCGACATCCTCAACGAGGGCCAGCCGTGGGGCGGGGACTTCGTCCGCATCGGTGACATCGGGCTGACGACGAACCGGCTCTACGCGATGATCACCGCGGCCGTGCTGATCGCGGTCTTCTTCACCGCCTTCAAGTTCTCCAGCTGGGGCGTGGCGATGCGGGCCAGTGCCGAGGACGGCGAGACCGCAGCACTGATGGGCATCAAGCCCGGGCGGGTGTCGGCCGTGGCGTGGATCATCGGTGCTGCGCTGGCGGCGGTCGCCGGCATGTTCCTCGTGGGGTCGCCCACACCCGGGGTTGCGCCAGGAGTGCACTCGGTGGCGCTGCGCGCCTTCCCCGCCGCGATCCTGGGCGGTCTGGACTCCACCGGCGGCGCTCTGGCCGGAGGGATGATCATCGGCATCGCCGAGGCGATGGCCTCGGGCTACCAGGAGCAGCTGCTGTTCCTGGGACGCGGGTTCGGCGACGTCGTGCCGTACGTGGTGATGATCCTGGTGCTGCTGGTCCGTCCGTCCGGGCTGTTCGGGACCAGGGAGCTGACCCGTGTCTGACACCGCCACCCGCGGCGAGCGGCTCGCCCCTGCCGCCTCCGCGGCGCCGCCCACCCGCCGCAGCGGCCTGCTCAGCGTCCGCACGCTGCTGATGCTGGTCGCGCTCGTCCTGCTGCTGGTCGCCCCGATCTACGTCCAGGAGTTCTGGCTGCGCACCGGGTTCGCCGTGTTCGGGGCGATCATCGGCGCCATCGGGCTGAACCTGCTGGTGGGGACCACCGGTCAGCTGTCGCTGGCGCACGCCTTCTTCCTGGCTGTCGGGGCCATCACCTACGTCTACGTCTCCGGTGAGCCCGGGGGCACCGCCGAGGCGGTCGGGGGCCTGGGACTGCCCCCGGTCCTCGGCATGGTCGCCGGGGTCCTGCTCGCCGGAGTCGCGGGGCTGCTGTTCTCCCCGGTCGCCGCCCGGCTGCGCGGCATCTACCTCGGCGTCGCCTCGCTCGGGCTGGTCTTCATCGGCCAGCACGTGCTCAACACCTACACCTCGGTCACCGGCGGCTTCAACGGCCGTACGACGCCCGACTTCGCGCTGTTCGGCTTCAGCTTCGGCAACTCCGACCCGGACCTGTTCGTCGCCGGAGTCAAGTTCGGCGAGGCCGAACGGCTGTGGTACCTCGGGCTGGCCCTGGCGCTGGTGTCGTACCTGTTCGCCCGCAACCTGCTGCGCAGCCGGGCCGGGCGTGCGCTGCAGACCCTGCGCGACAGCGAGGTCGCCGCCGCCGTCATGGGCGTGAACGTGCAGCAGTACAAGGCGCGGGTGTTCCTGGTGTCGTCGATGTACGCCGGGCTCGCCGGGGTCCTCTACGCGCTGTCCATCGGCAGCGTGGCCCCGGAGTCCTTCGCCCTGGACCTGTCGGTCCTCTACCTGGCGATGATCGTGCTGGGCGGGCTCGGCTCGGTCGGCGGGGCCGCTCTGGGCGCACTGTTCGTCACCGCCCTGCCGCTGGTCTTCCAGGAGTACGCCGGGTCCCTGCCGCTCGTCTCCGAACCGGGTCAGGGCGGGGTGTCTGCCGGCCAGGCGGCCCGGCTGCTGTTCGGCCTCACCATCGTGCTCGTCGTGCTGTTCGAGCCCGCCGGGCTCGTCGGCCTGGGCAAGCGCATCACCGGGCTGTTCCGGCGAAAGTCCCGCACCACCGCACCGACCGCCCCGTCCCACCCACCAGCACAAGGGAGCACCACATGAAGCTCGGCAACCGCGCGGGAGTCCTGCTCGCGGCCACCATCCTGGCGGCAGCCAGCGGCTGCAGCACCAAGGCACCGGACACCGCCGCCCCCGGCGGCGACACCGGGGGCACCGGTGGTGGTGAGGTCAAGGTCGGCCGCGGCGTCGAGGGCAAGACCATCACCCTGGGCGTGCTCACCGACCTCACGGGCGTCTTCGCCGCCCTCGGCGCCGACATCACCAACGCCAACACCCTCTACTGGGAGAAGCAGAACGCCGGCGACAAGGTCTGCGGCACCTACGACGTGAAGCTCGACATCAAGGACACCGGCTACGTCCCCCAGCAGGGCGTGCAGCTCTACAGCGGCATGAAGGACGACATCCTGGCCATGCAGCAGACGATCGGCTCGCCGATCAACACGGCCCTCGGTGACACCTACACGCAGGACAGCATCGTCAACCTGCCGTCTGCCTGGGCGCGCAACCTGACGAGCTTCCCGGGCAACGGCGTCGTCGGCGCGACCTACGACGTGGAGATGACCAACGGTCTGGGCTACGCGCTGGAGAAGGGCCTGATCAAGGAGGGCGACACCCTCGGGCACATCTACTTCGAGGGCGAGTACGGCGCCAACGGCCTGGCCGGGTCGAAGTACTTCGCCGGCAAGCACAAGATGAAGGTGGTCGAGGCGAAGATCAAGCCGACCGACCAGGACATGAGCTCGCAGATCACGCAGTTCAAGGCCGCCGGCATCAACGCCCTGGTGCTCACCACCGCTCCCGGCCAGACGGCGTCCGCCGCCGGTGCCGCGGCGACGCAGGGCCTGGACGTGCCGATCATCGGCAACAACCCGGTCTTCGCCCCCGGTCTGCTCAAGGGCCCGGCGGCGGCGACCCTGAAGAAGAACCTCATCGTGGCCTCGCCGATCAACGGCTTCGACGCGCACCCGGAGCTGCTGGCGGACTACAAGAAGAAGTACCCCAGCGTCACGCCGAGCCTGGGTGTCGTGTTCGGCACCGGGATGTCCGACGTCATGAAGCAGATCCTGGACAAGGCCTGCGAGAACAAGGACCTCACCCCTGAGGGAGTGCTCGCCGCCAAGGGCGAGCTGACCGACATCGACACCGGGGGCCTGGTCGTCCCGCTGAACTTCTCCAAGGGCGACAAGAGCCCCAGCACCGAGAGCTTCATCCTGCAGCCGGCCGACGTCGACGGTGGCGCCAAGACCCTGCAGGCCGGGGCGTACGAGTCCCCGGACGTCGCAGGCCTGGGCTAGGCGGTCGGCCGGCAGGCGTTCCGCGGGGCGGCGCCCGGGGCGCCCGCCCGCCCTCTCCCCCCCCCCCCCCCCCCGCCGGGAGCCGCC
>JACMQV010000052.1 GCA_014376815.1 Cryobacterium sp.
AGCGTTTGCGGCCGGCGCGTGCACCGAGCACGTAGCCGACGAGTCCGCCCGTGATGAACAGAAGCTTTCCGCGCATTGAGTCTCCACTTTCGTAAGGTCTCCCCAGAGTAACCCGGTTCGCCGTTTCGGTCTCGGGTGCGCCCGGGTATGTCACACCGCGCTCGTATCAATACAGGAAGTGCACAGTTTCGGCGTTCGCTAGAGGTCGGGGGCGGTGATGGTCAGGCCGAGGGCGGCGTGCCGAATGCGGTCACCGGCCTCGAGGGCGTGCGGGATGACCGAGGCGAGGCCGGTTCCGGCCAGCCAAGCACCGGTGATCTCCAGTGCGGGCGTCGCGGCCACGGCCTCGTGCACCAGCTGGGCGCGTTCGGGCGCACCGAGAGTGGCCGGTGACAGCGCGTCACGCCACTCGGTGCGGGCGAAGGCGCGCACGCAGCCGGCCGGAAGCGGCACACCGAGCAGGGTGGCAGCATCGTGCAGGGCGAGCGTCTGCAGTTCAACGTCGCTGAGGTCATCGGTCGGGTTGGGGTGACCCGCCCGGCCATAGGACAGCCGCACGACATGCCGGCCGGGGCCGGCCGCGTCGGCGACCCAGGCCCACTTTGCAGTGACGTGCGTGAGCGCCTTCGCGGTGACATCAGGGGCGTCGATCGAGACGAGCACGCCGGTGCCGCGCGGGTGAGCGTCGAGGGCGGGCGCATCGAGCACGAGCGAGGTGAGGGTCACCGCGGTCGGGGCCGGCCAGTCGAGTGCGGCGAGCGCATCGAACTGGGCGCCGAGCGGATTGACCAGTCGCAGCGCCTGGGCTCCCTGAGTCGCGATGATGACGTACCGGGCGGTGATGGTCTGGGTCGTGGTGCCGACGTCGGCGGGGTCAGCTGAGTCGATCGGGTCAGCCGGGTCGGCGGGCGCGGCATCCGCGGGGCGCGTGACGGTGACGGACCAGGTCGGCGCATCGTCGGTACCGGAGCGAGCCAGGGTCTCGGCCGTCGTGCCGGTGAGGATGCTCACGTTGTGGCGCTCGAGGGCGGTCACGATGGCTGCGGGCAGGCTGGCCATGCCGCCGAGCAGCCCGCCGACGTTGGAGCCGGCGGGGGCGCCGGACCGCAGGGCTGAGACGGCGCCGGAGAGCGAGCCGGCGGTGGTGAGGGCGCGGTTGAGTCCGGGGGCGACGACGTCGATTTCGAGGTCGACGGCGCTCGTCGTGTAGACGCCGGAGGCAACCGGTTCGACCAGGCGGTCGAGTACTCGCGCGCCCATGCGCTTTTTCACGAGGTCGCCGAGGCTGTGCTCCCGGCCGATGGTGAGCACGGGCATAAGCCGGTCGAGGTAGGCGCGGAGCGACCCCTTCCAGCCGATCACGCGGCGCACGTCGTCGGCGAGTGGGGAACCGGGAATTCCGAGAACGCCGGCCTTGGGGAGCGGAACGCTCACCGAGGCATCCGCTGACGGGCGTTGCAGGGCGGTTCCGGCGGCGACCTTTTTCGCGCGGGCGCGGGACGGCGAGCCGGAGTTGAGCGCGGGCAGGTGCAGCCAGGCGCCGGCCACGTTGGGGGCGACGATTTGGTCGGTGAGGCCGAGGTCCTCGACGAAAGCGGCGACGGTTCCGCCGCGCACGGCGAAGCTCTCGGCTCCGCTGTCAAGACTGAGCCCGTCGAGAACGTGGCCGGCGCCCGGGCCGCCGACGGCATCCGTTGCCTCGATGATGGTGACGGCC
>JACMQV010000008.1 GCA_014376815.1 Cryobacterium sp.
CGAAGACGGCGACGGATGCCGTGACCCAGCCTCGGACGAATCTCGCCCACCTGGTCGCCATAACTCTCCCCCGGAGGACCTATACGGGTTCTACTCCTGACTGAACACTACCGCTCCACCGACCTGTTCAGAGCGCGTTGACCGCGCTGAGCATCTTCGTCAGGGAGTCCTTCGCGTCGCCGAAGAGCAGCGTGGTCTTCGGGTCGAACAGCAACTCGTTCTCGATCCCCGCGAAGCCGGGCCGCATCGACCGCTTGAGGAACACGACCTGCCTGGCCACGCCGACATCGAGGATGGGCATGCCGTAGATCGGCGAGCCGGGCGAGGTCTTCGCCGCGGGGTTGACCACGTCGTTGGCGCCCACGACGAGGGCGACATCCGTGTTCTTGAACTCCGGGTTGACCTCGGCCATCTCCTTGAGTGACTCGTAGGGCACGTTCGCCTCGGCCAGCAGCACGTTCATGTGGCCGGGCATCCGGCCGGCCACCGGGTGGATCGCGAAGACCACCTCGACGCCGCGCGCCTCCAGGGTGGTGGCGAGTTCGGCGATGGTGTGCTGGCCCTGCGCGACGGCGAGACCGTAGCCCGGAACGATGACAACACGCTGGGCGTAGTTCAGCAGCACCGCCACGTCTTCGGGGTTCGAGCTGCGCACGGGTCGGTCGCTCTGTGCGGTCGATCCGGCGGTGGACCCGCCCTTGAAGGCGCCGAAAAGGATTCCGCTCACGCCGCGGCCCATGGCGGATGCCATGGCGCGGGTCAGGATGGTGCCACTGGCGCCGACGAGGGTGCCGGCCACGACGAGCAGGAGGTTGCCCAGCACGATCCCGGAGGCCGCGACCGCCAGCCCGGTGAAGGCGTTCAGCAGGGAGATCACGATCGGCACGTCCGCGCCGCCGACCGGGAGCACCAGGAGCGCCCCGACGAGGAGCCCCAGGAGGAGGAGGGCGATGGCCCAGCTCGCCGCACCCGTCGCGACGACGAAGCCGCCGGCCACGAGGGCAGCCAGCACGACAGCACCCATCACGACGGCGAGCCCGGGGAAGATGAGTGGTCGTGAGCTGATCAGGCCTTGCAGTTTGCCGACGGTGACGGCGGAACCGGCGAAGGAGACCGCGCCGACGAGCATGGTGAAGACCACGGCGACCTTGACCCAGGGACCCTCGCTGTTGCCGAGTTCGAGCACTGCGACGAGCGCCGCCGCACCGCCGCCGACGCCGTTGAACAGGGCCACGAGCTGGGGCATCTGCGTCATCTCCACGCGCCGAGAGATCGGTGCGGCGATCGCCGAGCCGACCGCGATGGCGATCAGGATGGCGGGGATGTTGTCGAGCCGGACCGACAGGAAGACGGTCACGACGGCCAGCAGCGCGCCGGCGGCACCGATCAGGTTGCCGCGGCGCGCGGTCTTCGGTGAGGACAGCCCCTTCAGGGCGAGGATGAAGCAGACCGCGGCGATCAGGTAGAGGATGCTGGTCCACTCGGGGGAGAGAAGGCTCATTTCGCGGCATCCTTCGAGTCAGCACCGGCCGGTTTGCGCGGCGCGAACATTTTGAGCATCCGGTCGGTGACGACGAAGCCGCCGACGAGGTTGGCGGTGGCCAGCACCACGGCGATGAGCGCGACCGTCAGGAGCCAGGGGTTCAGGGTCTGGCCGGCGACCGTGATGGCCCCGATCAGGATGATGCCGTGGATCGCGTTGGCGCCACTCATCAGCGGCGTGTGCAGTGTGCTGGAAACCTTCGACACGACCTCGAAGCCGACGAAGACCGCCAGGACGACGACGGTCAGCAGGGTGATCGGATCCATCAGTGTTGTTCTCCCGTCACGGCCGCGGCCGTCGGCTCGTGCCGGATCACGCCGGCGTGGGTCAGGCAGGCCCCGGCGACGACCTCATCCGTGAAATCGGGGGAGACCAGGCCGTCGCTGGTGATCAGGGCGAGCAGGTTGGCCACGTTCTTCGCGTAGAGGCGCGACGCGTCGGAGGGCATCGTCGAGGGCGCGTCCTTCATGCCCACCAGGGTCACGGTGCCGTCCCCGGTCCTGGTCGGCACGAGGGTGTCCCGCCCCGCGACGACGCCCTCGACATTGCCGCCGGTTTCGGCGGCGAGGTCGATCACGACGGACCCCATCCGCATGCCCGCGACCATGTCGTGCGTCACGAGCAGCGGCGCCGGGCGGCCCGGGATCGCGGCGGTGGTGATCAGCACGTCCGCGGCGGCCACATGGGGAGCCAGGAGTTCGCGCTGTCGCACGGAGCGGTCCTCGCTCAGCTCGCGGGCGTAGCCGCCGGCGCCCTCCACGGCGTCCAGATCGAGGGTGATGAAGGTTCCGCCCATCGAGGTCACCTCGTCGGCAGAGGCCGGGCGCACGTCGTAGGCGGAGACCCGGGCGCCCAGCCGCTTGGCCGTGGCGATGGCCTGCAGGCCGGCGACGCCCGCACCCAGCACGAGCACGCGGGCCGGCGGGATCGTGCCGGCCGCGGTCATGTAGAGCGGGAAGAATCGGGGGAAGCGGATGGCCGCCTCGAGCACCACGCGGTACCCCGAGACGAGCGCCTGGGAGGTGAGGGCGTCCATCGACTGGGCGCGGGAGATGCGCGGCACCAGCTCGAGCGCGAACGCCGTCACGCCGGCGGAGGCCAGGGCTGCGACGGTCGGAAGCTCGGAGGAGGGGGAGGCCAGGCCGATCGTGACCGTGGAGGGACGGAGGCTGGCGGCGAGGTCAGGGCTGAGGGGGCGCACGTGGCAGAGCACGTCGACGCCGCCGAGGCTCAGCTCGGGCACGACGGTCGCGCCGGCATCCGTGTAGGTGGCGTCCGGATGCCCGGACTCGGCACCTGCACGGGACTCGACCAGAACCTCGAGTCCGAGGGCCGTGAGCTGGGTCACCGTCTCGGGGGTGGCGGCAACCCGGCGCTCGCCCTGCAGCCGTTCTCGCCTGATGCCAACCTTCACGCGCATGTCTCCTTCGTGGCGGACGCGAGAGCGAGGACGGATCGATCCGAACGCTTGGGCGGCACTTGCATCTCCGTTCGTAGCGTAGCGGGGATTACCTGCCGCCCGTGGATTACGACGGGCCGCCGGATCGAGCCGGCACGAGGTCGACTGTGCCGCTACGCGCCCGGTACCATGTCGGCGAAACGGGAGTAATGACCGTGGAACGCGACCGTCACCGTGCGGGTGGGACCGTTGCGGTGCTTGGCCACGATCAGGTCGGCCTCGCCGGCGCGCGGGTTGTCTTTCTCGTACGCGCTCTCGCGGTGCAGCAGGATGACCATGTCGGCGTCCTGCTCGAGGGAACCCGATTCGCGGAGGTCCGAGATGGCCGGCATCTTGTCGGCACGCTGCTCAGGACCACGGTTCAGCTGGGACAGGGCGATGACGGGAACCTGGAGTTCCTTGGCCATCAGCTTGAGCGCCCGGGAGAACTCGCTGACCTCCTGCTGGCGCGACTCGACCTTCTTGCCCGACGTCATCAGCTGCAGGTAGTCGATGATGACCATCTTGAGCCCGACCCGCTGCTTGAGCCGCCGGCACTTGGCCCGGATTTCCACGAGCGTCATGTTGGGGCTGTCGTCGATGTAGAGCGGGGCATCGTTGATGCGACCGCGCGTCGCGGCGATGGTGGTCCAGTCGCGGGCGTCGACGGCTCCCTTGCGCATGCTCTGCAGGGGCACGGATGCCTCGGCCGCGAGCAGGCGCATGGCGATCTCGCTGCGCCCCATTTCGAGGGAGAAGAAGATGCTGGGCATGTCGTGCTTGATCGACGCCGCCCGGGCGAAGTCGAGGGCGAGGGTGGACTTTCCCAGGGCGGGTCGCGCGGCGACGATGATCAGCTGGCCCGGGTGGAATCCGTTGGTGAGCTCGTCCATGTCGGCGAAGCCGGTCGGGACGCCGGTCATCTGGCCGTCCTTGAGCTTGGCGGCCTCGATCTCCTCGATCGCGGCCGTGACCGCGTCGGTCAGGGGCACGTAGTCTTCGGTCTCGGTGCCGCCGGTGACGGAGTAGATCTCTGCCTGGGCGTTGTTCACCAGGTCGAGTACCTCGCCCTCGCCGGAGTAGCCCATCTGGGCGATGCGGGTGCCGGCCTCGACCAGGCGGCGCAGCAGGGCGCGCTCGGCCACGATCGACGAATAGAAGCCCGCGTTGGCCGCGGTCGGCACCAGGCTGGTCAGCGTGTGCAGGTAGTCCGCACCGCCGGCCCGGGAGAGTTCGCCGAGCTTGGTGAGTTCGTCGGTGACGGCGATGACGTCGGTCGGCTCACCCTGCGCGTAGAGGGACAGGATCGCGTCGAAGATGATCTCGTGCTTGGGAATGTAGAAGTCCGCTGCCCGCACGGTCTCGACGACGTCGGCGACGGCATCCTTGCTCAGCATCATGCCGCCGAGCGCGCTCTGCTCGGCGAGAAGATCGTGGGGGAGCGTGCGCTCGGTGTGCCGCGCTTCCATTCCGCCGCGCTGGTCACTGCCGCGCTTATCTGCCAGACCCAAGTGAGCGATCGACACTCGTGCCCCCTTCTGCTCGTGGTGCTGGTCTATCAGGGCCCACTGACACCGACTGCCGGTACCCCTCGCACACCTCGATTGTGGCCGCGTGCCAACAGTACGTACCCGGCTCGGTCGACTCCAAAACGCCCTGTGGATAACCTTGTGGAGAATCTGCGCGAAACGCCGCGTGTCTTGTGCACAACCTGTGCACTCGGTTGTGGACAACTTAAGTATTTTTGCTCATAATACGCATTTGATCAGGATATTAATCTATTCACAGTCGTGTGTGAAAAGTAATCTAAACAATGTGTTGAAGCTTGATGTGCTGTGAGCAAACCTGTGTACAAAGCCTCATTTTCAGAATCTGAAATCACCCCTGAACAGGGTGAGCGCGGATGCTTAAAAAGGTGTAGCGGCGGAGCTCCTTTCGGAGCCCGCCGCTACACCTATGGGTGATGCTATTTGGCGGCTACCACCAGCAGTGTGATGGTGGCGCTCAGTTCGTCGCGAAGACGAACCGTTGCCTGGTGCTCACCGGTCATCTTGATCGGGCTGAGCTCGATCTTGCGCTTGTCGACGGCGCCGAGTCCGGCTGCTGCAACTGCTTCGGCAACATCCGTGGTCTTGACGGAGCCGAACAGGCGTCCGCCTTCGCCGGCCTTGACGACCAGCTTGACCTTGGTGTTCTCGAGTGCGGCCTTGAGCGCCTGTGCCTCTTCGAGGGTGGCGTGTTCGCGGGCGACGCGAGCAGCTTTGATCTGTTCGATCTGCTTCTCGCCACCGCGGGTCCAGGAGACAGCGAAGCCCTGGGGGTAGAGGTAGTTGCGGGCGTACCCGTTCTTGACCTCGACGATGTCACCGGGTGCACCGAGGCCGGAGACCTCGTGCGTCAGAATGATTTTTGACATGAGGTCCTACCTGCCTGAACCGGCGTAGGGGAGCAACGCCATTTCGCGAGCGTTCTTGACGGCGCGGGCGATGAGGCGCTGTTCCTGAACGGAAACACCGGTGATGCGACGGGCGCGGATCTTTCCACGCTCGGAGATGAACTTGCGAAGGGTGGGGACATCCTTGTAATCGATGACACCAACCCGGATGGACTTCGCGGGAGCGGCGTTCTTGCCACCCTTAGCTCCGCGGAGTGGCTTGCGGCGGTCGCCGCTCGACTTTCCAGCCATGATTTCCTTACTTTCTTAAGAAGTGTTTTTCAGCCGACTGCCCGGAGGCTCGGCTTAGAAGGGTGTCTCGTCGCTGAAGTTGCCCGGGGTGTTCCAGACATCTCCGCCGGTGTTCGCGGCGGGGGCGCTGGCGGCCCAGGGCTCGTCGTTCCCGGAGACGGCAGGTGCGCCGCCGCTACGGGGAGAGGACGAGGACTGCGCTCGAGTGAGCTGAGCGGTGGCGTATTTCAGCGAAGGACCGATTTCATCGATCTCGAGCTCCATGCTCGTTCGCTTCTCGCCTTCCTTCGTCTCATACGAACGCTGCTTGAGACGCCCGGTAGCGATGACACGGGTACCCTTGGTCAGCGAACCAGCCACGTGCTCGGCGAATTCACGCCAAACGCTCGCGCGCAGGAAGAGCGACTCGCCATCTTTCCACTCACTCGTTGCGCGATCGAAATTGCGCGGAGTGGATGCGATGGTGAAGTTGGCAACCGCCAGCCCGTTCTGCGTGTAACGCAGCTCCGGATCGCTGGTGAGGTTGCCCACCACGGTAATTACGGTCTCGCCGGCCATCGGCTACTTGTCGCTTGCCTTGTCGGCGGGAGCTTCAGCCTCTGCCGCGGCAGGAGCGTCGGCGACCGGGGCTTCGACCTTGGCCGGAGCAGCCTTGACCGCTGCGGCAGCAACTGCCGACGCGGGCTTTGCGGACGCGGCGACCTTGGCGGTCGGGGCGGCAGCGGCGGCTTCAGCCTTCGCAGCAATGACCTTCGGGTTGGCTGCCTTGCGGGCGGCCTTCTCGGCGGCAAGCTTGCTTGCGACGGCAACCTGGGCGATGCCTTCTTCTGCGCGAAGAACCTTGGTGCGCATGACGGCTTCCGACAGCTTCAGCTGGCGGTCGAGCTCGGCCGTGGCAGAAGCGTTCGCGGTGAAGTCGACGACGGCGTAGATGCCTTCTGACTTCTTGTTGATCTCGTATGCGAGACGGCGGCGACCCCAAACGTCAACCTTGTCAATGGTTCCACCATCGTTGCGAACAACGTTGAGGAACTTGTCAAGGCTGGGAGCTACGGTGCGCTCATCGATCTCGGGATCGAGGATAACCATCAACTCGTACTGATGCATGACTAACCCACCTCCTTCGGACTAAACGGCTGCA
>JACMQV010000053.1 GCA_014376815.1 Cryobacterium sp.
AATGCGATTGCGGACGGACCGACAAGCTCGTCGTCAAACGACGTGATGCCGGCGTTGTTGGCCGCAATCTTGGTCAGCGTGTTCTTCACCACGGCGTACGTGGCGTCCGCACTGATGGATACGCGCAGCGTCTTGAGCTGCGCAACAGTGAGACCGCGGTACTCGGTGAGCAGAACGGCGGTCGAGCTCTGGAATTTCTCCGTCAGCTCGGCGACCGTTGCTTCCTTGTTCGCCATGGCGCTCCTCTTGGTTTTCATGTGCCGGTAGCCCGGGGCGCAAACATGAAAAAAGCCCCAGCGCAAGCGCCGGAGCTGGGAGGCAATCCACGAGGGAGTGCATTCATACTTCGATTCCTGCGCGGGCCGTTCACGTGAATGAACCTTCGATCAACGCTTCCTGTGCAGGGGCGATGACAACCGGCGGTCTTTGGCTAGTGATCACTCTAGGTGACCCCGGCCCCGCCCGCAAATCGACGGCCGGGCGTTCGTACCCAACATTTAGTTGACCTGAGTCCACTAACACCTTATAGTTGACGTCTGTCAATTATCTCCGGGAGTCTCATGCCACGCGCTTCGCGCACCACCACCTCGTCCGCCAGGCCCACCGCGCCGGCCGCACGCACCGTTTCCGCCGACGGTTCCATGTCCAAACGCCAGGTGCTCGAGGCCCTGTCCGGCCTGCTGCTGGGCATGTTCGTCTCGATCCTGGCCGGAACGGTGGTCAGCACCTCGCTCCCGATCATCATCTCCGACCTGCACGGCGACCAGTCCGCCTACACCTGGGTGATCACGGCCACCCTGCTCGCCACCACCGTCAGCACCCCGATCTGGGGCAAGTTCGCCGACCTGTTCAACCGCAAGCTGCTGATCCAGCTGGCCCTGGCCGTGTTCGTGCTCGGCTCGGCGCTGGCCGGGCTGTCCCAGGACACCGGCACCCTGATCGGCTTCCGGGTGCTGCAGGGCCTCGGCGCCGGCGGGCTCGCCGCGCTCAGCCAGATCATCATGGCCGACATCATCAGCCCGCGTGACCGCGGCAAGTACGCCGGCCTGTTCGGCGCCGTGATGGCCGTCGGCACCGTCGGCGGCCCGCTGCTCGGCGGCGTGGTGACGGATGCGTTCGGCTGGCGCTGGAACTTCTTCATCGCCCTTCCCGTGGCGATCGCGGCCATCGTGCTGCTGCAGCGCACCCTGCACCTGCCCGAGCGGATCCGTCGCGCGGTGCGGATCGACTACCTCGGCGCCGTGCTGATCACCGGGGGCGTATCGCTGCTGCTGATCTGGGTGACCCTGGCCGGGAGCCAGTTCGAGTGGGCATCCGTTTCGTCGTACCTCATGGTCGGCGGCGCCGCGCTGCTCCTTTCGCTGGCCATCGTGGTCGAGTCCCGGGTGCAGGAACCGATCATCCCCCTCGGCCTGTTCCGCGACCGCACGTTCACCCTGGCCACCATCGCCAGCGTCTCCGTGGGGGTCGCCATGTTCGGCACCTCGGTCTTCCTCAGCCAGTACATGCAGCTCGCCCGGGGCGCGACGCCGACCCAGTCCGGCCTGCTCACCATCCCGATGATGGGCGGCTTCCTGATCTCCTCGACCACGTTCGGCACCCTGATCAGCCGCACCGGCAAGTGGAAGTCGATCATGGTCTCCGGCAGTGTGCTCGTGATCGTCGGGCTGCTGCTGCTCGGCTCCCTGACCAGCACGACGAGCCTGCTCTTCGTCGGGGTCTTCATGTTCGTGCTCGGCTCCGGGCTCGGCATGCTGATGCAGAACCTCGTGCTGGTCGTGCAGAACGGGGTCGCGGTCGCGAACCTCGGGGTGGCCACCAGCGCTGTCACCTTCTTCCGCAGCCTGGGCGGCACGATCGGGGTCTCCGTTCTCGGCTCCGTGCTCGGCACGGTCGTCGCCCAGCAGATCACCGCCGGGATCGGCCAGTTGAGCCCGGCCAACCAGGCGGCCGCTGCGGCCGACCTCGGCCCCGGCACCATCCCGCACATCGCGGCGCTGCCCGCCGTGATCCGGGTACTGGTCGAGTCCGCCTACGGTTCGGGCGTCGGCACGGTCTTCCTGCTCGGCGCGCCGCTGGCCGTGATCACCCTCATCGCGGTCGCCCTGCTGCCCAACGCGTCGCTCGGCACCCGCACCGGGATCGCTCGGGCGCACGCCGAGGCGGCCGACGGTGCGGCCGAACGTGAGATCACGCTGGTCGAGGACATCCTGATCGACGCGGGGGCGGCGGCCTCGGCCCTCCCCCCGGTCGGCCTGAACGATCCGACGGGAGCGATCCTGGTCGGCTGCGACGGCGAGCCGGCGCCGTCCGGGCTGCGTAGTCTGTGACCATGACGCAGACCAGCCAGGGCGACACCGGCGCCGCGATCGCCGAGGTCGAGGAGCAGATGAGCGTGCTCGCCGGGCACATCCGGGCGAGCATGCGCGACGCCGCCCTCAGCATCGACCCGGCGTTGCAGCCGTTCGGGCTGAAGATGCTGCGCCTCCTGGCCCGGTGCGGGCCCACCCACGCCAGTGCCGTGGCCGCGGCGCTCTACGTGGACAAGAGCGTGATCAGCCGCCAGGCCAGGCTGCTCTGCGACCTGGGGCTGCTGGAGACCCAGGTCGATCCGGCCGACGGCCGGGCGCGGTTCCTCGCGGTCACGCGGGAGGCGGTGCGGAAGCTCGCCGAGGTGCGGGCCGGCGACACGGCGATCGTGCACCGCCGTCTGGGCAGCTGGCCGGCCGGCGAGCTGCGCGAGCTGGCCCGGCTGCTGGCCAAGCTCAACACCCCGTATCCGCGGGCGGCCCCGGTTCAGCCGAGCGGCAGGGAC
>JACMQV010000054.1 GCA_014376815.1 Cryobacterium sp.
GGTCGTTGGTGGGCTCGTCGAGCAGGACGATGTCGAACCGGGACAGCAGCAGGGCGGCGAGGCCGACCCTGGCCGCCTGCCCGCCGGAGAGCGCCGTCATCGGCGTGCCCTCGGCCAGGTCGGCGCCGAGCCGGAGGCCGAGCTCGGCGAGCACGATCGGCAGCCGGTCGTCGAGGTCGGCGGCCCCGCTCGCGAGCCACCGGTCGAGGGCCCTCGAGTACACGTCGGCCGGGTCCAGGCCATCCGGACGGGGCTCAGGATCGGCGAGGGCGGATGCCGCGGCATCCATCTCGCGGGTCGCCTCCGCACAGCCGGTGCGACGGGCGATGTAGCCCGAGACCGTCTCGCCCGGCACACGTTCGTGTTCCTGGGGCAGCCAGCCGACGAAGGCATCGGTCGGGGCCAGGCTGACCGTGCCCCCCTGCGGGGCAAGGATGCCGGCGAGCAGCCGGAGCAGGGTGGACTTGCCTGCCCCGTTCGCACCGACGACACCGATGACGTCGCCGGGGGCGACGGTGAGGTCGAGTGAGTCGAACAGGGTGCGGTGCGCGTACCCTCCGGCGAGGCCCCTGGCCACGAGCGTTGCGGTCATTAGTCCATGTTCTCATTGCAGCGCGTACCCTGTTACTGCCCCGTGACCGGCACGGCGGCAGTTCGAAGGGCTTTCTTGTGGATACCACCCTGCTCCGGCGTTTCGTCACGACCGCCGAAGCCACCAACTGGGGTGCCGCGGCGAAGACCCTCAACCTGACCCGCGCCACCCTCCTCATCTCCATCCGCACGCTCGAGGACGAGGTCGGCGGCGAACTGTTCGTCACCGTCGACGACGTGCCCACGCTGACGAGCGCCGGACTCGAACTGCTCGAGGTCGCACGACCTCTGGTGCGGAAGCCCGCGGCATCCGCGGCAGCCGCCGCACCGAAGGCTCCGGCGAAGGCCGGCGGCAAGGCAAAGGCCTCCAAGGGCCAGGGGCGTGCCCCCGCGGTCAAGGGTGCGCCGAAGCCCAAGGGGCGCCAGTCGCGCTGAGCCGTGCGGCCGTGCGGCCGTGCGGCCTGAGACTCTCAGACCCGAGGTTCCGGTCGTCAGCGGGCTGATCGCAGCCCGGTCGCTGCCTCGCGCTCGAGGGGTGTGACGGCGGCCAGGGGCACGTTCAGGAAGTCGACGATGGGGGCGATCGCTCGGAATCGTTCGATCACGAGGTCGATGAACCCGCCGCCCAGCGCCGCCGCGCCCGGCAGGTTCGAGAAGAGCGCCCATCGCCGGTTCCGCAGCAGGTCGGCCGCGGGATGGTCAGCCGGGAACCCCTTCGGGGAGCGGATCAGCGGATGGCCGTCCAGCGGCTCGGTCAGCCGGACCAGGGACTCCTCGGCCAGAAGCGCCCGCAACCGGGCGTGGTGCTCGAGCAGATGCCGGCGGATGGCGAGGAGCTGCGGCGGACCCGGGCTGTAGGAGCCCCCGGCGACCATGACCCCGTGCACGCCGACCTGGAGGAAGAACCCGGCGCCCCCGGTCTTCTCCAGGCCCTGACGCGGCCAGGATGCGGCCAGGTGGGTCTTGTAGGGCGTCTTGTCGTTCGAGAAGCGCACGTCGCGGTAGATCCGCAGCATGGCCTTGCTCGACGGCCGGATGTGGTCGGGGGCGAAATCGGCCAGCCTGGCGTTGACCGCGTCGATGACCTCCAGCATCCGTGCCTTCAGCTCACGCTCGTAGCTCGGCTTGTGCTCTTCGAACCAGTCACGGTTGTTGCGGTGTTCCAGCTCCTCGAGGAAGTCGAAGGCCTGCTCGCTGAAATGGGGACCCACCGCTGCCCTAGGCCTTCTTCGCGGCGGCCTTCGCCGCACGTTTGGTCTCGCGGACCAGGGCCAGCGACTCGGCGTCCACGATGTCGGCGACGGAGCGGTGCGAGCCGTCCTCGCCATAGGGGGCGGATGCCTCCCGCCACCCCTCGTTCGACACCCGCAGTCTCTTGCCGAGCAGGGCGAGGAAGATCCGCGCCTTCTGGTCGCCGAACCCCGGCAGCGTCTTCAGCCGGCGCAGGATCTCGGCGCCGCCCGGGGAACCGGAGGTCCACAGGGAGGCGGCGTCGCCGTTCCAGTCGCGAGCGATGATGCCGGCCACCTCCTGCACGCGCGTCGCCATCGAGCCGGGGAAGCGGTGCACGGCCGGGCTGGTGCGGAAGACCTCGGCGAACGCGTCGGGGTCGAAGCCCGCGATGGTCGCCGGGTTGAGGGTGCCGATCCGGTCGCGGATCTTGGCGGGCCCGGCGAACGCCGTCTCCATCGCGATCTGCTGGTCGAGGAGCATTCCGAGGAGCAGGGCGAACGGATCCTCGGTGAGCAGGGTGTCCGCCGCTGGGTCGCCGGTGAGGTGCAGTGTCATGACGCCATTGTGCCACCGGCAGGGGTGGTCCCGGCGGAGCTGCCCCGCCGCGCGAGGCGGTTTCCGACCGCGCCACAGGGAACGGCCGAACTGGACAATCACCACATTGATCACCACGCTTCGTGATGCCGCGTCACCAGGTGCCTCCGTAGATTCAGGTCTCGTGGAGTTCCCCGCTGAGGACCTCGCTTTGCGCTGAGCGCCACCACCTCCACGCCCGACTCCCTGAAAGGATCCCATGTCATTCCCCGCAGCAATCCAGATCGTCGTCCGCAAGTACGCGGATTTCACCGGCACAGCCGGCCGAGCCGAGTTCTGGTGGTGGATTCTCTTCACCACACTCGTCACCGCCGTACTCGGCTTGCTCTCGGATCTGACGATGAACTCAGCGACCAGCTTCAGCGGGGCATGGAATCTCGTCGTCCTCCTGCCCACACTGGCCGTCCAGATCCGACGGCTTCGCGATGCCGGTTACCGCTGGGGGAACATCTTCTGGCTCGCGCTCCCGGGGGCAGGACTCATCATCCTCGCGGTGTTGCTCGCCCAGCCGTCCCGACCGATCGCAGCACCCCGGATCCTCGACTCGAATGCTCCGGAACCGGCACGGGCCTGATTCGAGGCGCCCGCACAATCACCACATCGATCACCACACCGGGTGATGCCCGGTCACCACGTGCCTCCGTAGATTCAGGTTGTCGTCAGGCATCCGCCCGGGCATTTCAGAACATCCATTCCAGAACATCCATTCCAGAGCATCGGAGAATCACCATGAGCATCACCTCGTCCACCCTTACCCGTGGGGCCGGCATCGCCGCCGCACTGTCAGGACTGATCTACATCGTCATCCAGTTCATCCACCCGGCCGACGAGGTCTCCTCCCTCACCACGCAGGCCTGGGTGACGGTGCACAGTCTCAGCTTCGGCATGGCCGTGCTCGGGATGGTGGGCCTCACCGGCGTCTACCTTCGCCAGGTTCGGCAATTCGGGTTGCTCGGCCTGATCGGATACGCGATGTTCGGACTCTTCTTCGTCCTGCAGTCGGCCTTCGTCTTCGCCGAGGCGTTCATCGCGCCGTTGGTCGTGGCGGACGCGCCGCAATTCGCCGAGGACTTCGTCGGGCTCTTCGGTCGGCACCCGGCCGTGACCGACCTCGGTCCTCTCGCCACACTCCCCCTGGTCGGAAGCGCGCTCTCCATCGTCGGCGCCCTGCTGTTCGGCATCGCCATCCTCCGCGCCCGGGTGCTCTCCCGCGGAGCCGGCATCCTGCTGATCGCCGCCGCCGCCGTGACGCCCGTTGCCGGCGCGCTTCTCCCGCACGCCCTCGAACGGATGGCCGCCATCCCCATGGGCCTGGCCCTGATCTGGCTCGGCTACTCCCTGTGGTCGGACCAGCGCAAATCCGCGGGCCGGAGCCTGTCCGGCGAAAGCGGCTCCCACCTCGACCGCGCGACCACGGCCTGAACCCCGCCCCGGGGCCCTTGCGAAGCGAAAGGAAGTGCGCGATGAATGAGGAGCACACGATGCCGGTCGGGCACGATCAGCTCGACCGGTATGAGATCCGCCTCCAGGGGCAGCTGGATGGTTGCTGGAGCGACTGGTTCGAGGGCTTCACACTGACAAACGAGAGCGATGGAACGACCACCCTCACGGGATCGGTCCTCGATCAGGCTGCCCTGCACGGGCTGTTGCGGCGGGTCAGCAACCTGGGCGTCAGATTGGTCTCGGTCAACGTGCTGAGGAGCGGACAATCATGACGAAAGTCGTCGCAACTGCCGCGATCCCCCGCGGCAATACCAGGAAGGCCCCTCGAGCAGGGTGGTTCGCGCCCACCGGGTTGATCCTCCTCAGCCTCATCCCGATCCTGGCCGGGGCGGCGCGACTCGGCGAGTTGACCGGCGGGGCCGTCGCCACACCGCAGAACGCCCGGTTCCTCGACTCGCCCGTGCCCGTCGTGACGCACATTGTGAGCGTGACCGTGTTCAGCCTGCTGGGCGCGTTCCAATTCGTTCCCGCACTCCGTCGCCGCGGCTGGCATCGCATCGCCAGCGGGATACTCATCCCCGCCGGGCTGATCGCCGCCCTGTCCGGCATGTGGATGACCGTCTTCTACCCGCACCCGCCCGGCGACGGCGTGCTCCTCTCGGTCCTGCGGCTGGTCTTCGGCGCCGCGATGGCGGCGAGTGTCGGCCTCGGCATCCGCGGAATCGTGCGCCGAGATTTCCTCCGGCACGGCGCGTGGATGACCCGGGCCTACGCGATCGGCGTGGGCGCGGGCACCCAGGCGGTGCTGCTGATCCCCGAGTCGATCTTTTTCGGCCCGGCCGCCGAACTCCCCCGAGCCGTGGCGATGGGGGCAGCCTGGGCGGTCAATCTCGCGGTGGCCGAGTACGTCATCCGTCGTCGGGCCACGCCAGCCCGAGGCCGACCTCGTCCGTCGAGCCGGCCCGGAAAAACGAGGGCGTTCACGTCACAAACACGCACACCTCAACTCAAGGAGTCGCCATGAATCCGCAACGAGAAACTCGCATTCACGCACAGGATGTCCGGATGAGCGCCGCCGTCTATCGCCGGTTCGGGTCCCCAGAGGTGGTGCGCATCGAGGATGCGCCCAAGCCCTCGCCGGGCCACGGCGAGGTGCTCGTCAGAGTTCGGGCGAGCACGGTGAGCGCTGCCGACCACCGGGCTCGGGAGCGCAC
>JACMQV010000055.1 GCA_014376815.1 Cryobacterium sp.
GCATCCGGATGTCGCGGGCTTCTCAGGCCTTGCGCACGCATTCGACCTGCGCGCCTCCCTCATGGCCGCGCGCGCAACCCTCGCCTGTGCTCTGGAACGTCGGGAAAGTCGCGGCGCCCACAACCGAAGTGACTACCCGCAGATGGATTCCGCCCTGCAGGTGAACCTGGTGTGGTCAGCCGACGGCTCGATCGCGCACGAGCAGATCCCGCCGGTGCGAGCCGAGATCGCGGCCCTCATGGGAGACGTCACCCAGGCCGGCAAGTTGCTCGAATAGAGGGATGCACGGTGAAAGTCCCCGGCACCGGATCTCGGACGGCCACCGCGCCCAGGGGCTGCTCTCCGAAACGGGATATGAGGCGACGAGCCGGGAACTCCTTCGCCGACTATGGCGTCTCGCCGTACCGCTAAGCCGGCGGACCGCACCTGATAGGGTTCGACGCGGACACCAGGGCCCCTGCCGAATCTCTATCTGACTGAGCTCTCGCCGCGGCCGGCGATCACTCCAATGAGCCGCTCGAGGGCGAACACGGGATCGCGCTCTGCGCCCTTGACCGCGGCATCCGTTTCGGCCAGGGCCACGACGCAGCGTGCGAGTCCCTCGTCGGACCAGCCGCGCAGGTCGCGCTGGGCCCGCTCGACCTGCCAGGGAGCGAGGCCGTACTGGGAGGCCAACTGGGCCGAGCCGCCGCGCACGCCGCAGAGTTTTGCCATGGTGCGGATCTTCATGGCGAACGCCGCCACCACGGGCACCGGGTCCGCACCGGAGGCCAGCGCGTGCCGCAGGATCACGAGGGCCTCACCGCGGTGCCCCGCGATCGCGGCATCCGCCACCTTGAACGCGTTCGCCTCGACCCGGCCGCCATAGTACCGGTCGACGGTCGTTTCGGTCACCTCGGCCCCGGTGTCGGCGATCAGCTGCTGACAGGCGGCGGACAGTTCGGCGAGGTCGCCGGAGAACGCCCCGACGAGGGACCGCAGCGCGCTGGGCGTGACCCGTTTGCCGGCGGCCTTGAATTCGGAGGATGCGAAGTCGTGCCGGTCGGTGTCCTTCTTCAACTCGGCGCAGACGATCTCGATGCCGCCGCCGGTTCCGGCCCGGATCAGGTCGAGCAGCTTCTTGCCGCGCACCCCGCCGCCGTGCCGGAGAACGAGGTAGGTGTCCTCGGCCGGGTTCTCCAGGTAGTCGATGGCTTCGGCGAGGAAGGTGTCACTGCATTTCTCGACCGAGCTGACGCGGATCAGGCGCGGTTCGCCGAACAGGGACGGGCTGGCGACGGTGAGCAGCTCGCCGGGGGCGTAGCTGTCGGCCTGGACGTCGCTGATTTCCAGGCTGGGGTCCTCCAGTTTGAGGAAGTCCCGCAGCTGGCGGATGGCGCGCTCGGCCAGGAACACCTCAGTGCCGGAGACCAGCACGATCGGCGCCGGACGCACCTGGTGCCAGGCGAGCTGCGGGATCGCGGCCGATTTCGGTGCGGGCTTCGACGCGCTGCGGGGTGCGGTGCGGCCGGCTGAGGCGGTGCGTGCGGCCACTCGGTTCCCTTCGTTGCTGGTTCCACAGTCGGCTGGTCAACAGCAGGATCTGTCACGCCGGTGGAGGAGCTCGCACCGATGGCGTCATCCAAGCCTAGCCGGGGCCGCCGACCCGCACGGTCTCCGTGGCCCCGGTCTCCGAGGGCACGGTCTCGGTCCACACCTGGAGGGCGCCTCCGCCGCCCGCGGCGGGCGCGACGACGATCATCCCCATTCGGTCGGTGCGCAGGGCGCGCGTGCCGGCGGTTGCCAGGATGCCGAGCAGGGCATCGGTCGGATGCCCGTAGCCGTTGTCCCGTCCCACCGAGATGAGCCCGACGGTGGCGCTCAAGTCCTCGTACAGTTGCGGGCTCTGGTCCCTCGACCCGTGGTGGGCCACCTTGACCACGTCCACGGCCCCGGGGGCGGCGATCCGACGGAGGGCGTCCTGCGGTTCCTGGCCGAGGTCGCCGAGGAAGATCGAACGGATGCCCCGCCCGTCGAACCCGATGGTCACGCTCCCGGGGTTGCCGGTCTGCATCGCCGGCGAGTCCCGGACGGGCCAGTAGATCTCCCACCGCAGGCCGCCCAGCGTCCCGGTGTCGCCGCGGGCGGCTTCGCGCACCGCGGCACCGCCCTCCGCAAGGCGCACGTGCAGGCGTTCGTCTTCGGCGTTCTCGGGGATGCCGACCAGGGCCGAACCGACCCGGCCGATCACGGCCGCGACACCGCCGATGTGGTCCAGGTCGTAGTGGGTGAGCACGAGCAGGTCGATCCGAGCGATTCCGAGAGTGTCGAGGCATTCCGTCAGGAGTGCCGGATCGGGCCCCACGTCGACCAGGGCGTAGCGGTCCTGGTCCCGCACCACAACCGCGTCACCCTGGCCGATGTCGCAGGCCGCGATCTGCCAGTCGGCCGGGAAGGCCACCGCACGTCCGAGGCCCGACCCGATCAGGCTGCCGGTGTAGGCGCCCCCGGCGAGGACCAGCAGGGCGAGCGCTGCGGCCGGCCACCATCCCCGGATTGCGCCCGGGCGACGAAGAACGAGCGCCACGATCGCGACGGTCAGGATGGCCGTGGCCAGCACCCCGACGGCACCTCCGAGCCACGGCAGGCGGCTGCCGGGCAGGAGCGCGCTCGTGCGCGCGATCGCCGCGATCCAGGCCGCCGGCAGCCAGGCCAGGTACAGGATCGCCCCGGCGACCCCGGGCAGCCACGGCAGGAGCAGACAGGCAACCAGTCCGACCACGGTCGCGACCGGAGCCGCCGGGCCGGCCAGTAGATTGGCGGGCACGCCGTACAGCGGCAGCGTCGGGCTCAGCAACACCAGGACAGGCTGGCAGGCCAGCTGCGCGGCGACCGGGATCGCGATCGCCGCCGCCAGCACGGTCGGCATCCAGCGGCTGAGCACCCGCGTCAGCGGACCCGCGAGCACCAGCAGCCCGGCCGTGGCAAGTACCGAGAGGGCGAAGCCGTAGCTTCGCGCCAGCCAGGGATCATTCACCAGCAGGGCCAGGACGACGAGGGCCAGCAGCGGCACGCCCCGACCCGGCCGACCGGAGGCGATCGAGAGCAGCAGGATCGTGGCCATCAGTGCGGCGCGGAGCACGCTGGGCTCCGGGGTCACGAGCACCACGAAGCCCACCAGTGTGGCGAGGGACAACGCGATGCGCAGGCCGCGGCGCAGCCGCAGGTACCCGCCCAGCAGCATGATCCCGGCAACCACCACGGCGCAGTTCGCGCCGGACACCGCGGTGAGGTGGCTGAGCGCGCTGGTCTTCATCGCCAGGTCCAGTTCGGCGCCGACCTGGCTGGTGTCGCCGATCGCCAGTCCGGGGAGCAGATCGCCGCCGTCGCCGGGCAGCTCGCCGGCCGCTGCCGCGAAACGGGCCCGGAGTCCGTTCGCCCAGGCCAGCCACCACGGCGGGTCTGCCACGGACTGCGGCCGGCCCCGGCCGAAATACAGTGCCGCCGCCGCGTCCCCCGGGTCCGTGGCCCGCAGGGTCCCATCCAGACGGATGACCGAGCCGATCGGCAGGCTCGCGGCGCCCCGGCCCGAGAACTCGGCGAAAACCAGCGCGGGCACCGAGACCCGGGCCGAGCGAGCGCCCTCGGTCAGCTCCGTGACGGTGCCGCGGAACCTGACCCTGACCGCCGCTCCCCCGGCGCCGAATCCGCCCGGCGACGCCGTTTCCACCGGCATGGACCACACCGTGATGAGCGCCGAGACGCTCGCGTGATGCTGAGCCGCGGCACGCGCCTCCGCCGGCAAACGGACCGGGCCGGATACCATCACGACCGAGGCGACCAGAGCGGACGCTGCGAGGCTCACGCCCACGGTGGCCCACAGGGGCCGCCACCGCACACGCCGGTCAATCACCGCGGCCGTGACGAATAGGACCGCCCCGACCCACAACCCGACGACGACCCCGACAGTCGCAACGCCGCCGGGCACTCCCACGAGGATGCCCGCGGCCAGCCACGCGGCCGCGGCCGGCAGGACCAAACGTAGGTCGATACCGTTTCTGGACTCCATTGGTGGAGGCTAGCGGCGGGGCCGACGCGGCCCGGAGGGCATCCTGAACTGTGCCGCCTTCGCTTAGGGAGACGGGTGTGGAGGCCGGGCGGTGAACTCACCGGGGGGCGGGCGGGACGGGCGGTCCGCGGTGGCGGATCGACCAGTCAGGAACGACATGCTGAATCCGGCCAGCAACGAACCGACCCCGCCCCAGACCAGGTCGCCGATCGTGTCGACGTAGTCGACGAAGATCTCCTCGTCGATGTACGTGTGCCCGAACCACTCGAAGACCTCCCAGAGCACGCCGAGCGACAGCCCCAGCGCCGTGGTCATCACGGCGGCCGAGAGCATCGGTCGAGGGAGCGTCTCGGCGTCGGGAAGGACTCCGAGCCTCACGAGCAGGAGGTAGGACAGCGCCGCGCAGAGCCCGTTGGTGATCATGTGCATCGGGAGGTCCCACCACCGGGTCGCGATGTAGATATGCAGCACGCTGCTCCACACCGAGATGAGAACCACGATGCCGAAAACGATGTCCACGCTCGGCCGAAGCCCAAGCAGCCGGGGAATGAACATCCCCACGAATACCACCGCGAGGCTCAGACCCGAGATCAGACCCCAGCCGAGGCCGGCCACCACGATACAGATCAGGGCCAGCCCCGGCAGCCCGTCCGCGACCTTCTCGGCGCCTCCCGAGGGGGCCCGCAGCAGGGAACGGATCACCGCGACACCCCAGGCTGGTCGGGTGTCGCGGTCGAGTGATCGCCGTAACGCAACAGGGCCTGCACGGGTTCGTGGTCGGATGCCGCCCGGCCGTCGAACCGCGCCGCGTTGATGCCCACCCTGATCACGTCGACTCGGTCCCCCACCAGGATATGGTCGATGCGCTTGCCGCCTGTGCGGCGTCGCCGGTAGTTCGAGAATGTTCCCCATTGCGGTGTCAGGCGATCGCCTGCTTCCTCCCAGGAGTCCAGCAGCGCCCCGTCCGTGGTCAGCCGGCGGTACACGGCCGAGCCCTCATCAGCGTTGAAGTCACCCGTCACGACGATCGCGGCACCCGGCTCCGATGCCCGCGCGGACCATACGAGGTCCAGGATGTACGTCACCGACTCCAGCCTCGACCGCCATGAGAGGAAGTCGAGATGGGTGTTGAAGGCGAGCAGGCGGGCTCCCGTGGCGGCGTCCGTGAATTCGGCCGACACCACGATGCGCCGCACCAGGTTGCCCCACGACCGGGACCCCGGCGTCTCCGGCGTCGAGGACAGAGCCTGCTGCCGCCAACCGGTCAGGTGCAGCCGCCGCGAGTCGTAGAAGACCGCGCAGCGCTCGTCCGCTCCGGCGGCGTTGCGGCCGCGGCCGACCCACCCGTAGTGCTCTCCGAGGGAATCCGCGACGAATTCGACCTGATCGGCCAGGGCTTCCTGCACGCCGAGGAGCGTGGGCTGCTCTGCGCGCAGGATTCGTCGCAGCAGGGGCTTACGAGTCGCCCACCGGTCGGGGCTCCCGGGCTGGATCCGTGGCACACGCCGACGGATGTTGTATGTCATCACGTGCAGGTAGGGCGCAGTGACCGGACCGATGAGCGAGGCATCCGTCATTCTCGCCAGAATACGCTCGGCGTGCGTAATCGTGAACCCGGTGAGAGGACCTTCTGGTCAGGTGCCGACGTGGCTGCCGACGTAGGCCGCGAGGTGCTCGCCGGTGAGCGTGGAGCGGGCCGCCACAAGCTCAGCGGGTGTGCCTTCGAACACGATTCGGCCGCCGTCGTGGCCCGCCCCGGGGCCCAGGTCGATGATCCAGTCGGCGTGCGCCATGACCGCCTGGTGATGTTCCACGACGATGACCGACTTGCCCGAATCGACGAGCCGGTCGAGCAGGCCGAGCAGCCGCTCGACGTCGGCGAGGTGCAGGCCCGCGGTCGGCTCGTCGAGCACATAGACGCCGCCCTTCTCGGCCAGGTGGGTGGCCAGTTTGAGCCGCTGCCGCTCGCCGCCGGACAGGGTGGGGAGCGGCTGGCCGATCGTCAGGTAGCCGAGCCCGACGTCGGCGAGCCGCCTCAGGATGGCGTGTGCGGTCGGTGTACGCGCGTCGCCCGCGCCGAAGAATCCCTCGGCCTCGGCCACCGACATCGCCAGCACCTCGCTGATGTCGCGGCCGCCGAGGTGGTAGTCCAGCACCGAGGCCAGGAACCGCTTCCCCTCGCACTCCTCACAGGTGGTGGCGACGCCGGCCATCACGCCCAGGTCGGTGTAGATCACTCCGGCGCCGTTGCAGGTGGGGCAGGCCCCTTCGGAGTTGGCGCTGAACAGGGCCGGTTTCACGCCGTTGGCCTTGGCGAAGGCCTTGCGGATCGGGTCGAGCAGCCCGGTGTAGGTCGCCGGGTTGCTGCGCCGGGAACCGCGGACCTGGCCCTGGTCGATGGACACCACCCCCGCGCTGGCGGGGATCGAACCGTGCACAAGCGAGCTCTTGCCGGATCCGGCGACGCCGGTGACGACGACCAGCACTCCGAGCGGGACGTCGACGTCGACCTCCCGGAGGTTGTGCGCGCTCGCGCCGCGGGTCTCCAGCGCGCCGGTGGGCGTGCGCACGGTCTCCTTGAGGGAGGCGCGGTCGTCGAGGTGGCGCCCGGTAAGGGTGCCGCCGGCCCGGAGCCCCTCGAGGGTGCCTTCGAAGCAGACGGTTCCGCCCAGAGCCCCGGCACCGGGGCCGAGGTCGACGACGTGGTCGGCGATCGCGATCATCTCCGGCTTGTGCTCCACGACCAGGACGGTGTTGCCCTTGTCCCGCAGGCGCCGCAGCAGGTCGTTCATCCGCTGGATGTCATGGGGATGCAAGCCGATCGTGGGCTCGTCGAAGACGTAGGTGACGTCCGTCAGCGAGGAGCCGAGGTGCCGGATCATCTTGACCCGCTGCGACTCGCCGCCGGACAGTGTGCCCGTCGGCCGGTCCAGCGACAGGTAGCCCAGACCGATCTCCACGAAAGAGTCGAGGATTCGCTGCAGGGTTCCCAGCAACGGTCCCACCGAGGGCTCGTCGACGCCCCGGACCCAGCCGAGGAGATCGCTGATCTGCATCACGCAGGCGTCGGCGATGGTGATTCCCTGAACCTTCGACGAACGGGCACCCTCGCTGAGCCGGGTTCCGCCGCAGTCGGGACAGGTGGCGAAGGTGACCGCCCGGTCCACGAAGGCCCGGATGTGCGGCTGCAGAGCGTCGACGTCCTTGGACAGGATCGACTTCTGCATTTGCGGGATCAGTCCCAGGTAGGTCAGGTTGATCCCCTCGACCTTGATCCTGGTCGGCTCCTTGTAGAGCAGGTCCTGCAGCTCCCTCCTGGTGTACTGGCGGATCGGCTTGTCGGGGTCGAACCAGCCGCAGCCGCGGAAGATGCGGCCGTACCAGCCATCCATCGAGTAGCCGGGGATCGTGATCGCGCCCTCGGCCAGCGACTTGGAGTCGTCGTAGAGCGCCGTCAGGTCGATGTCGCTCACTCGGCCCATGCCCTCGCAGCGCGGACACATCCCCCCCGTGATGGCGAAGCTGCGACGTTCCTTGACGGTCTGTCCGCCGCGCTCGATGGAGACGGCCCCGGCTCCGCTGATCGAGGCGACGTTGAAGGAGAACGCCTGGGGCGAGCCGATGTGCGGCTGCCCGATCCGGCTGAAGAGAATCCGCAGAATCGCGTTGGCGTCCGTGGCGGTGCCGACGGTGGAGCGGGGGTTGGCGCCCATCCGCTCCTGATCGACGATGATCGCCGTGGTCAGCCCGTCCAGGACGTCGACCTCCGGGCGCGCCAGCGTCGGCATGAAGCCCTGCACGAAAGCGCTGTAGGTCTCGTTGATCAGCCGCTGCGACTCGGCGGCGATCGTGCCGAACACCAGAGAGCTCTTGCCGGAGCCGGAGACGCCGGTGAACACCGTCAGCCGTCGCTTGGGGATCTCGACGCTGATGTCCTTGAGGTTGTTCACGCGCGCGCCCTGCACGCGGATCAGATCATGGCTGTCGGCAGTGTTCATCGTGTCTCCCTCTGATCCTCCGGGCGATCTGACCGTCCGCCAGCAGTTCACTCGATTCTCCCGTATCGGCGCGGGCGAAACGCCTGCCTCGCCTCATCCGTCGATTCGGGCGCAGCGTGACCTGGCGATCCGGTGAGTCGCCAAGACGAGGGCGAGCGTCAGACCGTGATCAGGGCGGCCAGGCCCTCGAAGGTCTTGTCGCCGATGCCGGTGACATTGCGCAGGTCGTCTACGCTGGCGAACGGCCCGTTGGCGTCCCGGTAGTCGAGGATGCGCTGCGCCATCGCCGGTCCGATCCGGGGCAGGGTGTCGAGTTCGGCCAGGGTCGCCGTGTTGAGGTTGACCGGGACCGTGGCGCCGGCCGCCCCTCCGGTCGCTCCGCCGGCCGACGACGCTGGCACCGGCGGGGTTTCGCCAAGCTGGGGCAGGTACAGCTGCTCGCCGTCGGCCATCCGGCGGGCGAGATTGGCGCCGGCGGGATCGGCCGTCCCGGTGAGTCCGCCGGCGGCCGCCACGGCATCCATCACCCGGGCGCCGACGGACAGCTCGTACAGGCCTGGACGTTCCACCGCGCCCAGCACGTGCACGAAGATGACCGCGCCCTCGGCCCCGGTCGACGTTGCTCCAGACGACGTCCCGGCAGACGACGTGCCCGCAGACGATGTCGCGGCGCCTGGCGACGAGGAAGCACCCCCGGTCCCGGGAGCCACCACCTGGTGCCCTGACTGCTGGCCGACCGCCGAGATGATCACGGCCGTCGCCAGCGCGGCGATCAGCAGCACGAGGGCGGCGCCCACCCCGATGCGGACCCGGGGACCCGCCCGGGCATGCGCGGCCGGGGCCAGGCGATCGAGCGCGAAGACGACCGGGTCGGGAACCATCCCGGCAGGCTAGGCCGCCCGGGGGCGCTCCCCCGGCCGGCCCGCGCCGATCTGTGCCCCGTGGCCCGGGGCCCTGCCCTGTGGAGGCGAGGCTAGTCGCCGCGGGTGACGATGCTCACCAGGCGCGGCCCCCGCACGATCACGTGCTGCACCTCCCGGCCGCCGATCCGCCGGATGACCTCGGCCGACGCGCGAGCCAGGCGTTCCAGGTCCTCGCCCGAGATCTTCGGCGACACCTCGAGCCGGTCGCGCACCTTGCCGTCCACCTGGACGACCGCGGTGACCGATTCCTCAACGAGCAGGGTAGGGTCCGCCTTGCGCCACTGCACCAGGGC
>JACMQV010000002.1 GCA_014376815.1 Cryobacterium sp.
CCCCAGGCTCGACGACCGACCCCCGAACGCAAGGATTGTTCATGACTACCGCCGCCGCCATCGAGGTGAATGCCCGCAGCATCCGCCGCATCGCCCTCAGCCACCGACTCAGTCGCTGGGACGTGCGCTTCTCGCCCTACCTCTACATCTCCCCCTTCTTCATCGTCTTCGGGGTCATGGGCCTCTTCCCGCTGCTCTACACGGCGTGGGTGTCGGTGCACGACTGGAACCTCATCGGCGGGCAGGGCGATTTCGTCGGCCTGGAGAACTTCGTCACCGTGCTGACCCAGGGGTACTTCTGGAACTCCCTGCGCAACACGTTCAGCATCTTCCTGCTCTCGAGCATCCCCCAGGTGCTGTTCGCGCTCGGCATCGCCGCCGTGCTCGACTTCAACCTGCGCGGCAAGACCTTCTGGCGCATGGGCGTGCTCCTGCCCTACGTCGTGGCCCCGGTCGCGGTCGCGCTGATCTTCAACGACCTCTTCGGCGACAAGTACGGCCTCATCAACAGCGGCATCATGAGCCTCGGGCTCGAACCCATCCGCTGGCACGTCGAGGTGATCCCCAGCCACATCGCCATCGCCACGATGGTGAACTTCCGCTGGACCGGCTACAACGCCCTCATCTTCCTCGCCGCCATGCAGGCGGTGCCGCGCGACTACTACGAGGCCGCCATCATCGACGGCGCCAACCGCTGGCGCACGTTCCGGTCGATCACCCTGCCGCTGCTGCGTCCGATCATCATCTTCGTCATCCTGACCTCCACGATCGGCGGGCTGCAGATCTTCGACGAGGCGCGCATGTTCGACAATGTGGGCCAGGGCGGGGCCAGTCGCCAGTGGCAGACGCTCACCCTGTACATCTACGAACTCGGCTGGAACCAGCGCAACTTCGGGCGTGCATCCGCCGTGGCCTGGCTGCTCTTCCTGATCATCATCGTGATCGCCGTGGCCAACTTCCTCATCACCCGGCGTATCGCGGGCACCGCCGACCGCAAGCTGCGCGTCCGCGCGAAAGGCATGAAATGAGCAAGACCATCATCGGCGGCCACGACCGCCGACCCTCCCTCTGGGTCTACGGCATCCTGATCGCCGTTCTCCTGGGCTCCGCGTTCCCGATCTGGTGGTCGTTCCTGATCGGCAGCCAGGACGCATCCGCCCTGAACCAGAACGGCATGATGTGGCTGCCGGGCGGGAACTTCATCGCCAACGCCCTGACGGTCATCGACAGCATCCCGTTCTGGACCGCCCTCGGCAACAGCATCATCGTGTCCTCCGTGGTGTCGATCAGCGTCGTCATGTTCTCCACGCTGGCCGGCTACGCGTTCGCCAAACTCAAGTTCCGCGGCCGTGAAGGGCTGCTGATCTTCGTGATCGCGACCATGGCCGTGCCCACCCAGCTCGGCATCGTGCCCCTGTTCATCGTCATGTCCCGGCTGGGCTGGACCGGCAGCCTCTGGGCCGTCATCGCGCCAGGCATGGTCACCGCGTTCGGCGTGTTCTGGATGACGCAGTACCTGCGCGACGCCCTGCCCGACGAACTGAACGAAGCCGTGCGGATGGACGGCGCCCCCATGATCCGCAGCTTCTGGCACATCGGCCTCCCGGCCGCACGCCCGGCCGCCGCCATGCTGGCCCTGTTCACGTTCATCGGCACCTGGACGAACTTCTTCTGGCCGTTCATCGTGCTCGGCCCGGGCAACCCGACGCTGCCGGTGGCCCTGCAGCAGCTGCAAGCCGCCTTCTACGTGGACTACTCCCTCGTCCTCGCCGGCGTCGTGCTCTCGATCATCCCGCTGATCCTGGTCTTCGTCTTCCTGGGCAAGCAGCTGGTCGCCGGAATCATGCAGGGCGCGATCAAGGGATGACCACGCTCGACCACGCACGTTTCCCACCGATTCCAACCGAGAATAAGGCCATGACCACAACGGATGCACGCTCCTTCCCGCCGAAATTCCTCTTCGGGGCGGCGACGGCCGCGTACCAGATCGAGGGCGCCGCCCACGAAGACGGCCGCACGGATTCGATCTGGGACGCGTTCAGCCGCGTCCCCGGCGCCGTCCTGGGTGGCGACAACGGCGACGTCGCCTGCGACCATTACCACCGCTACCAGGGCGACGTGGCCATGATGAAGGACCTGGGGCTGCAGACCTACCGGTTCTCCACCTCCTGGTCCCGCGTGCAGCCCGACGGCGGCCCGGTCAACCCGAAGGGGATCGACTTCTACTCGCGCCTCGTCGACGAACTGCTCGGCGCCGGCATCAAGCCCTGGCTGACCCTCTACCACTGGGATCTGCCGCAGGTGCTCGAGGAGAAGGGCGGCTGGACCAACCGCGACACCGCCTCGCTGTTCCGCGACTACGCCCTCAACGTGCACGACGCCCTCGGCGACCGCGTCGGCGTGTGGACCACCCTCAACGAGCCGTGGTGCTCGTCCTTCCTCAGCTACACCGGCGGCGTGCACGCCCCGGGCCGGCAGAGCCCCCGCGACGGCCTCGCCGCGGCACACCACCTCCTCCTGGGACACGGCCTCACCATCGAGGCGCTCCGCGACCGCGACCCGATGCTCGAACTCGGCATCACGCTCAACCTCACCGTCGCCAAGCCGGTCGATCCGGCCCACGCCGGCGATGTGGATGCCGCCCGCCGCATCGACGGGCAGTTCAACCGGGTCTTCCTCGACCCGATCTTCCGCGGCGCCTACCCGGCGGATGTGCTGGACGACGTCGCCGAGTTCGGGCTGACCGACTTCATCCAGGAGGGCGACCTGGCCCAGATCAGCCAGCCGATCGACACCCTCGGCGTGAATTATTATCACGGCGAGCTGGTCAGCGATCGCCCCGCCGAGCATCCGTTACTCGCCCAGGCCCCGACCAGCCGCCCCACCCGGTCGGCGTTCCCCGCTGCCGACGGCGTCTTCACCCATCCGCAGGGGCTGCCGCTGACGGCCATGGAGTGGGAGGTGCAGCCCGACGGGCTGCGCGAGCTGCTCGTGCGCGTGAACACCGAATACACCGCCCCGGCCGGCACCAGCCTCTACGTCACCGAGAACGGCGCCGCCTTCGACGACGTCGTCGCCGAAGACGGCAGCGTGCCGGATGCCCGGCGCACCGCGTTCCTGAAGGACCACCTGGGCGCCGTGCTCGACGCGATCGATGAAGGCGTCGATGTGAAGGGCTATTTCTACTGGTCGCTGATGGACAACTACGAGTGGGCCTGGGGCTACGACAAGCGCTTCGGAATCGTGCGGGTGGACTATGAGACGCAGGAGCGGACCGTGAAAGACAGCGGACGCACCTACGCCGGCATCATCCGCGACCGCGCGCTCTCCTGAGTCGGGGCCCGTGCGTGCGCGCAAATAGACTGACGCCATGACATCCAGTGTGCGCCAGGCGCGTCCCCCGCAGCCCACCCTGGAAATGGTGGCGGACGTGGCCGGAGTCTCCCGCGCAACCGTGAGCCGGGTGGTGAACGGGTCGACCAGGGTCAGTCCGGAGATCGTGGTCGCGGTGACCGCGGCGATCGACGAGCTCAACTACGTTCCGAACCGGGCCGCCCGCTCCCTCGCCAGCAGGCAGACCCAGGCGCTGGCCCTGGTCGTGCCCGAGGACATGACGCGGTTCTTCGGCGACCCGTACTTCGCCGCGGTCGTGCAAGGCCTCACCCGCCGGCTCGACCAGAGCGATTTCACGCTCAACCTGCTCGTGGCCTCGAGCGACCCGCGGCACAAGACCCTGCGCTACCTGCGCTCGGGCAACGTCGACGGCGCCCTGATCATCTCGCACCACACCGGCGACGATTTCGTGGCCGAGTTGGAGACCACCATGCCGGTCGTCTTCGGCGGACGGCCGGCGAACGCGGACAACCTGGAAGCGTACTTCGTCGACGTCGACAACGCGGCCGCCGCGGAACTCGGTACCCAGAGACTGGTCGACATCGGCCGCCGCCGGATCGGCACGGTCACCGGGTCGGCCGACATGCCGGCCGGCATCGACCGGCTCACCGGTTTCCAGCGCGCTCTCGAGCGGGCCGGGATCCCCACGGATGCGGTCGAGCACGGCGATTTCACGGCTCAGGGCGGCGCGGCGGCCACCCGTCGACTCCTGGAGCGGCGTCCCGACCTCGACGGCCTCTTCGTGGCGAGCGACCTGATGGCCACCGGCGCCCTGGCCGTGCTGCGAGAGCGCGGCCGCTCGGTGCCCGGGGACGTGGCCGTCGTCGGTTTCGACGACAGCCCGGCGGCGACGAGCGGGCCGGTCCCCCTCACCACGGTGAGCCAGCCGTCCGAGGAGATGGGCTTCGCGATGGCGGACATCCTGCTGCGCCGCCTCTCCGGCGAAGAGAACGTGCCGCACCGCACCATCATGCCCACCCGGCTGGTGCTGCGCGAGTCGGCCTGACGGAGCCGCGCCCCCTACACCCGCGCACCGCTGATACATGCCCGTTCCGGTCGAGAGTGACCGGCAGGGCGGGCACTCTCGACCGGAACGGGCACTCTCGCGGCCCGGAGGCAGCATTGTCTGGGGCAGCAGGTAGAACGATCGCAAGGAATCCCGACCAAGGAGGAAGCGATATGAACATTCTCGTGGCGACGTCCCTCTCCCAGGGCGCCCGCGACAACGACTACCACTGGTGTGTGGAGGGCGAGTTGGTGACGATCGACGAACCGTGTGGACGCGACCGGAGAACTCCGGAGAACGGTTGCGGCTGCTCCCGGGGATTCGCCGGGCTCAGCTCCCATCGCGCCACCACGACCGCCCGAATCGCTGAGATCCCCGGCTTCACGGTCGGCGACTACATTGCCGCCCTCGAATCCGGACTCGCAGCCCAGGGCTGGGACCCCGCCGACGCCGCGGAAATCGCGCTGGCCCAGTTGGAGCTCATCTCCGGGTGGCCGACGGGTGCGATCCTGGAGCGCCCGTTCGACATGATCGGCATCCGTTGCCACGAGTCCGACCTGGACGAGGCCACGGTCTGACGGGCACTCTCGCGGCCACCCTCGGGCTACTGGAGCTGGGGCATGACCTCGCGGGCGAGGAAGTCCAGGTGGTCGAGGTCGGACAGGTCCATGATCTGCAGGTAGACGCACTCGACGCCGTCTTCGGCGAGCGCCCCGAGCCGGTCGACGACCTCGGCGGCGGTGCCGGCCACGCCGTGCTCACGCAGCTCGGCCGGTTCGCGGCCAACGACCGCGGCCCGGCGCGTGAACTCGGCCTCGTCCCGGCCGGTGACGGCGATCAGGGCGGCCGAGTAGATCAGCTCCCGGGGGTCCCGGCCGATGGCCGTGCAGGCCGCGCGCACCCCGGCGAACTTGCCCGGGACATCCGCGAAGTCGGGGAACGGCAGGTTGAACTCGGTGGCGAAGCGCGCCGCCATGGCCGGGGTGCGTTTGGCGCCGCCGCCGCCGACGATCACAGGGATGCGCGCCTGCACGGGCTTGGGCAGGGCGGGCGAGTCGACGAGCGTGTAGTGCTCGCCGGTGAAGCTGTAGCTGCCGCCGACCGGGGTCGACCAGAGCCCGGTGACGATCTCCAACTGCTCCTCGAGCATGCCGAACCGTTTGGCCGGGAACGGGATGCCGTAGGCGAGGTGTTCCCGCTCGAACCAGCCGGTACCGAGCCCCAGTTCGACCCGGCCACCGGACATCTGATCCACCTGCGCCACCTGGATGGCCAGGATCCCGGGCGGCCGGTAGGTCACGGAGGAGACCAGGGTGCCCAGGCGGATGCGCCGGGTCTCGCGGGCGAGTCCGGCCAGGGTGGTCCAGGCATCCGTCGGGCCAGGCAGGACCGGGGCAGTGTCGCCCATCGCCAGGTAGTGGTCGGAGCGGAAGAAGGCGTCGAAACCGAGGGTCTCCGCGGCCTGCGCGATGGCGAGGATGTCGTCATAGGAGGCACCCTGCTGCGGTTCGGTGAAAATGCGGAGTCTCATGCGCCCAGTCTTGCCTCGGCCCCGTCCGCGGCGAAATCGGCGTCGGCGAGGCCGGCGTCGGTCAGGAACTCCACCTCGGGCAGCAGGGCGAACCGGGTGCGCATCACCTGGATCGATTCGGGGTTCTGGTCCACCAGCACGAACCGTCGGCCGAGGGCCGCGGCGACCGCGCCCGTCGTGCCGCTGCCGGCGAAGAAGTCGAGCACCCAGTCTCCCTCGCGGCTGGAGGCCTGGATCATGCGCCGCAGGATGCCGACCGGCTTCTGGGTGGGATACCCGGTCTTCTCCTTGCCGGTGGGCGACACGATCGTGTGCCACCAGACATCCGTGGGCAGCTTGCCCTTCGCAACCTTCTCCGGGGTGACCAGCCCAGGCGCCATGTAGGGCTCCCGGTCGACCGTGGTCGAGTCGAAGTAGTACCGGGCCGGGTTCTTCACGTAGACCAGGATCGTGTCGTGCTTGGTCGGCCAGCGGTTCTTCGACTTGGCGCCGTAGTCGTACGCCCAGATCAGCTCGTTCAGGAAGCAGTCCCGCCCGAAGAGCGCATCGAGCAGCACCTTCGCGTAGTGCGCCTCCCGGTAGTCCAGGTGCAGGTAGAGCGTTCCGTCGTCGGCGAGCAGGCGCCAGGCCTCGATCAGGCGCGGCTCGAGGAAGGCCCAGTAGTCCTCGAACTGGTCGTCGTAGCCGAGCAGATCGCCCTTGATGCGCTCGTACAGCTGTCCCTTGAACCCCGTGATGGTACCCGCCGCCCGCGCACCGAGGGCCACGGATGTCGCCGGGGCGCTCGACCGCACCGAGGTCGTGCTCTGCCGGTTCTGTTTGCGCCCGGTGTTGAAGGGCGGGTCCAGGTAGATGAGCGTGAAGGCCCCGCCGGGCAGCCGCGGCAGAACGTCGAGGTTGTTCGCGTGGACGACACGGCTGGCAGAGGACGGGGACCACGCGGTTGGCATTCCCTCATTCTGTCAGGCGGCCTACGATTGGGGGATGACTTCAGACGCAATGGGCGCCGAATCGACCGCCGTCGAGTTCCGGCACGACCCGGCCCAGGCCCGCTACTCGCTCTGGATCAAGGGCAAGACCGTCGGGTTCGCCGACTACACGCTGGCTGGCCCCGACGTGCTGTCCACCCACGTCGAGGTGGACCCGGCCCGGCGCGGCGACGGGCTGGCGAGCATGCTGGTCGAGCAGGCGCTCGATGACGTGCGCACGCGCACGGAACTGACCGTCGTGCCCGTGTGCCCGTACGTCGTACGCTGGATCGACCAGCACGCCGAGTACCAGGACCTGCTCACCCGGGGCCGGTAGCCGGGACGCGGCGATCCGCCCCGCGCGCTGGTCAGGGAACGCGCGGGTCAGGGCACGCGCGGGTCAGGCCACGCGCGGGTCAGGGAACGCGTCCGATCCATTCCTCGGTGCCGAACTTCGTCGCCACGAGTTCCCGCGCCCGGGCGTATTCCGCTTCGGTGATGTCCCCGGACACCGCGCCGTAGAGCCCGGTGAAGGTCGTTTTCATGCGCTCGATGATCTCGTCCCGGGTGAGGCCGGTCTGGCTGCGCAGCGGGTCCACGCGCTTGGCCGCGCTCGTGATGCCCTTGTCGCTGAGCTTCTCCCGGCCGATGCGCAGCACCTGCACCATCTTCTCGCCGTCCATGTCGTAGCTCATGGTGACGTGGTGCAGCACGGCGCCGCTGCCGAGGCGCTTCTGCGCGGCCCCGCCGATCTTGCCCTTCGGGCTGGTGATGTCGTTGAGGGGCTGGTAGTACGCGTCGATGCCGAGCGACTGGAGCGCGGTGAGCACCCACTCGTCGAGGAAAGCGTACGAGTCCGCGAAGGTCATGCCCTGGACCAGGTCGGTGGGCGCGTAGATCGAGTACGTGATGACGGATCCGGCCTCCATGAACATGGCGCCGCCGCCGCTGATCCGGCGTACGACGCTGAAGCCGTGCTTGGCCGCCTGGACCGAGTCGACCTCGTTCTTCAGCGACTGGAAGCTGCCGATCACGACGGCGGGCTCGGTCCACTCCCAGATCCGGAGGGTGGGGCTGCGGCGGCCTTCGCCGACCTCGATGGCCAGCACCTCGTCGAGCGCCATCTGCATGACCGGCGCAACGGCCTTGGAATGGATCAGCTGCCATTCGTAGTCCCGCCAGCCGCTGGCCTGGGCCAGGGACCGGCGGATCGCCACCGCCACCGACTCCGGCGAGAAGCCGAGCAGGGTGGCCTGGGCCGGCAGGCCGGCGCGCACGGCCGCGGCGATGCTCACCGCGTCGCTGTCGGCGGCCAGGCCGTTCACCGCGGCGTTGATGTCGGCGAGTGCGCTGTCGGGCTCGAGGAAGAAATCACCCGCCAGCCGGAAGTTGACGATCGTGTTCTCGACCACGTCGAGATCGACGACGACGAGCTTGCCGCCTGGGACCTTGTATTCACCGTGCATGAGCCCAGCCTAATCACTTGGCGGTGCCAGCCGCTCGTCCAGCCAGCCGATCAGGTCGGCGAAGACCTCTTCCCGGTTCGTCTCGTTGAAGACCTCATGCCGCGCGCCGGGGTAGACGATGAGACGGATGTCCCGCAGCCCCGACCGCTCGGAGTATGCCTTCACGAGCACCCGAGCGCTGCGTCCGCCGCCGACGGTGTCGTCGCCGCCGACCAGGATGAGCATCGGCAGCTTCTGCGGCAGCTGCCTCGCCGGGCGGCCGAAGAGCCGGGCCGCGTCTCGCAGCCCGAACAGCTTCGCCAGCGGGGTGTTGGTGGTGAGCGGGTCGGCGACGAAGGCCTCGGCGACCAGCGGGTCGCGGCTGAGCCACTCGACCCCGGTACTGCCCAGGTCCTTGTGCCGGCGGTTCAGGTCGCCGCCGTCCAGGTAGCCCGGCATCCGGTATGCGGTGCCGCTGAGCACGACGGCGTCGTAGTCGGCGGCGTTCTCGTTGACGATCATCTGCGCCATGAACGACCCCCAGCTGTGCCCGAGCAGCACGAGGGGCAGCTCGGG
This sequence comes from Cryobacterium sp., assembly GCA_014376815.1. Taxonomy (GTDB): domain Bacteria; phylum Actinomycetota; class Actinomycetes; order Actinomycetales; family Microbacteriaceae; genus Cryobacterium. The sequence goes on from JACMQV010000002.1 coordinate 8,920, forward strand.
GTGGGCCGCGCGGATGATCCCGCTGAACTGGTGCACGGCGGCGACGGTCGCGCGCAGCCCGCCCGGGCCCAGGCGGCCGAGCCGCGACAGGTCGCCACCGTGCTGGTGCACCCCGGTCTGGCCGTGGCCGCGGTGATCATCGGCGTAGACCGTGTAGCCGGCCGCGTTCAGCCGGGCGGCGAGCTCCGCGTAGCGCTGCGCGTGCTCACCGACCCCGTGGGCGAGTTGCACGACGGCGCGCGGCCGCGGGGCGGGCCAGACGAAGTAGGTGATCGAGACGCCGAAGTCATCCGTGTAGGTAGGCACGGGGTCAGTCTGGCAGCAGTCTGGCTGCGGGTCTGCTGATTTCTGACGATCCGCCGACAACCTGAACTAGGCTGCACACAGGGAATACTTAGCAACGCTAAGTGGTTAGGGTGGGTAGCTATGGAATCTTCACTGTCATCAACCGCACCAGCACCAGCACGAGCACCAGCGCCAGCCGTGGCCGCGTCGTCGAGCCGGCGCACGACGGTTGCCGAGTTGAGCCACGACTTCCGGCTGGCCAACGGCCGACTGGCCCGTCGCCTGCGCCAGGAGAAGGCCGACAGTGAACTCAGCGGCAGCCAGTTCTCCGCTCTCGGCACCCTGTACTTCAACGGCCCGTTCACCCTCCGCGAGCTCAGCGAACACGAACGCGTCACGCCTCCCTCGATGAACCGCACGGTCAATGCCCTGGTCGAGGAGGGCCTGGTGGACCGGGCGGGATCGGCCGACGACGGCCGCAAGGTCGTGCTCACCGTGACCGAACACGGTCGCACCCTGATGCGCGAAACCCGCAAACGCCGGGATGCCTGGCTGGCCCAGCGCATCGGCAAACTGAGCCCCGAGCAGCGCCGCGTGCTCAGCGAGGCGATGGAGATCATGAAGGAGCTCACCAACAGTTGAGCGCCATGTTCCGCTCCCTGAGCGTCGTGAACTACCGCATCTGGTTCGCCGGCGCCCTGGTGTCGAACATCGGAACCTGGATGCAGCGCACCGCCCAGGACTGGATCGTGCTCACCCAGCTGACCGACCACAACGCCACGGCGGTGGGCATCGTGATGGCCCTCCAGTTCGGGCCGCAGCTGGTGCTGATGCCGTGGTCGGGACTCATCGCGGACCGGTTCAACCGGCGCCGCCTGCTCATCCTCACCCAGAGCCTGATGGGGCTGCTCGCCCTCGGCCTGGGGCTGATCACGGTGACCGGCGTCGCCGAGCTCTGGCACGTCTACCTCTTCGCCCTCGGCCTCGGGATCGTCGCCGCGATTGACGCCCCGGCCCGCCAGACCTTCGTCTCCGAACTGGTCTCGGAGGACAACCTGCCGAACGCCGTGGCCCTCAACTCGGCCTCGTTCAACGGCGCCCGCCTGATCGGCCCGGCCGCCGCCGGCCTCCTCACGGTCGCCGTCGGGGCGGGCTGGGTGTTCATCATCAACGCCGTGACGTTCGGCGCGACGGTCTTCGCGATGACTCTGCTGCGCACCGAGCAGCTCCGCCGCCAGCCCCGGGCTTCCCGCGAGCGCGGGCAGCTGCTGGCGGGTTTCCGCTACGTGTCGCACCGGCCCGACATCGTCGCCGTGCTGATCACGGTCTTCCTGGTGGGCACCTTCGGCTTCAACTTCGCGATCTTCACCGCGACCATGGCGACGGTCGAGTTCCAGATGGGCGCGAGCGAATTCGGCCTCCTCAGCTCGATCATGGCGATCGGGTCGGTCGCGGGCGCCCTGCTCGCCGCCCGCCGCGGCCGGGCTCGCCTGCGGCTCGTGGTCACCGGGGCCTTCACGTTCGGCCTGTCCTGCCTGATCGCGGCGCTGATGCCGACCTACCTGACCTTCGCGATCTCCCTGACCTTCGTCGGGCTCTCGTCGCTGACCCTGATGACCACCGCGAACGCGTATGTGCAGACCACCACCCGGCCGGCCATGCGCGGCCGCGTGATGGCGCTGTACATGGCGATCTTCGCCGGCGGCACCCCGCTCGGCGCCCCCCTGGTCGGCTGGGTCGCCGACCAGTACGGCCCGCGCTGGGCGCTGGGCGTCGCCGCGCTGTCAGGCATCCTGGCCGCCGCCGCCGTGCTGTTCTGGATGGTGAAGTACCTCAGCCTGCGGGTGCGGTACCGGCCCGGCGTGTCGCCCCGGCTCCGGCTGCACCACGACGGCGACGGCCGCGACGCCGAGACCGCCACCCGCGAGATCGCGATCGTCGAGGCGACGGCGACCCGCTAGCCGGTCAGCGCACGCCGTTCATCAGCCGCAGGGTCGGGCGGGCGATCAGCGCGAGCAGCAGGCCGAGCAGGATCGCGACTCCGCCGATGACGCTGAAGTAAACCGTCTCGGACACCGCCGTGTACCACTCGGCGAGCCACCCGGACACCGCCGTGCCCAGCGCGATCGAGAGGAAGAATAGTGCGACCATCTGGGTCTTGAACGGCTCCGGGGCCAGTTTGGTCGTGACGGCCAGGCCGACCGGACCGATCAGCAGTTCCGCCACCGTCAGCACGAACAGGATCACGATCATCGCGGCCAGCGGCGTCGAGTTCGCGCCACCGTCGACGAACGGGAGGAACAGGAGGAACGCGGCGCCCATGATCGCGGTGCCGAGCGCGAACTTGACCGGGGTGGACGGCTGGCGGGAACCCCACCGGGTCCACAGGGCCGCGAAGACCCCCGAGAGCAGGATGATGAAGACCGGGTTGAACGACTGCACCCAGGACACCGGCAGCTCCCAGCCGAAGACGTCCCGGTTGAGCCGTTCGTCGGCGTAGATGGTGACCACCGTGAACTGCTGCTGGGAGAGGGACCAGAACGCGGCGCTGGCCACGAACAGAGGCATGAACGCGTAGACGCGCTTGCGTTCGATGGCAGTGATCTGCCGGTTGCGCAGGATCACCACGAAGTAGGACACCGTGGCCACCAGGGTCAGCACGATCACGATGGTGACCAGGCCGGATGCCGTGATCACGCCGAGCATGGTCAGCACCACGATCAGGGCGATCACCGCGCCCGCAGCCCAGAGGTACGCGGCGTAGCGGGAGGCGGGCAGCGGGTTCGGCACCTCGTGCACGACGGCCGGCAGCCGCTTGCGGCCGAACGAGTACTGCACCAGGCCGATGGCCATGCCCACGGCGGCGAGCCCGAATCCGTAGTGGAAGCCGAGGGTGGTCTGCAGCAGGCCGGTCAGGACCGGGCCGAAGAACGCGCCCAGGTTGATCCCGAGATAGAAGAGGGAGAAGCCCGCGTCGATCCGGGGATCATCCTTCGAATAGAGGGCGCCGACCACACTGGTCGCATTGGCCTTGAGCCCGCCGCTGCCGAGCGCGATCAGGATGAGTCCGGTCGCCACCCCGCCAAACCCGGGCAGGAGCGCCAGCGCCACGTGGCCGACCGCGATGATGATCGCGCTGAAGAAGAGCACCCGCTCCGAGCCGAGCAGACGGTCGGCGACCCAGGCGCCGAGGATGGTCGACAGGTAGACACCGCCGCCGTAGGCCCCGACGATGCCGGCCGCGGTCGTCTGAGGGATACCCAGGCCGCCGTCGGCCGCCGAGTAGTACAGGTACAACAGCAGAATGCCCTGCATGCCGTAGAAGGAGAAGCGCTCCCACATCTCCACGCCGAACACATTGGCGAGTGCCCGGGGCTGCCCGAAGAAGCGTCGGTCTTCGCGGACAGGGGTTTTTTCGACAGCCGGACTCATTGATTGACCTTACCGTGTGCCCCCTGAAATAGGGGCATCGGCGTCACGTCCCCGGCGCAGGGTACGATTTTGCCCAGAGCAGCATCGACGAACCCTGGGGGCCGGATTGGACGCACAGTCACTCGCGGCCCTGATCAGCGAGGTGCTGACCCTGGTCGGACTCGTCGTGGGCGCCGCCCTGTTCGCCGCCGGGCTTTTCGTGCGCGGTATCAAGGGCCGCTGGCTGCAGACGGAGGGCGTCATCGCCTCCTCGGAATCCGGCACGGTCATCCGCTGGTTCGACACGTTCGGCGAGGTGCACGAGTGCCCAGCGGACACCCATGAGACGCACCGGCTGCCCCCCGGTGAGGACGTGCCGGTCTGGTTCAACCTGCGCACCCCGTCGCGCTGCCGCACGCACACGCCCGAAGCCGAGGGCAAGGCGCTGCGCCTCACCGGCCTGGTGCTCTTGATCACCGGGGCCGCGTCGGGCGTGCTCGGCATCGTGCTGATGTTCGTCTAGCGAGCCGGTGCTGGAAGCCGTGAACTGAGCCGCTAGCGCCGGGGGGCCGGGGCCAGGTGCTCCCCGAAGAACGCCTCGATCCGCTGCCAGGCATCGGCGGTGGCCTCGGGGTTCGGCCCCGCCCCCAGGATGCGCTTGAGCACGAAACGCAGCGCCACCGGGCCGCTCTCGGCGTCGTTGAGGAAGGCGTGGCCGGCATCCGGGTATTCCACGACGTCGTGCGGGATGCCCAGCCGGACCAGTGAGGACTCGAGGGCGGCGGCGGCGCCCGTGAGTGACCTGTCGGTGCCGCCGAAGCTGCCCACGATCGGGCACGCACCCTCGAGGGCCTCGTCGAGGTCGCTGGGCAGACGCCCGTAGTTGACGGATGCGGCGTCGAAGCCGCGCGTGGCGGCCGCCAGCGCGAACCCACCGCCCATGCAGAACCCGAGCACGCCCACCGCCCCCGTGCAGTCGTCCCGGCGGATCAGGAGCTGGCGGGCCGATTCGATGTCGACGAACGCGCGGCCCCGCCCCGCCTTCAGGGCGCGGAACGTGCTGATCAGGCATTTGCGCGCGCCGCCCTCGGTGAAAAGGTCGGGCATCAGCGTGAGATAGCCGGCCTCGGTCATGCGGGCCACCTGGCGCCGCATCACGTCGTTCAGGCCGAACGCCTCGTGCACGAGCACGACGGCGGGCCAGGGCCCCGGGCCGGCCGGCACCCCGAGGAGCGCCTTCAGACCCGCGCTGCCGCCGGGCCGGGCCGGCAGCTGCAGGTCGATGAGTTCAGGAGCGGTGTTCTCGGTCATGGGCGGCCTCCCCGGCTGACTGAAACCCTAGCCGGTGCAGGCGCGCGCACGCGCCGTTCACCGGCCAGACAAGCGGCCGCAGCATCCCGGCCACGTCCGGTTCCTACCGTGAATGCGGGGTCGCGGCACGCCGCCCCGTTCCAGAACCACCAAGGGGATCCCTTAATGCACACAATTCTTGTTTCCGCGGCCATCACCGCCGCCCTCGCCACCAGCATCGCGGGGACGGCCCTGGCCTCACCCGCCACGGCCGCGCCGGCCGACCCGGCCGACCCGTCGTCGGCGGCGGCACCGGCGGAAAGGCCCGGCTCCGCCGGCCAGCCTCTCCGCACCGACGAAGGCAACGGCTCGTTCGACCTGCAATCCCACCGCGGCGGACGCGGCGAATGGACCGAGGAGTCACTGACCGCGTTCTCCCGATCCCTCGAACTGGGCGTGAGTACCCTGGAGCTGGACACCCACCTGACCCGGGACGACCAGGTGGTGGTCTGGCACGATGACATCATGACGGCGAGCAAGTGCGCCGACACCGCCCCCGCCTTCCCCGGCGATCCGGCCTTCCCCTACGCGGGCGACCGGGTGCGCGATCTGACGCTGGCGGAGATCCTGACCCTGGATTGCGGCTACCAGCAGCTGCCCGGCTTCCCCGCGCAGGCGAACACCACCGGCAACCGGATCGCCACCCTCTCCGAGGTGTTCGACCTCGTCCACGGCTACGACGCCCGCAAGGTGCACCTCAACATCGAGACCAAGGTTGAGGTGGCGGGGCCGGCCGGGACGGACGAGATGGCGGCCCTCACCCGCACCGTGGTCGGTGAGATCGAGGCCTCCGGGCTGGCGGACCGTTCGATCCTGCAGAGCTTCGACTGGGCGTCGCTCAACCTGACCCGGGAGATCGCCCCGGACCTCACCCTCGCCGCCCTCTCCAGCGGGGACGCCTGGCTCGGCGTCGACCAGCCCGGCATGAGCCCTAACCTGGGCGGCATCGACATCGACGACTTCGACGGCTCGCTGGCCCGCGCCGCCGAGGCGCAGGGGTACGACCTCGTCTCCCCGGTCTTCGCGTCGGTCACCCCGGCCATGATCACCGAGGCCCACGCGGCGGGACTTCCGGTCATTCCCTGGACCGTCAATGAGCCCGCGGACATCGCGGCCATGCTCGACTTGGGCGTCGACGGCCTCATCACCGACTACCCGACCCGCCTCCGCGCGATCCTCGGCGAGCGCGGCCTGAAGCTGCCGACCGCCTACACGCGATAGGGCGATGACGCCCGGCCTCTGGCGCAGGCCGGGCGTCACCGTGTAGTGTGTGGTCAGACCACAGCGGCGGCACACTGCGCCGCTGAGCAGCATTAGCACACCATTCGCTGCACACCATCAGCACCCCACCCCACCGTCGAGGAGGAGCCCGTGAGCATCGAGCGCCGTGCCTGGGAGATCGTGCTGCAGAGCATCGAATCCGACCTGCTCAGCGGGCGGCTGCGTCCCGGCGACCATCTCCCGCCCGAACGGGCCCTCGCGGCCGACCTCGGCGTCGGCCGTTCCAGCGTGCGCGAGGCGATTCGCGTGCTCGAGGTGCTCGGGCTGCTCCGCACCGCGGTCGGCAGCGGCCCCTCGGCGGGCGCCATCATCGTCGCCCTGCCCGGCGGCGGCATGTCGGCGCTGATGCGCCTGCAGGTGGCCGCGCAGGGGTTCCCCGTGGTCGACGTGGTCAAGACCCGGCTCGTGCTCGAGGCGTCGGTCGTGACCGAGCTGGCCGAGGCATCCGCCCTCTCCCAGTCGACCATGGACGCCAACGCCTCCCTGCGCCCCGATCTGGCGACGGCCCTGCAGCTGCTGGGCGCGATGGAGTCCCCCGACCTCACCGAGGCGGAGTTCCTCGCCCTGGACGCCGAGTTCCACCTCGCGCTGGCGGAGGCCTCCGGCAACCAGGTGGTCACGGCCACGATGGCCGGTCTCCGCAGTGCGATCGAGGCCTACGCCCGCGCCGGCGCGTCGAGCCTCGCCTCCTGGACCGACACCTCGGCCCGCCTCCGCGCCGAACACCGCGCCGTGCTCGCCGCGATCGACGCGGGCGATGCCGAGGTCGCCCGGAAGCGCGTGAAGACCCACATCGCCGGCTACTACGCCGAGACGCAGCTGACCCCCCAGCCCACCGACCACCACACGGCTGCCCCCGGGCACCCGGCGGCCCCGAGAGAACGGACAGCCTGACCATGGTTCAACGACGCATCCCCAAGATCAAAGACCTCGCACCGCTGATGCACTTCAAGGTGCCCGAACTGAACGCCAAGAAGCGCCGGCTCGAGAGCGCCCTGACCATCTACGACCTGCGCGCCATCGCCAAGCGGCGCACCCCGAAGGCCGCGTTCGACTACACCGAGGGCGCGGCCGAGGCCGAGATCTCCCTCAAGCGTGCACGCCAGGCCTTCGAGGACATCGAATTCCACCCCTCGATCCTGCGGGACGTCTCGACCGTCTCCACCGGCTGGGACGTGCTCGGCGCCCCCGTCGCCCAGCCGTTCGGCATCGCCCCCACCGGCTTCACCCGCATGATGCAGACCGAGGGCGAGATCGCCGGGGCGCACGCGGCGGCCAAGGCCGGCATCCCGTTCTCCTTGTCGACCATGGGCACCACGGCGATCGAGGACGTCAAGGCGGCCAACCCCGACGGGCGCAACTGGTGCCAGCTGTACATGTGGAAGGACCGCGTCCGCACGATGGCGCTCGTCGCCCGGGCCGCGAAGGCCGGGTTCGACACCCTGCTGGTGACCGTGGACGTGCCGATCGCCGGCGCGGGGCTGCGCGACAAGCGCAACGGCTTCTCGATCCCGCCGGCC
>JACMQV010000056.1 GCA_014376815.1 Cryobacterium sp.
TCGACACCGCGTTCCACCAGACGCTGCCGCCGGAGGCGTACACCTACGCCATCGACCGCGACCTGGCCACCCGGTACCGCGTGCGCAAGTACGGCTTCCACGGCACCTCGCACAAGTTCGTCTCGGAGGCCGTGGCCGCGTTCCTCGACCGCCCGCTGGCGGAGCTGAAGACGATCGTGCTGCACCTGGGCAATGGCGCGTCGGCGTGTGCCGTCGACGGCGGAGTCTCGATCGACACCTCCATGGGCATGACCCCGCTGCAGGGACTCGTCATGGGCACCCGGTCGGGCGACATCGACCCGGCCGTGATCTTCCACCTGCGCCGCCGGGCCGGGATGACCACCGCCGAACTCGACGACCTGCTGAACCGCCGCGGCGGCATGCTGGCCCTGGCCGGCAACGGCGACATGCGCGACGTGGAGGACGCCTCGATCGCGGGCGACCCGGTCGCCCAGGCGGCCCTCGACGTGTACTTCCACCGGCTCAAGGGCTACGTCGGCAACTACTACGCCCAGCTCGGGACCGTGGACGTGATCGTCTTCACCGCGGGTGTCGGCGAGAACTCGCCGATCGTGCGTGCGGGCTCGCTGGCCGGCCTCGAGGGCATGGGGATCGAGATCGACCCCGTGCGCAACGAGGCGAAGTCGCGCAAGCCACGGGTCATCTCCACGGACAACTCGCGCGTGACCGTGCTCGTCATCCCGACGAACGAGGAGCTGGAGATCGCCCGCCAGACGCTGGGGACGATCAGCCGGACGCATCCGTCGCTGTAGGCAGGTCGGGTGATGTGATCGCTTTCGGGTGATCGCCGTGTGGTGATCAGATCGGCCGCTCCCGCGTTGGGGGCGGCCGATCTGCGTGTGTGCGGTGTGCGCGGTGTGTGCGGTGCCGCGCCGGCGTGTGCTGGCGCCGAGTTCGCCACTTCCGGTCGAGTTCGCCGGGCACACGTGGCGAAGTCGACCGGAACTGTCGAAGTGGGCGCGCCACCCGGGCGATACCCGGCGGCAACGGATGCCCGGCGCCCGGCAGACACGGCGACCCGCCGCAGCCGGACCCGGATCAAGGGTCCCGGCCGGAGCCTCGGTGGGCCGAGCGGCCGGCGGAGTGGAAACTGACGTGCTCATATCGCCGAGTATCCCCGAGCCCCACCGGTGGGCTGCTAGTGTTTCGCCCACGGCGCACCTGCCGACAGTAACGGAGCTGTTACGCGGCTCCCATGATGGGGGATCAGATGAGCTGGCTCGACCGCGAACGCACGATTGCACCTCCCGGATTCAACCGCTGGCTCATCCCGCCGGCCGCCCTCGCCGTGCACCTGTGCATCGGTCAGGCGTACGCGACCAGCGTGTACAAGACCGCCCTCGTCGCTCACTTCGACGTCAGCCTGACCCAGATCGGCTTGATCTTCTCGATCGCCATCGTCATGCTCGGACTCTCCGCCGCGGTGATGGGAACGTGGGTCGACACGCAGGGCCCGCGCAAGGCGATGTTCGTGTCGGCGCTGTTCTGGTCCAGCGGCTTCCTCGTGGGCTCGCTCGGCATCTTCTCCGGCCAGCTCTGGCTCGTTTACCTCGGCTACGGATTCATCGGCGGGATCGGCCTGGGCATCGGTTACATTTCCCCCGTGTCGACCCTGATCAAGTGGTTCCCGGACCGTCCCGGTCTGGCCACCGGCATGGCCATCATGGGATTCGGCGGCGGCGCCCTGATCGCCAGCCCGGTCTCCACGGCGCTGCTGGGCCTCTACGACCCGAACTCGGGCGTGGAGGGCTGGGTGGCAAGCGGTGACGCGGTCGGCAAGCTCTTCCTCACCCTCGCCGTCGTGTACCTCGCGTACATGATGTTCGGCGCCTTCACGATCCGAGTCCCCGCCGCGGGCTGGAAGCCGGACGGCTTCGACCCGGCCACGATCAAGGCCAAGCCGCTCGTGACGGACAACCACGTGTCGGCGGCGAACGCGATCAAGACCCGGCAGTTCTGGCTCGTCTGGGTCGTGCTCTTCTGCAACGTCACGGCCGGCATCGGAATCCTCGAGCAGGCGGCGCCGATGATCCAGGACTTCTTCCGCCGGCCCGACGGAACCTCCGCCGTGTCGGTCGTCGTGGCCGGAGGCTTCGTCGGACTGCTCTCCATCGCCAACATGGGCGGGAGGTTCGCCTGGTCCGCGACATCCGACAAGACCGGGCGCCGCAACATCTACATGGTCTATCTCGGTGTCGGCGCGGTTCTCTACCTCCTCCTCGCCCTCTTCGGGTCCGGCACCACGGCGCTCTACGTGCTGCTGGCCTTCGTCATCATCTCGTTCTACGGCGGCGGTTTCGCCACCGTGCCCGCGTACCTGCGGGACCTCTTCGGCACCTTCCAGGTCGGCGCCATCCACGGCCGGCTGCTCACCGCCTGGTCGGCGGCCGGGATCGCCGGACCGCTGATCGTCAACGGCTTCCTCGACGCCCAGGGCACCCCGGGAGCGCTCACGGCCCAGGCGTACCAGCCGGCCCTGCTGACCATGGTGGGGCTGCTGGCGATCGGCTTCATCGCGAACCTGCTGGTGCGTCCGGTCCATTCCACCTTCCACGAAACCGTCGCCGTCGCCGCTCGCCCGGCGGTCGGCGAAGCAGTATTGGAGTCCTGACATGAAGAACTCACAACTCACCCTCGCGTGGGCCCTGGTCGGGCTGCCGCTGGCCTACGGCGTTTTCATGACCCTGACCCGGGTCGCCGCGCTCTTCGCCTGATCGGTCCGGCGCCGAGTTCGACACTTCCGGTCGAGTTCGCCTGGCACACCAGACGACCTCGACCGGAACTGTCGAAGTGGGCGCGCCCCCGGGCACTATCCGGCGGTAACGGATGCCCCGACCCGGCGGTAACGGATGCCCGGCCGGGCGCCCCGGACCCGGCATCCCGGACCCCACTGTCAGTGGCTCCGACTACGATTGGTCCGTGGTCACCGCACTGTATCGCCGTTACCGGCCAGAGACGTTCGCCGAAATGATCGGCCAGTCACAAGTGACCGATCCGCTCATGACGGCGCTCCGCACCAACCGCGTCAACCACGCGTACCTGTTCAGCGGGCCGCGCGGCTGCGGCAAGACGACCTCGGCCCGCATCCTCGCGCGCTGCCTGAACTGCGCCGAGGGTCCCACCGACACTCCGTGCGGGGTCTGCCCGAGCTGCGTGGAGCTGTCCCGCGACGGCGGCGGCTCCCTCGACGTGGTCGAGATCGACGCGGCCAGCCACAACGGCGTCGACGATGCCCGCGACATCCGTGAGCGTGCGATCTTCGCGCCGGCCCGCGACCGCTACAAGATCTTCATCCTCGACGAGGCGCACATGGTGACGCCTCAGGGATTCAATGCGCTCCTCAAGATCGTCGTGGAGCCGCCGGAGCACGTCAAGTTCATCTTTGCGACGACCGAGCCGGAGAAGGTGATCGGCACCATCCGGTCGCGAACCCACCACTATCCGTTTCGGCTTGTTCCGCCCGCGCAGATGCTCGAGTACGTGCAGTCGCTTTGCGTGAGTGAGCACGTGGATGTCGAAGCCGGCGTGCTCCCGCTCGTGGTGCGTGCCGGTGGCGGATCCGTTCGTGACACTCTGTCTCTGCTCGACCAGCTCATCGCCGGATCCGAAGGCTCATCCGTGCA
>JACMQV010000057.1 GCA_014376815.1 Cryobacterium sp.
CGAGTTGGAGGAATCCCGCCGCTCTCCGTCGTGCGAGATCGGTGTTCCCCGCCGCATCGTCCTGAGCGTCTACCACGTCACACCTCCCATCACGTCACCGTGCGTCGGTCATGGTCGCAGGATCGGCAACCTCAGTGCGTGTCCATCTCCGTTGCGGCCGCAGCAAGCTGGGTCTGGAATTCTCCCGCATCGACGTCGAGCTGTTTCTCGGTTCGTTGGTCAGCCCGGATTCCGGCCTTCTCGAGTTCAGCGGTGACCTTGTCCTTGCCGACGACGATGAGCGCCGCGTGGCCGGAGTCGAGGGCTTCGCCGGGCTCCTTGACGTCGTCACGGGACAGCCCGCGGGTGAAGTGACCGATCAGGCCGCCGGTCGCGCCGCCGGCTGCGGCCATCCCGATGAGGGACGGTGGAAACAACAGGCCGATGACCTTCGCATCGTTCATGTCACGCACGACCTCCAGGTCTTCCCTGGCAGGCCGCCATCCGCTGTCAACCTTCCGGTATGCACGCCCCGGGTCCCGCGCCGCAGCCCCAGGCTCCCTGCTCGCCCGGGTGGAGCATGACACGGCAGTCGATGCACCACCATGAACCGAGGACAGCTTCCACGGGTCCCAGGCAGTTGGGGCGGTAGGGGGCGCTCAGGTAATCCGGGGAGGAGTCCATGAAGTGAGTCTGCCGCGGCGTCCCGGACCCCGCCGCGAGGATTGCGCGCACCCCCGGGTTGAGCCAGTCCCGCGGCCGTTGTCCGGAGTCCCCGGTGAATCGGGTGACGGCGGGCGGAATCAGGGCCAAGCTGTGGACATGACCGACATGCCTGAAGGTGGCCGCCAGGCCTCAAACATCCTCCTCGACGCCGTGTCTGCCTGGGACACGGCCTCGACGCATGAATCCAACAACGCCGCCATGACCCTGGCGCTCGGCCGGATGAGCGAGGTGGACGCCTTCACGGCGACCCTGGACGGCGATGACCATCTCTCGATTGATGCCAGCAACGTCCTGAGCGGCGCGATCGTCGCGATCAACTGGCTGATCGAGCAACTCGCGCATGACCGCAGCCAGTCCAGGCACAGCATCATCGCCGACCTGAGGGAGTTTCTGGATGACTAGCGGGATGCCCAGGCCCTCGGATGGCTGAACGCACCCTGATCCTGCTGCGACACGCCAAGTCGGATTGGTCGGGCGCGGAAACCGATGCCGACCGCCCCCTGGCCGATCGCGGCCTGCGGCAGGCGCCGGCATCGGGGCGATGGCTTGCCGACAACGTCGACGGCATCGATCTCGCTGTCGTGTCACCCGCGGCCCGGGCCCGCCGCACCTGGGCGCTGGCGTCGGCGGAGCTGGAGATCAGGCCGCCGACCCGTTTCGACGACCGGGTCTATGCCGCCTCAGCCGGCGAACTCCTCGGCATCGTTCGGGGCCTGCCCGACGACGTGGCGACCGTCGTCCTGGTCGGGCACAATCCCGGCTTCGAGGATCTGACGACACTGATCACGGGAGAGCGCATCCCGATGAAGACCTCCGCAATCGCGATGATCGGCTGGGCGGGCCTATGGTCTGGTGCCGGTCGCGCCCCCGCGAGCGTGCGGGCATCGGGCCGGCCGCCCCAGGACCTGCCGGCGTCAGACTGAGCTGAGCAAGGACGTGTACTACCCGTCCGCGTAGAGGCCAGCGCGACGGAAACGACGGGCCACGGTTTCTGACCGGGTTATGACCGACGCCTTCGCCGCCGATGCGAAAGGAACAGATATGACCGAAATCATCGAAACTGAAACGGTTGAAGTGGAGACCGAGGAGGCCCTGGGCCCGGTCGATTGGATCGTTGTGGAGTTTCCGGGCAGCCGGTTCAACGGCTCCATCGCACCCGAACTCACGTCTCTGGACGAACGAGGCCTGGTGAGGGTGCTCGACCTGTTGATCATCAAGAAGGAGGATGTGACCGCCGTGGCCGAGGCCGTCGAACCGGGAAGCAGCGCGGCCCTCCCCGTGTGGGAGAACCTGTGGGCGGCCCCGTTCGGCTCCGCAGTCCGACGTGCCGGCGGCCAGCTCATCGCGAGCCGGCGCATCCCGCCCCAGGCGCTCCAGGCCGCGCTCGAGGCAGCCGTCGTCGGTACCGCCGCTGTGGTCTCCCACGGCGGCGCTGATCCGCAGCGCTGACTCGTGGTCTGGCCAAGCCGGGCCGGTCAGTCGGCTGGAGCCGTTCCGACGTAGTAGGCCTTGACGACGTCCCGGGTCTTCAAGGGTCCGGTACCGGAGATCGAGGCCACTTCGACGGTCCAGCGTGGCGACGATCGGTCGATGCCGTCTGAGCTGCCGGCCCAGACGGCATCGGCACCCGTGCACGAGTACGTCCCGTACCAGTCGGGGCGCTGGGCCAGGTCGTTCCACACGCCTCCGCTGCGCAGCAGACAGCGTTCGCCGTCGCCGAGCAGGAGGCCGAGGGGTTGCGCCTCTGATGGCGCGGGCACCTCCGGGACGTCACCGTTGCTCGGCATCCGGACCAGGTCCACCCTCCACGGGTCGCGGTAGCAGATCACGGTCGAGGGAGAAGGATCCTTCCAGCAGGCCACGGCGTACGCGCTGGAGGGGGAGCAGCTGATGATGTTGTCGTCGACGGCGACCAGCGAAGGGCGTGCATTCGGCGGGGTGGTTCCGCAGTCGATCGTGATCACGGAGTCGTCGGTGACGGTGAACCCGGCTGCGGGCAGTCCGGCTGGGGAGACGGGACGGATCACCACCTGGTCGGTTGCGCCCGCGGAACCCTCAGTCGATGAGGTTGACGAGGTCTGCGCGGTGCAGCCGGTGATGAGGACGAGCGCGGCGCCCAGAGCGATCATGGGCAGGGCGATCATGTTCAGTGAGCGCATGTCGGCCCTCCGTTTCCGCACGGCCAGGTCTTCCTGGGCCAGGTCTTCCTGTCGTTGTCGCTGACCCCCGTCCCGGCCTTTCGATGGGAGACGCTACCCGCGGCCAATTCCGGCGTCAAGTCCTCACGCTGGTGTCGGAGGCCTGGGTTCCCAGCGCATATCGTAGGGTGCATGGTCCTCGCCGCTCGGCTCTCCGCCACCGTTACCCTGCGGCTCCTGGAGCAGGGGGATTCCGCCTGGGTCGCGGCCGCTTATGTGCGTAACCGGGCTCACTTGGCGCCGTGGGAACCGACCCGGCCGGAGGAGTTCTTCACGACCGCCTGGCAGGAGGAGGAGATATCGAGGCTGCTGGCCGGTTGTCAGTCGGGCGCGGGCCTGCCCATGGTGCTCGTTACGGAGGATGCCGTCATCGGCCGTGTCACGCTCTCCGGCATCACCCGTGGCGCGTTCCAGAGTGCAAATCTGGGCTACTGGATCGACGGCCGCCACGCTGGCCAGGGCCTGATGACGGCCGCCGTGGGCGCACTCCTCGCTCGTGCCCGGGACGACCTGGAGCTACACCGCGTGCAGGCCGAGACGCTGCTCCACAACGTCGCCTCCCAACGGGTGCTTCAGCGAGCGGGCTTCGAGCACATCGGCATGGCCCCACGGTACCTCCGGATTGCCGGCACGTGGCAAGACCATGAACTCTTCCAGCGCGTTCTGGTGTCCGCCCGAGGCTGACAACCGGTCGTCCGGTGGGCCGGGCGGAGGCACGCGCCTCACCTGTAAGCGTTCACGGGTGGCGCGTTCCCCGGCCGTCAAGGATGGCCCGGTAGCCCTCGCGATAGGTCGGATAGGTGAAGGTGAAACCCGTATCGAGCAGGAGCCGGTTACTGATGCGCTTGTCGCCGCCGCGCTGGCTCTCGGTTCCGTCGGTCGTCGGCACCGGCAGGCCGAGCTCGGTGGCGAGGAAATTCAGGACGTCGCGGCTGACGACCGGTGCGTTGTCCGCACCGAGATAGAGGGGGTGGGGCTGTTCCTCCCGTTGGATCAGGTGCACGATGGCGGCCGCGGCGTCGTCTCGGTGGATGCGGTTCGTGTGCCGGGACTGGGCGGACACGGTGGCCCGGCCTTCCCTCACCTGGGTGATGAGACGCTCCCGGCCGGGACCGTAGACGCCGGCCAAGCGGAACACGACCGCTGAGGGAATGCGGGACTGGAGCATCCGTTCGGCTTCGAGCAGGATGGCGTCGGTTCCGGGCCGGGGGTTCGGCGGCGTCTGCTCGTCGACCCAGCTGCCGTCGGAGACGTCGTAGACGGCGGTGGAGGAAACCAGCAGGAATCGGCGCGGTATGACGTGCGCATCGTCGAGGCCGTCAAGGAGGTTGCGCAGGCCGTCGACGTACGTCGACCGGTAGGCCTCGGGGGTGGGGCTGCCCGGGGTGAGCGCGACGAGGACGATCTCGGTGCCGGGCGGCACGACCGGTCTCTCCCGGCTGAGGTCGATCGACTGCCCCGAGATGGCCGCGGGGAGCAGATCCGTGCGGCGGCGCAATCCCACGACGCGGTGGCCGAGCGCAGCCAGCCGCAGGCCGACCTCAGTGCCCAGGTCGCCGCATCCCGCAATGAGTACGGTCATCGATCTCCAATGTTCGGTATAACGCTAGCTTTCCCAACCTGAAGAGACGACCGGTGTCATGATCGATGCGGGGGCGCACCCCCGGCTGCCGCATTCGCCCAGCCATGCACCGTGATCGCACAACCCGGGGGAACATGTTCGCATGGAGTGATGTCAGAATTCCGATCATAGCGGCGCCGATGGCCGGAGGCGCGTCCACACCGGCGCTCGTCGTCAGCGTAGGCGCAGGGGGAGGGCTCGGGTTCCTGGCCGCCGGGTACAAGACGCCGGATGCGACGGCCCGGCAGATCGTCGACGTGCGGCAACGCACGCAGCGCCCCTTCGGCGTCAACGTGTTCGTTCCGGGGCCGCCCCTGACCGACCGGATCGGAGTCGAGCGCTACCGGAACGAACTGGCCGTGTCTGCTCGGGCATACGGTGTGGACCTGCCGCCGATCCGGGATTCGGACGACGACTGGTTCGCCGAGAAACTGGCTCTGCTCGGAGAGCTGCGAGTTCCGGTGGTCTCTTTCACCTTCGGGCTGCCCCCGATCGAGTCCGTTCGGGCGCTGGGTGCTGCCGGTTCCTACCTGATCGCGACGGTCACGTCCGTCGAGGAGGCGGCGCTCGCCGCGGAACGAGGAGTCGACGCGCTCTGCGTGCAGGGCCCGGAGGCGGGAGGGCACCGAGGGACGTTCACCTCGACGGAAGAGCCCGGAACACTGATGCTGACGGAACTGGTCTCCGCCGTCCGTGAGGTGTCCCGCCTGCCGCTCATCGCAGCCGGGGGCGTCCATACCGGGGCGCAGGTCGCCGCCCTCCGGAAAGTGGGAGCGGCCGCCGTGCAACTCGGAACCGCGTTCCTCCGGACCGACGAGTCCGGCGCCCACCAGGCGCACAAGGATGCGCTCGCCGAGGCGAGATTCGAACGAACCGTGATCACCCGCGCGTTCTCCGGCCGGCCCGCTCGCGGGCTGCTGAACGCGTTCATCACCGAGCACGGCGCGACCGCGCCCTCGGCCTATCCGCAGGTGCACCACCTCACCACGGCCATTCGGGCCGAAGCCGGCCAGCGCGGTGACCCCGACGGGCTCGCCCTCTGGGCAGGAACCGGATACCGGTCGGCGGGGATGGGGCCCGCAGCCGTGGTCCTCACGCGGTTGTGGGAGGAAGCGCAGCTCTTATCAGGTGATGGGCTCTCCGAGTGACCAGGACGTAGGTCGCGAGCATTCAGAAGGGCGCGGCACCGGGGGGACGCTCCGGCGCGGGCTCGGGCGGCGGCGGTTCCGGTGCCACCGCACGGATGACCGTGGCCGGCTCGGTCACAAAGGCGCGCCCGCTCGGTGATCTCCACCTGAGCGTGCCGCCGGCGAGGTGTGTCACGGTCCACCCGGTCTCGCTCTTCAGCGCATGGCATGGCGGACACAGGTGAGCGAGGTTGTCCTCAGCGGTCAAACCGTTGAACTGCCAGTCCAGCGAATGGTCGATGTCCGAATGCGCCGCCGACCGGTTGCAGCCGGGGAACCGGCAAGTCTCGTCCCGTATTCGCAGGTACTTCTTCAGGTC
>JACMQV010000058.1 GCA_014376815.1 Cryobacterium sp.
CTACGTCGAGGCCGCGTACACCGAGATCGCGGATGCCGTGCGCACGGTCACCGGGGAACTCGGCCTCGGCGCGGTGCACGTCATCCCCGTCTCGGCCCTGGCCGGCGGCAACGTCGTCGACGCCTCCCCGCCCACCCCCTGGTATACCGGGCCCAGCCTGCTCGAACTGCTCGAGACCCTGCCGGTCGTCGACGAGGTCGAGAGCGCCCTCGAGACTTTCCGCCTGCCGGTGCAGCTCGTGCTGCGCCCCCAGGGCGCCGTCGCCGTCCCCGCAGCCGACGCGCCCGGCTTCCGCGACTACCGCGCCTACGCCGGGCAGGTCACCTCCGGCATCGTGCGGGTCGGCGACGCCGTCACCGTGCTTCCCGGCGGGGCCGGCACCGTCGTCACCGGGATCGACTTCGCCGGCACCGAACTCACCGAGGCCTTCGCACCGCAGTCGATCGCCCTCCGGCTCAGGGACGACCTCGACATCGCCCGCGGTGCGGTGATCGGCGCCGCCGGCACGCTCCCCGACCCCACGAAGGAGCTGACGGCGGCCCTGTTCTGGCTCGACCCCCGGCCGCTCACCCCCGGCGACCGCGCCCTCGTGAAATTCGGCGCCAACACGGTGCAGGCCATCGTCACCGCCGTCACCGGCCGGCTCAACCTGGACACGCAGGAGCTGGAGACCGCCGCGAGCCTCGACATCAACGACATCGGCCACGTCACCGTGCGACTCGCCGCGGCGCTGCCTGTCGAGACCTTCGCCTCCAGTCGCCGTTCGGGTGCCTTCCTCGTCATCCATCCGCAGGACGGCGCGACCCTCGCCGCCGGCATTGTCACTGCGGCCGGCATCGTCACGGCGGCCGGGGTGCCGGCATGACCCGGCGCACCGGTCTCGACGCGCGCACCGGCCTGGCCCTGCTCTATATCGCCCTCGTTCCCGTGCTGCTGGGTGGATGCTCGGCGCAGGGCAGCGCGGCGGCGCCTGCCGGACCGGCCGAAGAACTCCGCCTCGGCTACTTCGACAACGTCACGCACGCCCCCGCGCTCGTCGGGCTGGAGAAGGGCCTCCTCGCCGACAGCCTCGGCGGAACAAAGCTGAGAAGCCAGGTCTTCAGCGCCGGGCCGGCCGCCATCGAGGCGCTCAGCGCCGGGGCCATCGACGCGGCCTACCTCGGCCCGAACCCGGCCGTGAACAGTTTCGTGCAGAGCGCCGGCCAGTCGGTGCGGATCGTTGCGGGCGCGGCCAGCGGCGGCGCGGCACTGGTCGTACGCCCCGGCATCACGGGCCCGGATGACCTCGCCGGCACCACCATCGCCACCCCGCAGCTGGGCAACACGCAGGACGTCGCCCTGCGGGCCTGGCTGGCGTCGGAGGGCTACGAAACCAGCACGACGGGAGGCGGGGACGTGTCCATCGCCCCGACCGACAACATTCAGACCCTCACCCTGTTCCGGAGCGGCAAGATCGACGGCGCGTGGCTGCCCGAACCCTGGGTCTCCCGGCTCGTGCTCGAGGCCGGCGCCACGGTGCTCGTCGACGAGGCGTCGCTCTGGCCGGGCGGCGCGTTCCCCACCACGGTGCTCGTCGTTCGCGCCGACTACCTGGCCGCGCACCCCGACACGGTGCAGGCGCTCGTGGCCGGCCACGCGGCATCCGTGGACTGGCTGACCCGGCACCCCGACCAGGCGGCGGCCGTGATCAACCACAAACTCACCGCCGACACGGGCAAGCCGCTGCCGGACGCCGTGCTCGCCCGCGCCCTGACCGCGGTGTCGTTCACGACCGACCCGCTCGCCGCGACCTTCCCGGTGCTGCAACAGGCCGGCGTCGACGTGGGCACCGCGAAACCGGGGAACCTCTCCGGGCTCTTCGCCCTGGCACCGCTGAACAGGGTCCTCACGGATGCCGGGGCACCACCCGTCTCCGCCGCCGAACTCGGAACGGAATAAGCATGAACACCACGACGGATGCACCGGTGCCCGCGATCCGGATCGACGCGCTCGGCAAGCGGTTCGGGCCGACGGGCCCGGTCGTGCTCGAGGACATCACCCTCACCATCGCCCCCGGCGAGTTCGTCTGCCTGCTCGGCGCGTCCGGCTGCGGAAAGTCGACCCTTCTGGGCATCATCGCGGGCCTCGAGCATCCGACCAGCGGCACCGTCACCGTCACCAGCGGCAGCGCCGCCGTGATGTTCCAGGAGTCGGCCCTGTTCCCCTGGCTGACCGCCGGCCGCAACGTCGAACTCGCCCTCAAACTGCGCGGAGTGCCCAGGGCCCAGCGTCGCAGCCAGGCGCTCGAACTGCTCGATCTCGTCAACCTCACGGATGCCGCAGACAAGCGCCCGCACGAGCTCTCCGGCGGTATGCGCCAGCGGGTGGCCCTCGCCCGCTCGCTCGCCCA
>JACMQV010000059.1 GCA_014376815.1 Cryobacterium sp.
CGAAGCTAAAAACTTTGGTTCCACGTGAGGCCGGGAAGCTCTGCGGCTTTCCGCACCTGTGGGGTACGTTTGAATACATTACGGTCCCCCGGCGGGCCCGTCAAAACCACTGCAACCCCGGGCGTGTCACGCCCCGCGGCCAGCCGGATCACTGAACGAAAACGCCGGCCAGGGTCTTCTTGCCACGACGCAGAACGGCGACGCCGCCCGGCAGAACGGCGCCCTCGATGGTCTGGTCGTCGCTCAGGACCTTCACGTTGTTGAGGTAGACGCCACCCTGGCTGATGGCACGCCTGGCCTCGCTCAGGCTGGCGGTCAGCCCGGTGTCCACCAGCAGCTGCACCACCGGTGCGCGCGGAGCCGTGGTGGTGTTGGGGAGCTCCCGCAGCGCCGCTTCCAGCGTGGCCTCATCGAGGTCGGCCAGATCACCCTGCCCGAAGAGTGCGTGCGCGGCCTGGATGGCAGCATCCGTCGCATTGTGGCCGTGGACGAGGCTCGTCACCGACACGGCGAGGGTGCGCTGGGCCAGCCGCTTGAACGGTTCGGTCGCCACGGCCGCCTCGAGCTCCTCGATCTCGGCCCGGGTGAGGAAGGTGAACACCTTCAACCGGTTGATGACATCCGCGTCGTCGGTGTTGAGCCAGAACTGGTAGAACGCGTACGGGCTGGTCAGGGTGGGGTCGAGCCAGACCGCGTTCCCCTCGCTCTTGCCGAACTTGGTGCCGTCGCTGTTGGTGATCAGCGGCGTGCCGATGGCATGCGCGCCCTCCCCCTCCGCCTTGCGGATGAGGTCGATTCCGCTGGTGAGGTTGCCCCACTGGTCGCTGCCCCCGGTCTGGAGCACGCAACCGTGCGTGCGGAAGAGTTCGAGGAAGTCCATGCCCTGCAGTACCTGGTAGCTGAACTCGGTGTAGCTGATGCCGGCGTCCGAGTTCAGCCGGGCGCTGACGGCATCCTTCTTCAGCATGCTGCCGACGCGGAAATACTTGCCGATGTCGCGCAGGAAGTCGATGGCGCTGAGTGGGGAGGTCCAGTCCAGGTTGTTCACGAGCGTGACGGCGTTCTCGCCCTCCGAGCTCAGGAAGCGGGAGACCTGGGCCTGGAGGTAGCCCACCCACTCATTGACGACATCCCGCGAGTTCAGCGTGCGCTCGGCGGTGGGCCGTGGATCCCCGATCAGGCCGGTGGATCCGCCGACCAGCCCGAGCGGGCGGTGACCGGCCAGCTGGAGGCGGCGCATCAGCAGCAGTTGCACGAGGTTGCCCAGGTGCAGACTGGGTGCGGTCGGGTCGAACCCGCAATAGTAGGTGACCGGCGGTCCGGCCAGCAGCGCACGCAGCTCGGCGGCATCCGTGGAGACCTGCACCAGGCCACGCCAGGAGATCTCCTCCCAGACGTCGTCAAAGGTCGGGTCGTTGGCTTGCAGGGCGAGGATCGCTGGATCTGACACGAGCCAAGGCTACCAGCGCCCGAACCGGGCCCGACGGATCACCCGTGAACCTTGATTCGGAGTTATTAAGCCTTCAGGCTAAATTGATGTATATTAAGTTTTGAGACTTTATTGGCGCTCGGTTTGAGAGGGGACAACCCGTGTTCGTGATCACCGCTGACCAGATCGACAGCCGCAACGACCGCGACCGTGCCGGCGAGATGATTGACGAGCTGGCCGCGAGTTTCCCCGGCGCTTTCACCCTTCCGCCCGATCAAACGTCGGGCGACGAGATCCAGATGCTGCTGACGGATGCCCGCCTCACCCTGGACGTGATCCTGGCGCTGCACCGGTCCGGGCACTGGAGCATCGGCCTCGGGATCGGCGATGTGCGCCGCCCCCTCCCTGCCTCGGCCCGGCAGGCAGCCGGGGACGCATTCGTCGGCGCCCGGGCCGCGGTGACACGCGCCAAGAAGACGGAGGGCCGGTTCGGCCTCGAACTCGCCGCCGCCCCGGACGGGCGGCCCCCTCTTCTCAGCGCCGAGGAGGTCGAGGCCCTCGTCACGACGCTGCTGCTGCTGCGCCAGCGTCGCACGAAGGAAGGGTGGGCGGCCGTGGACCTGCTCGGGCAGGGCCTGACCCAGGTGGAGATCGCTGCGACGCTCGGGATCTCCACGGCGGCCGTCAGCCAGCGGCTCAGCAGCGCCCTCTGGCGCGTGGACCAGTCCGCGCAGCCCGCACTCGTTAGGCTCGTGGAGAACCTCCAGCACGCCACGACAGAAACGGACCCTGCCGCATGACCTCCCAGTCCTTCCAGATCGTGGCCTACCTGTACTGGCTCCTGCTGATCCTCGTCACGACGGGGTCCCTCATCTTCGCGGTCCTCGCGTTCCGGTTGGCGAGGCAGCAGTTCGCCGCCATCGCCGCCGGCGGCCTCGCCGCGGCCCTGCTGATCGCATCCGTGCCGGCTCCCGGCGGCGCGAGCGTGTTCGGTATCATCCTCGGCATGCTGGCCCTCGGCCTGGCGGTCGTCGGCGGCGGTCCCGCGGCGCTGCTCGCACTCCGGCTCGCCACACACAACAGTGTTGCGCCCGGCCAGCACGGCGGGATCCTGGTGGAGAACGGCGACGCCGCAGGCCCCACGCCGGACAAACCTGGGCAGGCGCAGCCCGAGCATGCCCTGCACGAGGTCTTGCGCGGCGGTCAGATGATCGGGATCCTCGAGCGGCTGGCCGTGGCCGGCGCGATCCTGGCCGGCTTCCCGGAGGCCCTGGCCATCGTCGTGGCGATCAAGGGTGTCGGCCGGTTCACCGAGCTCGCGGCCGCCGAGGCGCGCGAGCGGTTCATCATCGGCACCCTCGCCAGCCTGATCTGGGCGTGCGCGTGCGCTGCCCTGGTTCAGATCGCGGTCGCCTGACTCCGAGCCACCGACTGCCCTGTCGCCGCCATGATCGCACGGTAGCCCGGGCCAGCTATTCCTGCGCGCGGCACCCCGGCCCGACCGATCACCGCGCCCAGCAGCAGCGGCGCGACCTCCAGGGCGGGTCGCGCCAGCAGAGCGCGGCCGGGGATCACACCCG
>JACMQV010000060.1 GCA_014376815.1 Cryobacterium sp.
AGCTGCTCCGGGCAGCCGGCGACGCGGGCATCCGTCCCCAGTATGTTCGCCGTCTGGGTCGAGCCCTGCAGAACACCGACATCGACGCGGTGACCCTCGAGGGGATCCCGGAAGCCTTTGAGCGAGCGGGAGCTGCACGTGCTCCGGCTGCTCGCGACCGAGCTCAGCGGCCCCCAGATCGCGCGCGATCTCTACGTTTCGCTGAACACCCTGCGCACCCACACGAGGCATATCTTCGCCAAGCTCGGCGTCAACAGCCGCCCAGCGGCCGTCAGCCGAGCCACGCTACTGGGTTTGCTCTAGCGCCGGCGCCCGCACAATCACCACATCAATCACCACCCAGGTTGATGCCCCGTCACCAGATGTCTTCGTAGATTCGGGTCGTCCTCAGGCATCCGCCGAGGAAACGCCGAGCAACGGAGAACCCCATGAACATCACATCGTCCACCCTCACCCGAACGGCCACCATCGCCGCCGGCCTGTCCGGCCTGATCTACATCGTCATCCAGTTCATCCATCCCGCCGACGAGGTGGCCTCGCTCAGCACCCAGATGTGGGTGGGCGTGCACAGCCTCAGCTTCGGCATGGCCGTCCTCGGCCTGATCGGCCTCACCGGCCTCTACCTGCGCCAGGTGCGCGAGTCCGGGTTGTTCGGCCTGGTCGGCTACGCAATGTTCGGACTCTTCTTCATCCTGCAATCGGCCTTCGTCTTCGCTGAGGCGTTCATCGTTCCTCTCGTCGTGCAGGACGCCCCGCAGTTCGCCGAGGACTTCGTCGGCATCTTCGGCCGCCACCCGGCCGAGACCGACCTCGGCGCTCTCGCGGCGCTGCCCCTGCTCGGATCCGCCGTCTACGTGATCGGCGCCATCGCGTTCGGGATCGGCATCCTCCGTGCCCGCGTGCTCTCGCGCGGCGCCGGCATCCTTCTCATTGCCGCCGCGGCCGTGACGCCACTTGCTGGCGCGCTCCTGCCGCACGCGCTCGAACGGATGGCCGCCATCCCGATGGGCCTGGCCCTGATCTGGCTCGGCTACTCGCTGTGGTCCAACCCCCGCGCGAATGGCGCCCAGCCGTCATCCGTCGTGCACGGCGCGCGCCTCAACCCGACGTCCGCGGTCTGATCCCGGCCCAGGACCCCACGGACGGAGGAGAGCGATGAGTGAAACACGACGGGTGCCTGCCGGGCAGATCGACTTTGAGCGGTATGAGATTCGGCTCCAGGGGCAGCTCGACGAATCCTGGAGCAACTGGTTCGTGGGCTTCACCCTCACCGGCCCCGTCCTCGACCAGGCCGCGCTGCACGGGTTGCTCCGGCGGGTCGGCGACCTGGGCGCGACACTGATCTCAGTCAACGGTCTGGGGAGCACAGCATCATGACGAAGGACACCGCGACGGCCCGGGCGGCCCGCAGCGCCCGAACCGGGAGCACGCGAGGTCAGTGGCTCGCGCCCGGTGGGCTGATCCTCCTCAGCCTCATTCCCATGCTCGGCGGGGCCGCGCGACTGACCGAGGTGACCGGCGGGGCCGTCGCCACCCCGCAGAACGATCGGCTCCTCGACTCCCCCGTGCCCATCCTGATTCATATCGTGAGCGTGACCGTGTTCTGCCTGCTCGGTGCGTTCCAGTTCGTCCCGGCACTGCGTCGGCGCCGAGC
>JACMQV010000061.1 GCA_014376815.1 Cryobacterium sp.
GAAGTCCGAGATGGTCTCGTGGCCCGTCACCATGGCAATCCTGGTGCTGGCCTTCGGCGCCCTCGTCGCCGCTGGCCTTCCGCTTATCCTGACCCTGGCGGGCCTGGTCGCCTCCGCCGGCTCACTCGTGCTCATCAACGAGCTCGTGCCGGTCTCAATCTGGGCGATGAACTTCGCGATGATGTTCGCCTTAGCGCTCGGCATCGACTACGCACTCTTCCTCGTCGTCCGCTACCGCGCCTCCCGAATGGGGGCGGGCAACTCCGCGCGCCAGGCCATCGCCGAGACCATGGACACCGCCGGCAAGGCTGTCCTGCTCTCCGGCGCCACCGTGTTGATCTCGCTCTCGGCCGTGATGCTCGTGCCGTCGCCGTCCTTCCGTTCGATGGCCGGCGGGATCATGCTCTCGGTGGTCTTCGTGCTCGCTGCCACGCTCACCCTGCTGCCGCTGGTGCTGTTCAAGCTCGACCACAAGATCAACAAGCTCTCGCTGCCCTGGGTCAAGACCAGTGAGCACCGCTCGGCGACGTTCGCCGCGTGGGGCGAGCGGCTCTGGAAGCGCCCCGTCGTCTGGGGCCTGGGCGCGCTGATCGTGCTGGTCGTCCTGGCGGCGCCGATCATCGGCCTCAAGACCGCGATGCCCTCGATCAAGGTCCTGCCCGAGGACGCCAGCGCCCGCATCGGCTACGACCTGGTCCAGGAGTCCTTCGGCGAGGGTGCCCCCGGCACCCTGCAGATCGTGATGAAGGCGGCCGACGCCGACGCCGCGTCCGCCGTCCTCTCCTCCGACGCCGGCATCGCCGGTGCCATGCCCGCCATGCCGGCATCCGACGACAGCGGCCTGGTCCTCATCCAGGCCGTCCCGACCGTCGACCCCTCCAACCCCGCTCTCGGCGACACCGTCGACCGGCTCCGTGCCGACCTGCCCTCAAGCGCGCTCGTCGGTGGGGCCGCCGTGGAGAACCTCGACCTCAAGACCCAGCTCGATAACTCCACGCCATTGGTGATCGGGGTCGTGCTGGTGCTCGGATTTCTGCTGCTGCTCGTCGCGCTGCAGGCACCGTTGATCTCACTGCTCGGCACGCTCGCCAGCCTCCTCTCGACCGCCGCCGCCTTCGGCGTCGCCCGCCTGGTCTTCCAGGAGGGCTTCGGCTCCAGCCTCCTCGGCTTCGAGAGCCAGGGCTTCCTGGATGCGTGGGCACCGGTGTTCTTCTTCGCGATGATCTTCGCGATCGCCATGGACTACACGGTGTTCCTGCTGGCCTCGGCCAAGGAGCACTACGAGCACTCGGGCGACCCGAAGGAAGCGATGGTCGGCTCGCTGGCCCACTCCGGCCGGGTGATCTTCGCTGCCGGGGCCGTCATGGTCGCGGTGTTCTTCACCTTCGCGCTCTCCGGTCCGCTGCCGCCCAAGGAGATGGGCATCGTGCTCGGCGTCGCCGTCCTGCTCGACGCCTTCCTGGTCCGCCTCATCCTGCTGCCCGTCATGCTGCGCCTGACCGGCAAGGCTGCCTGGTGGAGCCCCGCCTGGCTGCGCAAGGTGCTGCCCACGATCACGTTCTCCCACGGCTGATCCACCCCACCCGCGGAACGGAGCACCACCATGTGTCGAGCAGTCACCTGCAAGAAGTGCGGCAAGACCACCTGGGCCGGCTGCGGCCAACACGTCGACCAGGTCCTGGCCCGCATCCCGCGCGCCGACCGATGCGCGGGCCACCCCCGCGAGGCAGAGTCAGGCCTGTTGAGCCGGATCTTCGGGCGGAGGTCATGAGCCTCGACCGCGCCGTCCTCCTTATCGCTGGCACCATGACCCTGCTCAGCGCGCTGCTGGCCGGCCTGCTCTCGCCTTGGTGGCTGCTGCTGACCGCCTTCGTCGGGCTCAACCTGATGCAGTCCAGCATCACGGGTTTCTGCCCCGCAACCGTGGTGCTGCGTCGCCTGGGTCAGCACCGTGACTGACGCCCGGGCGGCGAGGGCCCCCCGGGCGTCAGTTGCGCGTCAGCGGCTCACGGTGTGGGTTCGAGCCGCACCTCGTCACGGCCGCTAAGGGCCGGCAGACCCTCGCCGCCCGGATCGGTGTACGACGCGTCGAACACCGCTCTCACGTTGTCCTGCGCCGGGTCGTGGCCGCTCGGCACCGTCGTCGTGATGGTGCCGGTGCAGCCTGACGCCGTGCTCTGCGGGTGGCCGTGCTGGTCGTGCCCGAGGATGTAGGTGACGGTGACCTGACTGCAGTCCACGGGCTGGTCGTCGGTGACGGTCACTGCGAAGGACACGGTGTCGCCGAATGCGAACGGCTGGCCCTCGACGGGAGCCGTCAGGGTGACTTGGGGCGCCTGGTTGCCGACGACGATGTCGATGTCGGCCGAGGCCCGTCGGCCGGCCGGCCCCCTACCGTCGGTCACCGTCAGCGTGGCCCGGTGGACGCCGTTCTCGATGTAGGTGTGGGACGGGTTGGCCGCATGGCTGTCGATGTCTCCGTCACCGTCGAAGTCCCACACGTACGTCAGTTCGTCGCCCTCGGGATCCGCGCTGCCGTCGCTGGAGAAGGCGACCGTGAGCGGAGCCTTCCCGTTGGTGGGCGTGGCGGCGATCTTCGGCACCGGGCTGTGGTTGCCGAAGGCGCCGACGAAGTCGATCCGGCTCAGCTGCGCGTCCGGATTCTCGGCGAAGTAGCCGTCGCCGTACTCGAGGACGTAGAGCGCGCCGTTGGGGCCGAACTCCATGTCCATGGGGTTGTCGGTCACGATGGACGACACGACGTCCTCGATCGAGGACACGTCGCCCTGGGCGTCGAGGTGGAAGCCCTTGATGTAGTCGCGTGTCCACTCGTAGAACAGCGGCAGCCCGTCGTAGCGGGCGGGCCAGGCGACCGCACCGGGGCCTCGGGCCCGCTTGGCGTCGAAGTCGTAGGCGGGGCCGGCCATCGGACCGATGCCTCCGGTCCCGAGACCCGGGAACTCCTCTGAGGCGCCGTATGTGTACCAGACATCGGGCTGCTCCACCTGCGGTAGTTGGGTGCGACCGGTGTTGTGCGGCGACTCGTTGACCGGGGCGGCACAGTCGAACGGCTGTCCGGAGGTCTTGGTGGCGAAGTCGTAGTCGGTGTACGGCAGCAGGGCGGTGGCGCAGTACGGCCACCCGTAGTTGCCCGGTTTGCGGATCGCGGTCCACTTTCCCTGACCGGCCGGACCACGGTCCGGGCTCGCGCTTCTTGCATCCGGCGAGTAGTCGCCGACGTACACCGCGTCGGTCTTGGGGTCGATCTCGATGCGGAACGGGTTGCGCAGGCCCATGGCATAGATCTCGGGCCGGGTCCTGTCCGCTCCGGGGGCGAACAGGTTGCCCTGGGGAATGGTGTAGCCGCCCCCGGCCTTGGGCGTGACCCGGAGCACCTTGCCGCGCAGGTCGTTGGTGTTGGCCGCGCTGCGCTGGGCGTCGAACGCGGGATTCCGGTCGGGACGCTCGTCGATCGGGATGTAGCCGTCGGAGGAGAACGGGTTGGAGTCGTCGCCGGTCGAGAGCAAGACGTTGCCCGAAGAGTCGAAGACGATGTCGCCACCGACGTGACAGCAGATCCCGCGGTCTACCGGCACGTCGAGGATCTTCTGCTCGCTCCCCACGTCGACCTGGCCGCCGGCGAAGCGGAATCGCGAGAGCTGGATGGAACCCACGTAGGGAGCGAAGTCCGCCGCCGTTCCCGTGACCGGCGCGTCACCCTCGTTGACCCCAGCGGTGGTGGGGTCGTCGACCGGGGTGTTCTGCGGCGGCGAGTAGTAGAGGTAGACCCAGTTGTTCTTCTTGCCGTCGAAGCCGGGCGCGATCGCGATGCTCTGCAGCCCCTCCTCGTCGTGGCGGTAGACGTCAATGATGCCGGCCCGGCTGTTGGCACCGGTCTTCGCGTCGTTGAGCCAGATGGTGCCCTCTCGCGTGGTGTGCAGGACGCTGCCGTCCGGTAGGACCGCCAGGTCCATCGGCTCGCCGGGGCGGTCGTTGAGGGTCACCTTGTCGAAGCTGCTGTCTGGTGGGGGCGAGGCCGCGGCGTCGCCGTAACCGGGTTGCGCGACGGCGTGTGGCAGGGCCACCAGGGCCAGCGGCGGAATGACCAGAACACCGGCGACCAAGAAGGCCGAGGCGCCCGAGAGGGCAGGTCTACGCACTGATTCCATCTCCTCGTGCTCGTTCGGGGCTTGCAGGGGATGGTCACCGACCGTAACGACGTGACGCCGATCACGTCAACGAATCTGCACTCTTTCGCAAGTATCCGGCGAAAGTCCGTGATCTTCTGAGGCTGGATTCGCACGGTGGAGGGTCAGGAGCGTGAGGCCGACCCGGGTGCGTAGACCGCGCCGCTGATCAGCCAGGCCGCGCCGATGACCCCGGCCTCGTCCCCGAGCTCGCTCAGCACGATCGGCAGTTTGTTGGTGGCCAGCGAGAGCGATCGGCGGTAGGTGACCCCGCGGATCTCGGCCAGCAGGGCGTGTCCGATGCCCGTGACCCGACCTCCGATCACGATCAGGCCGGGGTTGAGGAACGAGACGAGCGTGGCCAGCACCTGGCCGATGCGCTGGCCGCTGTCGCGGATCAGCTGTAGCGACGGCGCGTCGCCCGCGGAGACCGCTGTTCCGACGTCGGCCGCGGTGAGCACCCCGTTCTGCTCCAGGAGCGCCGCGAGGACCGGGGACCTGCCGGAGCGGGCGGCGGCGGTGGCGTCGCGCGCCAGCGCCGCGCCTCCCGAGAACGCCTCCAGGCAACCGGTGTTGCCGCAGGCGCAGGTGGGGCCGACGTCCTCCACCCGGATGTGGCCGATGTCGCCGGCACAGCCGTCGACCCCCCGGTAGAGCTCGCCGTCCACGACGATCCCACAGCCGATGCCGGTGCCGATCTTGACGAACAGGAAGTCCCGCGTGGTGCGGGCGACCCCCGAGTGCTGCTCCCCGAGCGCCATCACGTTCACGTCGTTGTCGAGCACGACGGGGCAGCCGAACTCGCGCGACATCGCGTCGCGGACCGGGTAGCCGTCCCAGCCCGGCATGATCGGCGGTGACACCGAGACACCGCGGCTGAAGTCGACCGGGCCGGGAACACCGATGCCGACCCCCATCGGCTGCTCCACCCCGACCTCGGCGAGCAGCTCGCGCACCTCCTCGATCGCCGCGGCGAGCACCACCTCCGGCCCCTGCCGGATGTCGCAGGACCGCGTCCGGGTCGCGAGCACAGCGAGGCGTCCGTCCGTCACCCCCACCGACATCGCGGTAGCCCCGATGGAGATCCCGACGAAACGGATGTCGGGAGCCAGGTCGACCAGGGTGGAGCGACGCCCACCCCTCGACTCGGCCGGACCG
Source organism: Cryobacterium sp. (assembly GCA_014376815.1). GTDB lineage: Bacteria > Actinomycetota > Actinomycetes > Actinomycetales > Microbacteriaceae > Cryobacterium. The sequence goes on from JACMQV010000061.1 coordinate 5,346, forward strand.
GCCTCCTGGGTCAGCCCGACGTCACCGAGTCGACCGACCTCGGCGGCGATGGTCGTGCGCGAGACGCCGATCCGGTCGGCGAGTTGCACGCGCGAGAGCGGCCCCTCGTCGCGGAGCAGGGCAAGGATCCGAGCCTGCATCGGGCTCTCTGCGCGGCCCGCCAAGGAGTGAAGCACAGGGTGGATCCTCCCACGCCGCACCCGGGATCCGGCCAGGAGCCGGTGGCCGGATCGTCGGGTTCCTCAGGCGTCTGCTCAGAAGCGCACGTGATCGAGATACAGGTGCCCGACGGCGGCCGAGGTGAGCGGCGTGACATCCGGGGTGTCGTTCTCGACGATGTACTCCTCGACCGTGTGTGACGAGAAGATCCGGGTGAAGTCGACGACTCCCGTGCCGAGGTCGCACATGTCGCCGGTCAGGGCGTCGCGGTCCTTGACGTGGTACTGCCGCACTCGCTGCGGGGCCTCGCGGACCACGTCGACGGCGAACTGGTCGGGGTCGTCCTGGCCGGAGTTCACCCCGCCCGTGTAGACCCAGTACAGGTCCGCCTCGAGGTGCACGAGCTTCGGGTCGAGCCGCTCTGCGAAGACCTCCCAGGGCGTCAGCCCACCGCCGAGGTCGATCGTGAACTCGTGGGCGTGGTTGTGGTAGCCGTAGGCCAGGCCGTACTTGCCCGCCTGGACCGCCTCGGCGTTCATCTGGTCGGCCCACTGCTGCCAGTCCGACAGCTTGTCGGAGTTGAGGTACGGCACGTTGACGTAGCCCTGGCCCAGCGTGGCGGCGTTCTCCAGCTTGGTGTGCAGAGCCGCCCGCGAGCTGCTGATCCCGTCGTGGCTGGACGACGCGCGGATCCCGAGCCCGTCGAAGAAGCTGCGCATCTGCACCGCCGTGCGGCCGTAGTAGCCAGCCATCTCGACCTTCTCGTAGCCGTACTGCGCGAGCCGGGTGAGCACGGTGTCGAAGCCCGGAGAGCCGCCCAGGGCTGCGCGAAGCGTGTACAGCTGGATGCTGATCCGGTCGTGCTGCACCTTGCGGCCGCCGCCATAGGTCAGCGCGGTGCCCTCACTGGCCTGCGCGGCAGTGGCCAGGCCGGACGTGACCAGGCCGCCGGTCAGCGCGAGCGCTCCGGCGGCGCCGGCGGCCCCGCGGAACAGCGAGCGCCGGCTGGTGCCCTTGGCGGCCAGCGAGGCGTCGAGCGCCTTGTCTCCGTTGAATCCGAAACACATGGGATGTACCTCTCCGTTGGTCGATCACGTTCCCGAGCCCGTCTGACACGGGGGAGTTCAGTCGTTGGTCGCGAACGCGGCGTCGAACGCCGCGCTCGGAGGGTCGAACGCGAGCCGACGATCACCTGGAGACCGAAGGACCTAACGGGGTTGAGGTCCTGGTTGTCGGTCACCTGGCTCGGATCGTTCGGGCCTTCGAGCATGAACTGGCGGTCGGACAGGATGTCGCCCTTGCGCCGGACGATCAGCGCACCGTAGGGGCCGACGCGGCCCCCTTCGAGTCCGTGCGAGGTGCCCATGGCGTGGTCGTGGTGAAGCCAGTAGCCGGCCCTCCCGGGGCATCCACGTCCCGCCCGTCGCCTCGAACGGCGCCCGTGTGCGCCAGACGTACGTGCGCGTCTCTTCGGGCTCGTTGAAGGAGTCGTTGAGCGGGCTGCCGTCGAAGTCGACGCTGTTGTCCACCAGCTCCACCTCAAGGGTGGCGCCCTCCCAGATCTCGAGAATCGGGCCGGGGACCGTCGCCTCGCCGGAAGCCAGCCCGTAGCCGACTACGCCGTCGGGGAGCTCTTCGGCATAGATGGTGATCTGCCGGGTCTCGTCGTCGTATGGGTTGCTGTCAGGTTTGCCCCGACCGACCTCTGGAGCGGCGGCCGCTGGTGCGACGGCCAGGACGGCAGGAGCGACGACGCCCATGGCGGCGCCGGTCAGCATCGAACGACGGGGCACGAGTCTTCCCGTCAGTGAGGTCTGGACGCGATCGTCAGGCATGGAACTCCGATCGGCGGCGTGGGAGTCAGCCGTGGCTGCGGCGGCGGTTGCGGTCCCGTGGAGGGGGTTCCTTTGCATTGATGCTTTGTGTCGGTACACATCGACGCCGAATACTTTGTGATTTGGGTCACGACTAAAATTAGGGGGCATCTTTGTCCAGTGTCAAGCAAAAGCTTGAAAGCATATGGCGAAAGTGAAGGGGCGTGTCTGAAGATGTCCAGACTGGTCAGCCGTTTCGTTCAGGTTGATCCAGACAGCGCTCGGCAGTTTTCGGGGCTTCGAGTCGCCGTTAGGGGCTCCGTTCCACGGTGGGGCCAGGAACTGCAGACAGCGGCCGACCCGGA
>JACMQV010000062.1 GCA_014376815.1 Cryobacterium sp.
CCACCGATCGGGCTGATCTGGTGCGCCGCGTCGCCAATGAGCACGACCCGTCCGGCCACGAGACGCGTGGCGAGACGCTGCTGCACCGAGAAGGCACTGGCCGCCGAGGTCGTCGGCGGCAGTCGCGTGCCGGTGCGGGCACGGATGAGCACGGCCAGGTCGTCGGACGTGGCCTCCGTCAGGAGCGCCGGAGTCATGGCCACCCAGCGGCGCCGGCCTCCCGGCAGCGGAAACGACTCGACCACACCGCCCCGCTCGAAGAAGAGCACGGCCTCCCCGGGATATTCCCCCGTGTCGGGGTAGTCGCTCATCAGATAGGTCTCGCCACCGGTGCGTGCGGTGCACCGGATGCCGAGCAGGTCGCGCACGAGACTGCGGGCGCCATCCGCCGCCACGACGTAGCGGGCCTGGAAAGTCTCGCCGGCCAACACACCCTCCCCGACCGTTTCAACCGCGACCCGATCGCCGTGGTCGTGCACCTCGGTCACGGTGACGCCGCTCTGCAGCCGGCCGGGCGCGAGTTCGGCGAACCGCGCGCGCAGCACCGCCTCGGTCTCGGACTGCGGCAGCGAGATCACGCTCTGCATTCGGTCGGTGGTTTCGCTGAACGCCAGCCGGCCCAGCGTGCGCCCGTCCGAGCGCACCACCCCGCCGCGGATCCGCACCGACTGGGCGATCATCTTCTCCGCCACGCCCAGCTGTTCCAGCGCCACAAGGGACGGCGGGTGGATGCCGATGGCCCGGGATCGCAGCGAGGGTTCGGCGCGCTGCTCGAGCACCTCCACGTCGACACCGCGCACCGCCAGCAGCCCGGCGAGCAGGATGCCCACCGGGCCCCCGCCGACCACGATCACGTCCCGAACCGGCCGCCCGGTCCCCGCACCGGCGCCGTCCCCCAGTTCCCGGCCCGACTGTTCCCGTTCCGGTCGAGAGTGCCCGGTACGCCGGCCCCCCTCGTCCGGAACGGAAACCCTCGAGGCCGGGTTCTGCCACCGCAGAACGAGGCGAGACGGATGTTCCCGCGTCACCCGCCAGCCCGGCGGCACCACGGCGCGCAGTTCGGCAGCCGTGAAACTGCGCCGAATCGACGTGAGCCCGTCGTCGCGAATGAACGACCGGCGGAAGAACGGCCAGGTACCCAGACCGAACCCCAGATACGCGAACCGGCTGCGCTCGATGTCGGCGTGCAGCACCCGCCCGGCACGAGCACCAGGGCCCGGTCCAGTACCCGTCCGCGCGCGCGCGCCGGCCATGACGCCGGCCGCAACACGAGGACCCGCGGCCGCGCCCCCGGCCAGGCGCTCCGAGTCGGCCAGCAGACCGCCCAGTTGCTCACCGGTGAGGTGGTGCAACACGTGGTTGGAGACCACGAAGTCGAACACGAGCCCCTCGTCGACCAGCTCGGAGCTCAGCGCCCGCCGGAACGTGAGCCCCGGCAACTCCGGCAGGCCGGTCGCGTAGGCGTGCGCGCGGGCATCCGGGTCGATGGCCGTCACCCGCAGGCGCAGGCCGTCCCGCGCCGCCCAGCGGGCCAGCGCCCGGGCCACGTCTCCACCGCCCGACCCGATGTCGAGCAGGGTGCGCTCCTCCGTGGCGGAGAGCGCCGGCCTGATCTCCCGTCGGTACATGCCGCGCCAGCCCGACACGACCGCATTCACGAACTTGAAGTTCGCGTACGTGTTCTCCAGCCGGTCCGGGTCGCAGTCCGGGTCGTCCATGATCTCGACGACGTCGCTCGCGCGCAGCCGCAGCGAGGGGATGCCCATTCCGCTATCCGGCGGTGACGGTCATCAGGCCGGATTCGACCGTCAGGCCGGGTCCGAACGCCATCGCGCAGACCCGTTCCCCCTCGGCCGCGTCCGGGGAGTCCAGGATCGCCTTGAGCACGAACAGGATGGTGGCGCTGCTCATGTTCCCGTAGTTGCGGAGGGTCTCGCGCGAGGGCACGAGCTGCGCCTCGCTCAGGCCCAGCTTGGCCTCGGTCTTGTCCAGGATGCTGCGCCCGCCCGGGTGGATCGCCCAGTGCGCGATCGCCGTGGCCGGCGTGTCGGCGAGCGCGACCGGGGCGACCAGGGTCGCGACCGACCCGGCCACCCCGGTCGCCCCGGTCGACCCGGTCGACCCGGCCACCGCCGGAGCGAGCACCGCCGCGAGCCGGGCGTCCCGGGCGAACAACGGCGCCAGCGCCCCCTCGATGTGCTGGTCGATGATGTGCGGCACGTAGGTGCTGAGGATCATCTCGAACCCCTCGTCACCGATCTTCCAGGCCATGTCGCCCTCGCCGACGGGGGTGATGACCGTCTCGAACAGGTCCAGGTTGAGCGCCTTCTCGCCCGGTTCGGGGGCCCGGGCGCTCACGATTCCCGCGGCCGCGCCATCCGAGAACAGCGACGAGGCCACGATGGTGTCAGGGTCGTCCGAGGTGCGTAGGTGCAGCGAGCAGAGCTCGGCACTGACCACGAGCACCACGGCGGTGGGATCGGCGTCGACGAACTGTTTCGCCGTGCGCAGCGCCGGCATCGAGGCGTAGCAGCCCATGAAACCGAGGTGGTAGCGCTGGGTCGAGGGGCGCAGCCCCAGCTCTCGCACCAGCATGTAGTCGGGGCCCGGCGCGAAGAAGCCGGTGCAGGACACCGTCACCACATGCGTCACATCGGATGCCTCGAGGCCGGGGCAGGCCGCGAGCGCACGCCGCCCGGCCTCCACGAACAGCTTCGTGGCCTCGACGATGTACAGCTCGTTGCGCACTCGGGTGCTCGGTGTGAGCAGCTGTTGCGTGGCCGAATCAAAGAACTGCGGATCCGCAGTCTCCGAGTCCAGCGTGAGCTCGTCGATGACGCTGTGCCGGGTGTCAATGCCAGACAGGTTGAAGGACGCCGTCACGAGGCGTTTCCCCAGGCGGCTGAGATCCGGCTGGGACGCGAACACGTCGCGCACCTGCTCCTGAATCAGTACTGTCGGCGGAACCACGGTCTGCAGCGCTCTGAGGGTGACGGACATAGCCTAAGTGTTACACGCGCGCCAGCGGCGCACACCACCGGAACACGCGGGGCCCGGCGGAACGCTCGGTGCCGAGCGGCCACGAAACGGCGTGGGCGGCGGCTCAGGGCAGGCGGGAGAACAGCCGGGTCGCCGTGAGCGCGACGGCGAGGCCCGACGCGACAATCGCCGTGACACCGCCGATGTAGGCGATCAGGGGGCCGGGAGTCCCGCCGAAGGCCCGGAAGTACGTGACCAGGAAGGCGGCGGCCGCCACCACGGCGAACGGAACCAGGATCCGTAGTTGGATGCGGCCTCCCACACCCGCCGGTCCGCCCCTCGCCGCGGTCGACGCCCACGGCCCGCGGGTGAGCACGAGGCCGGCGACGCAGCCCCACACGGCCACGACCAGTAGCGCCGCGATCACATCGCTGGGTCGGTGCCAGCCGTTCGCCAGCGTGGCCACCCCCGCGACGATGGCGAAGCCGGAACCGCCGAGCGCCGCCAACCAGCGGGTGCGGGGGCTGGCAACGAGGAAGATGGCGAGGGCGGATGCCGCGGCCACCGTCGTGTGCCCGGACGGGAACGAGTTACCGTCGTACCCTTCGACGCCCAGATCGGGACGGGACAGCAGCCCGTCCTTGAGCAGCTGCGTGGTCAGCACGGCCCCCAGCGCCGCGCCGAAGGCGACGACCAGGGTCTTGCCGTTCCGGCGCACGGCCGTGACGATGGCGGTGAGCACCAGGCCCGCGACGACGGAGACCAGGGGCAGCGCATCGAGAAGCTGCTGTGCCAGGGGCGTGACGCTGCGGCGTCCGAACTCGGCCCCGCCGAAGGCGAGTTGGTCCATGGTCTGGCCGCCGAGGGTACGCACGAAGAAGAGGTAGAGGCCGATGAACACGACGATGGCGGTGGTCATCCCCGCCAGGTAACGGACGGGGCTGATCGATGACGAGGTGCGCACGTTCCAGCTTCGCACGGCCCGGCTGGGGAACCACCATTGGGCAGGCTCCGGACGCGCCTGGATCGCCCGACGTTCGCGCTCAGCGAGCATCCTGCTCTTGACTCGGCGGAGCGTGGGCGTACCGTGAAAAATATGTTTAGAAAGCGTCATGGCCAGACCAGCGCCGGCCTTCCAGACGAGACGAAGCGGAACAAGACGAAGCGGGAGCCACAGCTGGGTGGTTTCACCGGCCTGGAAGGCGATTTCGAGGCGGAACGGCGACGCGCGGCCGCCGCGTCACAGGAGACCACCGAACCCTACGAGGAGGACAGCGTGGACAAGCCGACACTTCCCGACTCGGCCCCCGGGCTGACCCACCCGGAGCCGCCTCCCCGACCGGCCCGCCCTTCGCTGAGCGCGAACAGATCGGGACCTTCGACCGATTGCAGCCCTCCGCAGGCGCGGTACATTAGGTAACAGTTGAGACATGCCGGGGATTGACCCGGGGTCGGTTGACATCGACGTCGATGGCCAGCTCCTCACGATCCGCGGCGAGCGCACAATGTCGAACCACGAGAATGTGAAGTGGATCACCCGTGAGCGCATGTCCGGCTCGTTCCTGCGCCACCTCAACCTCGGGCAGGCATCGATGTCGAGAACGTCAGCGCCACCTACAACAACGGTGTGCTGACCGTCACGATCCCGGTACACGAGGTTGCCAAGCCGCGCAAGATCGAGGTGAAGAGCTCCGGTGAGCCGATCATGCAGGTGAGAGAGTCCGCGAAAGCGGCCCCGAAGAAGGCCAGGGCCTGACCCACGAAACGGACGGGCCCGGAGCGAAACGCTCCGGGCCCGTCGTTGTGTTCTCGCACCGTACACCGCATGTTCAACCGATACTGATGGACTATTCGGAGTAGAGTCAGCGGACTCACCGAAGAGTTCTTAGTACCAACGAATGGAAACTTGTGAACATTCGAACGGCCGAATACCCCAGGCCGGACCATTTCCTCCTCCACCTCAGTGACACCCACCTGCTCGCCGACGGCGGGCGGCTGTACGACCGGGTCGACAGCACCGCCCATCTGGCGCAGCTGTTCGCGGAGGTCGAGGCCTCCTCGGGGCGGCCGGATGCCATCATCATCACCGGCGACCTGGCCGACAAGGGCGAATCGGATGCCTACGCGGCACTGCGCGGGATCGTCGAACCGGCCGCGGCCCGGCTCGGAGCCCGCGTGATCTGGGTGATGGGCAACCACGACGACCGGGCGGCCTTCCGCACCACCCTGCTGGGGGAACCGGCGAGCACAAACCCGATCGATCACGTCGACTACGTGGGCGGCCTGCGCATCATCACGCTCGACACCTCAGTGCCCGGGCACCATTTCGGCGCGGTGACCCAGGCCCAGCTCGACTGGCTCGCCCGGGAACTGAGCACCCCCGCCCCGGACGGAACGATCCTCGCGATGCACCACCCGCCCGTGCCGAGCGTGCTCGATCTGGCCGTGTCGGTTGAGCTCCGCGACCAGTCCAAGCTGGCGCGGGTGCTGCGCGGCACGGATGTTCGCAGCATCCTGGCCGGCCACCTGCACTACTCGTCGACGGCCTTGTTCGCCGGCATTCCGGTCTCGGTGGCCTCGGCCACCTGTTACACGCAGGATCTGAATGTTCCCGTCGGCGGCACCCGCGGCCGCGACGGCGCCCGCACGTTCAACCTCGTGCATGTCTACGCGGACACGGTGCTGCACTCGGTGGTGCCGCTCGGCGACTACCCGGCGCTCGAGTTCATCGACGCGTCGGAGAGCGCCCGGCGGCTTGCCGAGGACGGCATCCGGATCATGCCCGCGGGGACTCTGCCAGCGTTCCGTGAACCCCCAATGACCACACCGATCCGGGTTCTGCGCTAATAGACAACGGGCTAACAGACAACGGGCTAACAGACAACGGGCTAACAGACAGCGAGCTGACCGCGGTCACCGTCGCAGCCTGCCCGGCGGCCTGGAAGTCGCGTTCCCACGGGGCGACAATCGGGAAATAGCGTTCGAGGAATTCGGTCACCGCCGAACGGCGCACATCGTCGGAGATCTCGGGGAAACTGCCGTCGTTGAGGCAGAACATGTCCTGGTCACGGCGCTTGAGCAGCTTGTTCATCTGCCGCAGGGCCAGCTTCAGGGTGGTCTCCACGTAGAGCGAGCGCACCTGGGTCTGCTCGACCGCGCGCCCCGTCATCAGCGCGTAGTAGTGGTACAGCGAGTTCGTGACCGAGATGTCCGTCGCGGAGCGGAACCGGCTGGCCGCAGTGCGGGCGAAGTCCTCGGGGAACTCGGCCTCGAGTTCGGTCATGACGCTCTTCCGGAGCGGCGCCGGAGTGTGCTCGAGGTGCCGGGTGGTGACCTTGCCGAACCGTTCGCGCAGCAGCGCCCGGTTGACCCGGGCCGCGTTCTCGAACCCGCTACGGGTCGGGTCGTTCTCGCCGAGACCGATCCGGGTGGCGGCCTCGACGAACTTGGTGATGCCGCCCGGGGAGAAGAACATCTCCGGGCCGACCGGGCGGCCGAAGAACATATCGTCGTTGGAATACAGGAAGTGCTCGGCCAGCCCCGGGATGTGGTGCAGCTGGCTCTCCACGGCATGGGAATTGTGCGTGGGCAGGGCGCTGGTATCGGGGAAGAAGTCCTCGCTGCGCATGATCGTGACCCGCGGGTGCTCGGCCAGCCACTGGGGAGCCGGCGAATCCGTTGCGATGAAAATGCGGCGCACCCAGGGCGCGAACATGTAGACGCTGCGCAGCGCGTACTTCAGCTCGTCGATCTGGCGGAAACGGGCCTCGGAGTCGTCACCCGAACCCACGACGTAGGCCTGCATGCGCTTGGCCCGTTCGCGCTGGAAGTCGCTGGACGAGCCGTCGACCCAGGAGAAGACCAGGTCGATGTCGAAGCTGACGTCGCTGGCCAGGTCGTCGAACATGTGCTGCAGGGTGCGCCAGGAGCGCCCGAAGAGCTCGATCGTGGTCTCCCTCACCTCGCCGCGGGGCATCCGGGTGCGCATCAGCGAGTTCTCGACCGGCGCGACGATCTCGTCCTCACCGAAGTACCAGAGTTCGAACTGGAAGGCCGTCTCGGCGCCGTAGCGCAACCGGCCGATCGGTTCGATGCGCGGGCGGTAGACCCGGAACACGGATGATTTGCGCAGCGTGGCCAGGGCGCCGTCGGCCAGCAGCAGCGGCTGGGTCAGGGTGCCGTCCAGGGGCTTGGCGTAGAAGGGCTCGTTGGCGAACGCGGCGATCAGGATGCGGGTGAGCTGCTTGCGACGCTTGCGGTCGACCGCGATCACGGGCCGGTCGTGGTCGCCGCGCACGAGCAGGAAGTCGATGCCGGCCGCGTCGAGGGCGTCCGCGATGGCGAGCAGGTCCTTGACCATGGACTCGTGCGGAGTGAAGTGGCCGTTGATCAGGTTGATCTCACCCTTGCGCACGACGACGTCTTCACGGTCGAAGCGTCGGCTGCGCGGGTCCGGGGACAGCAGCACCAGCTCGGGCTCGTGGCTGATCGAGAGGTCCGGCGCGGCGGGGACCAGTGTTGCGGGGTTCAGGGAGGCGGGGTTCAGGGCCGCGTCGGCGGGTTCGACCCGGGCATGCCGGTCGGTTTCCGGGCGATCGAAACTAGACATGGTCCTCCTCGAGAATTGGGAACACCGATTCACGAGGCAACCGCGTGCAATGCCGGGGAGAGTGCGTCCGTTGGTACCGGACAGCCACGAACCCATTCGGATCCGGGAGCGAAGCGGCCGGTGGAACGCGGTGGCGCTTCCCCTAGTCTACGTCGCCGCGCTGGCGGTCGGCGCGGTGCTGCCAGGCTACGGCGTGCTGATCCCGAACAGCCCGATGATCAGACCCATCAGCAGCAGGGTGACCAGTTCGTGCGCGATGTTGAGCATGGTGAGTCCCGCCGGGCGACGATCGAAGGCGTCGTGCGTGATCATGCGGGCCGCAGTGAAACCGGCCCAGAGGATGAGCGCCGTCAGCAGCGAATTGGCCAGGAAGGAGCCGCCGTAGAACGCCTGCGCGATCGCCACGGCGCCGGCCAGCACCCAGGCGGTGATGAAGCTGACCACCACGGTGACGACGAGAGGGGCGGTCGAACCCCCCGCGCGGATACTCTCCTCGTCGTGGCCGACGGCTTTCATCCAGTACGCGCCGAAGACCCGGCGCGAATACCAGATCGCACCGACGGCCATGCTGGACGCGGTGGCGAGCAGGACGGCCCAGATGTTGATCTCGGGAACCACGGTGAAATCCTTTCGGAGCGGTTTCGGGCGGTCAGGCGTCGCGGTCGGGTGAGCCTGATTCGTGCGTTTCGGGGCTGTCGTCGACATAGTCTGCCAGAACCCGGGCGTGGTTGACGAGCGGGTCGCGCGCGCCGTAGAGGAGGGTCGTCTCGGTGTGCTCGGCCGCGTTCCGCGCGACGAGCGCCCTCAGTTCGGCCACGGCCTGCCGTGTCTCCGGCGCCCCGTCCAGTTCGGCGATGTAGCGTGCCGCGAACTCGGCCTGACGCTCGGGGTCGTGGTTCCACCAGGTGCGCAGATCGGGGCTGGGCGCGACGTCCTTGAGCCAGAGATCGAGCCGGGCGCGCCCCTTCGAGACCCCGCGCGGCCACAGCCGGTCGACGAGCACGCGCACGCCATCGGCTGCCGCCGGCTCGTCATAGACTCGTTTGATCCGCATCCCCATGTGGCCAGTCTGGTCCCGGTCGGGCACTTTCCCTAGTCCGCCCGGCCCGGCAAGTCGCCCGGATCGATGACCGGCAGCCTGCAGACGAAATCGCGGCAGAGGTACGCCGTCGGCCGATCATCCCGCACTGTGCGGTCCCGGAACAGCTCGAAGCCCGCCGCCGTGAACGCCCCCGCCTGGCTCTGGGTGACGGATGCGACGAGGCCGGCGGCGCGGCGGCGCACCGCGTCGAGCAACGGCCCGGTCGGACCGCCCTCCTCTTGCCTGACGACCACCAGTTGCTCGGCGGGACCGGTCAGCTCGGCCATGAGGCGCAGGGCCGCTCCGAAGGCGAGCGGCCGCTCCTGGGCGCGGTCTGCGAGCAGTGCCATCGCCGCCCCGGCGGCCGTGCGGTACCGCTCGTCGCCGGTCAGCAGGAACAGGAGGTGCGCCGCCTCGGCGGTCGCCGTGATCCCGGACGGGTACGCTCCCTCCGACGGGTCGACGTCCAAGGAGAGACCCTGGCCGGCCAGAACCGGGTCCGGGCCGTCCGGCGCGCGAAATGGCACCCCGGCGGAGCCGGTCGCAGGCGCAGTGGCAGTGGCAGTGGCAGTCGACAGCGTTGCGTCGATCAGCCGGCGCCCTGCCGTGGCATAGCGCACCTCGCCCGTCGCGAGGGCCAGCTCGAGGAGGCCGGATGCCAGCATCCCGAAGTCCTCCAGGGTAGGCTGCGCGGTCGACGTGCGCCCGGCGATCGAGGCCCGCACGAGACTTCCGTCACGGCGCAGGTGGTGCTCGAGCAGGTAGTCCCCCGTCCGGGCCGCGACCGTCGTGAAGGCGGGGTTGTCGAAGGCGAAGCCGGCCCGGGCCAGCGCCGCGATGCCGAGGCCGTTCCAGCCGGTGAGCACCTTCTCGTCGAGTGCGGGCGGGGTCTCCTGCTGCCGCGCGTCTTCGTCGAGGGCGTAGTAGCCACCTTCGACACGGCGCCCCGCGACGGTGCTTTCGGAGTCCTGCGCGCTGGCGAAGCCGCCTCCGGGCAGGCGCAGCACGGTGATCAGGAAACGCCCGACGCCCTCGGCGACGGAGCGCGCCCACCGCTCCCCGGTGAGCTGCCAGGCCCGGGTATAGAGGTCCAGCAACTGCGCGTTGTCATAGAGCATGCGCTCATAGTGCGGGTCACTCCAGTCGCGGTTGACCGCATACCGGAAGAAACCGCCTTCGACCGGGTCGCGCAGCGGCGACGCCCCCATCCCTTTCAGGGTGCGCAGCGCGAGCGCGGCCCCGGATGACTGAGCGGGCTCCTGCCCGAGTTCCGGCCCGAGCTCCTGCCCGGGTACCTCCCCGAGTGACGCGGGGCGACCGAGCAGAAAACCGAGAACCGGCGCGACCGGGAACTTGGGCGCACCGCCGAAACCGCCAAAGCGCGGGTCTTCCTGCGCCGAGACCTCCTGCGCCACCCGGGCGAGGTCCGCGGCACTCGGCAGCTAGCACGCCGGGGAGGGAAGGACGGGGGGCGGCCGGGCCCCCGGCCACCGGCCACCCGCGCGGGGGGGCCCTGCAGCGGAGCGGCGGCCAGCGCCACGGCCACCAGGGACGCGCTCTCGGTGACCTCGGCGCGGCGGGTGGTCCAGGCATCCGTCACCGCCTCGAGCACCTGCCGGAATGATGGATGCCCCGGCAGCGGCGACGGGGGAAAGTACGTGCCCGCGTAGAAGGCCTGCCCCTCGGGGGTGACGAAGACGTTGAGCGGCCAGCCCAACCCGCCCGCGAACGCGCTGGCCGCGGCGAGGTAGCTGGCGTCGACCTCAGGGTGTTCTTCCCGGTCGACCTTGATGCTGACGAAATGCTCGTTGAGGTAGTCGGCCAGCTCCGGGTCGCTGAAGCTCTCCCGGGCCATCACGTGGCACCAGTGGCAGGTCGAGTAGCCGATCGAGACGAGCACGGGCAGGTCGCGCAGGCGCGCCTCCACAAACGCCTCCGCGCCCCAGCCGTGCCAGTCGACGGGATTGTCGGCGTGCGAGCGCAGGTAGGGGCTGATCGCGTCGGAGAGGAGGTTGGCCATGCCTCCATTGTGCCCGCCGACCCCGTGCGAGCGCAGCCCGTTCGTGCAGGCTGGCGGTTCCTAGCCCCGGCCGGTGAGCTCGCGGGCGACGAAGTCTTGTCGGCGGAGCTGCACGCGCATCCAGATGAAGAAGCCGGTGATGGTGAAGGCCCCGTAGAACAAGTAGAGCACCGCGGACGCGTAGTAGCCCGCGCTGACCAGAAGCGGCACCCCGACGATGTCCACGGCCACCCAGATCAGCCAGAACTCGGTCCAGCCCTTCGCCATGCCGTAGGTCGCGAGCAGGGAACCGGTGAAGATCCAGGCGTCCGCCCAGACCGGTTCGAACGAGCCGAGCGCCCGGAAGATCGGCGTGAGGATCAGGGTTCCGGCCACCAGTCCAAGGCCGAGCAGGATGCGGGTGCGGTTGCCGGCCCAGTGCGGCGCGACCGCGATGTGCGTGACCGAGTGCCGACTGCGCGACCACTGGATCCAGCCGAAGATCGAGACGACGATGAACATGATCTGGCGCCCGGCCTGGCCGAGCAGGTTGACCGGGTTGGGGGTTCCGAAGACGGCGCCGAGGAACACGGTGAACAGGAGGGCATTGCCCAGGATCCCGACCGGCCAGGCCCAGACCTTGCGGCGCATGCCCCCGACCGCGCTCAGGATTCCGAACGCGTTGCCGATGACCTCACGCCAGAGGATGGTCTGGGTGCCGATCTGCAGCTGGGCGTCGAAGAGCCACTCAATCGGATTCATTTGACTTCTTCTTTCGGTTAGGCGTTCCCGCCTATTCTCCCGCGCGCACCAGTTTCCCCGCGTCCGACCTCTATCGACGCCGGACCAGCTCCCTGTGAGACCCAGGAAGGCAGAGTTCCCCTGCCGGGGCCGGCCTCGGCGCCTCTAACGATCGCCGCGGGTGGTGTTCTTCCGGGTGATCACGTCGGTCATCCGGGTGCGGGACTTGGTCACCGGCCGCCACCTTCTGGGACCGTTCTCCGCCCAGGGTGGGGCCATGATCTGCACGCAACCCCGCAGCATCCGGATGGCCCAGCCCGCGGAGTCGATCGTGCGGTGATGCCACCAGCAGAGGCAGACCCCGTTGTCCGTGTGGGTCGGGCCGCCCCGGGCGTCGGGATTCACATGGTGGATCTCGGTCATGCTCGCCGGGATCTGGCAGCCCGGGATGATGCAGCCGCCGTCACGGAGCTGGATCGCCCGCCGCTGCCCCGCGGTGAAGCACCGGTCCGGCACCCCGAGTTTCATGATGCGGCCCTCATTGTTGAACACGTCGCTCTGGCTGCCGCCGTTACAGATCAGATCTTTCACGGTTTTCATCGAGATCGGGGCCTCGACGCCGTCGATCCAGCCCACTCCGCGGCCCAGGCCGAAGTCCGCGTTGAGG
>JACMQV010000063.1 GCA_014376815.1 Cryobacterium sp.
CCGAGGCCCGAATCGCTGAGCAGCTCCTGCACGTCGAGCAGCCGGCAGGTCTGCCCGTTGGTCGCCTATTCGCTGGCCCCGTTGCGGAACAGGGTGCGGGAGATGGAGACCTCGGTGTAGTCGATCGGCAGCGCGCCATCCGTGTTGTCGATGGTCAGCGTCACGGCGGCCCGGCCGAGCGGCCCCTTGGTGGAGGTGCCGGCGAAGATGACGTCTTCCATTTTGCCGCCGCGGAGCGTTTTCGCGCCCTGCTCGCCCATCACCCAGGCGAGCGCGTCGACGACGTTGGACTTGCCGGAGCCGTTGGGGCCGACCACGCAGGTCACGCCCGGTTCGAACGCGAACGTGGTGGGGTGGGCGAACGACTTGAATCCCTTGAGGGTGAGGCTCTTCAGATACACAGCTCACCCTTTCCGTGTCGCCCCGGTCGCCGCGGTTTCACCGGTGTGCCGCTCTGCACTACGGTACCGGACTCTCCGCGCGCGGCCCGGTAGGCGCGGTCCCTGACGAATTCGACGGAGATTTTGCCCGATCCGGGCTGAGGCGGATGTTTCGGGCCGTCTGGAAGCAAAATCTCCGTCGAATTGGTTCGGGGCGTTGGGGCGCCGCGGGGCCCCACGGGGCACGGCGGGCACGGCTACGCTGGCCGATCATGAGCAGCATTCGTTACGAGATCGACGAACTCGCCATTCCGGCCGCGCCGCAGGCGCCCGGCTGGCCCGACTTCGACGCCGCGAACCGGCTCCGGAACGCGGTCGAGGCCGAGGCCTACGGCACGACCGACCTGGAACTGACCGCCGAGGAGCTGCTGCCGGGCTGGCTGAACCAGCGGTGGGAGCCCAAGCGGCTGCTGGTCGCCCGCGCCGACGGTCGCATCGTGGGGCGTGGCCACTACGAGACCCTCCCGGAGGATTCCGCGGTGCATGCCTGGCTCGCGGCGGAGGTGCTCCCTGCGTACCGCCGCCACGGCGTCGGTAGCGCCCTCTTCGACCGGCTCGAGAACCTGGCCCGTGCCGCCGGGCGCCGCGTGCAACTCGTCTACGCCCCGTCACCGGATGCGCCGGGCGAGCGCCTGCCCTCCCCCACCGGGTTCGGCTCGGTGCCGCTCGGCAACCCCGAGGTGCGGTTCCTGCGGGCCCGCGGCTATCACCTCGAACAGGTCGTGCGCGCCAGCCGCCTCGCCCTGCCCGTGCATTCGGCACAGCTTCACCGGCTGCGCGAGGACGCCGCCGCCCAGGCCGGTCCGGATTACTCGGTGCTGCAGTGGGTCGACCGGACCCCGCCGGAGTGGCTGCCTGACCTGGCGCTGCTCTACACGCGCATGAGCACGGATGCCCCGAGCGCCGGCCTCGCCGAACCGGAGCGGCTCTGGACGCCCGAGCGCCTCGCCCAGGAACAGCAGATGGCCGCGGCGGGTCCGCGCACGGCGCTGACCTCGGCTGTTCTGCACGGGCCGAGCGGTCACCTCGTGGGGTTCACCGAGCTGGACGTGCCGGCAGAGCCCGGCCGCGCGGCCAGCCAGGAGGACACCCTGGTGCTGCGCGAACACCGCGGGCACCGGTTGGGGATGCTGCTGAAGGCGGCGAACCTGGAGTTCCTCGCGGAACGACGCCCCGGGCATCCGTCGGTGATCACGTACAACGCCGAGGAGAACCGGCACATGCTCAGCGTGAACGAGGCCATCGGATTCGTGCCGATGGGCTACGAGGGGGCCTGGCGCCGGGACGCCCACTGACGCCGGCGCGCCCCGCTGAGCCGCGGTTCACGCCAGCCGCTGGCAGCGCGGGCAGAGGTGCGAGGACCGGTTCATGAACTGCTCGCGCACGACCGGGGTTCCACAGACCGGGCAGGGCTTCCCCTGTTGCCCGTAGACGGCCAGGCTGTGCGAGAAGTACCCGGACTGGCCGTTCACGTTCACGTACTGCGCGTCGAAGCTGGTGCCGCCCTCGGCGAGGGCACGGTTCAGGATGCTGCGCACGGCGGCCAGCAGGGCCCGCGCCTTCGCCGGGGACAGCGACGAGGCCGGCTGCTCGTAGTGCAGCCGGGCGGCGAAGAGGGCCTCGTCCGCGTAGATGTTGCCGATCCCGCTGATCAGGGTCTGGTCGAGCAGTGCCCGCTTGACGCCGGTCTTCTTGCGGGCCAGGGCCGCCAGAAAGGACGGCGCCGAGAAGGAGACGTCGATCGGGTCGCGGGCGATATGGGCCACCTGGGAGGGGATCAGCCCCGACCAGGGACCGCTGGACCGGCCGGAGAACCCGGCGGGCAGTCCGTCCCGGGTGGGCGCCAGCACGTCGACGGCCATGCCGCCGAAGATGCGCTGGTCGACGAAGTTGAGCCAGAGCTCGCCGTGGTCCGGGTGGTCCAGCGCCAGACGGATGCGCAGCTGGCGGTCGGCATCCGTGCCCGGGCTGCGCAGCAGCACCTGGCCGCTCATACCGAGGTGCACGACGAGCGCCCGCCCGGTTTCCAGCGGCAGCCAGAGGAACTTGCCCCGGCGCACGGCCGCGAGGATGCGGGTGCCCTGCAGCAGATCGCCGAACGGCCCCAGGGCGCGGTCGTGACGGCGCAGCGAACGCTCCTCGAAGACCTCGACGCCGGCGATCACCGCCCCGGTGACGGCCGGCTCGACGCCCGCGCGGACGACCTCGACCTCAGGAAGTTCGGGCATGGCCGAGTCAGGGGGCGCTGAGGCGGGTCCAGGCGTCGAGCGCGGCAGCCATTTCGGCGTGCTTCTTGCTCGTGCCTTCGCCGACGGCGGTGACGATGCCCACGGTGACGGACGCGATGAAGACCTTGGAATGGTCCGGGCCGCTCTCCGTGATGACGTAGACCGGGGCCCCCGCGCCGAGGCGCGCCGCGGCCTCCTGCAGGCTCGTTTTCGGGTCCATCGAGACGCCGAAGTGACCCGGGTCGTTCAGGAGCGGCTCGATCAGGCGCAGCACGAAGGCGGTCGCCGTCTCTCCGCCGGAGTCGAGGTAGACCGCGCCGATGAGCGCCTCCACGGTGTCGGCGAGGATCGACGACTTGTCGCGGCCGCCGGTGAGGACCTCTCCGCGGCCGAGGCGCACGTAGTCGCCCAGGCCAATCCCGCGGGCGATGCCCGCGAGGGCGACGGTCGACACCAGGCTGGCCCGGCGCTTGGCGAGGTCACCCTCGTCGAGCCGCGGGTACTCCCGGTAGAGCATGACCGTGACGGCCTGCCCCAGGATCGAGTCGCCGAGGAATTCCAGGCGCTCGTTCGTGGGCACGCCCCCGTGCTCGTACGCGTACGAGCGGTGGGTGAGAGCCAGTTCCAGCAGGTCAGGGTCGATCCGCACGCCGAGTGTCGCCAGCAGGGACGACATCTCGGGCGCGTCGCTCACGAACGCCCGCCACACGCACGCCCGCCACACGCACGCCCGCCACACGCACTGATGCCGCGACCGGACGGACCGGAACCCAGAATCGGGTCTCCCGGCATCCGTCGGCGCGGCATCAGACGTGCAAGCACAACGAAATTAAACGTCGGCGACCTTGCGGCCCTTGTATTCCATGAACAGCGCCGTGCCGGCGGCGTCGGTGACGACCTTGGCGCGGTGCGGGAGGCTGTAGACGACTTTGCCGTTTTCCATGGTCTTGACCAGGGTGGGAGCCTCGGCCTTCCAGCAGGAACGACGTGAACGGGTGTTGGAGCGTGATTGCTTGCGCTTCGGGACTGCCATGACTACTTCTCTTCTCTATCCG
>JACMQV010000064.1 GCA_014376815.1 Cryobacterium sp.
CACGCGCCGCATCGCCAGCCTGCTGGAAAGCCGCGAGGCCTGGCCGAGCCAGATTCTCGCGATCACGTTCACCAACAAGGCTGCCGCGGAGATGCGCGAGCGGGTCAGGGCCATCCTCGGCCAGGGGGCCGACGGCATGTGGATCTCCACCTTCCCCTCCTCCTGCGTGCGCATCCTGCGTCGCGAGGCCGAGAGCGCGGGCCTCTCGGCCAGCTTCAGCATCTATGACTCGGCCGACACCAAGGTCACCCTCAAGCGCATCATCAAGGCGCTGGACGCCGACACCCTCGGCTTCACGCCCGGCAACGCCTCCGCGAAGATCTCCAAGCTCAAGAACGAGCTCGCCGACGCCGACTCCTACGCCCGCAACGCGAACATGAGTGACCCGCAGGAGGTCATGTTCGTCGAGATCTTCCGGCAGTACACCCACCGGCTGCGCGCCGCCAACGCCCTCGACTTCGACGACCTGATCGGTGAAACGGTCTACCTGTTCCGTGCCTTCCCGAAGGTCGCCGCCCTGTACCGGCGCCGTTTCCGCCATATTCTGGTCGACGAATATCAGGACACCAACCACGCGCAGTACTCGCTGGTGCGCGAGCTGACCCGACCGGTCGAGCCCGCCCTGGCCGAGGAGATGGAGGCGCAGGGCGTGCACGTGCGCAACCTGCGCGACGCCACCGGCGGCATCCCCGGGGCCTCGCTCACCGTGGTGGGCGACTCCGACCAGTCCATCTACGCGTTCCGCGGCGCGGATACCCGCAACATCAGCGAGTTCGAACGCGACTTCCCGGGCACCAGGGTGATCCTGCTCGAGCAGAACTACCGTTCGACCCAGAACATCCTCTCGGCCGCCAACGCCGTGATCGGCCACAACTTCGACCGCAAAGACAAGAAACTCTGGAGCGCGGGCGGCGACGGCGAGAAGATCGTCGGTTACACGGCATACTCCGGGCACGACGAGGCCCAGTTCGTGTCCGACGAGATCGAGGTGCTGCACAAGGCCGGTATGGCTTACCGCGACATGGCCGTGTTCTACCGCACGAACGCGCAGACCCGCGCGCTGGAAGAAATCCTGGTGCGCTCCGCGGTGCCCTACCGCGTCGTCGGCGGCACCAAATTCTATGAGCGCGCCGAGATCAAGGATGCCCTGGCGTACCTGATCTCCGTCGCGAACCCGACCGACGAACTGGCCCTGCGCCGCATCCTGAACACCCCCAAGCGCGGAATCGGGCCGGCCACCGAGACGGCGCTGGCCAGTTTCGCCGAGGCGAACCAGATCAGCTTCCGGCAGGCGATGCGCGACTCCGCCTCGCTGGGCCTCGGGCCCAAGGTGACCGGCGCCATCCTGAAGCTCGCCACCCTGCTCGATGAGGCGGCCCTGAAACTCGACCCGGAGAACCCGGCCGGAACGGCGAACGTGTCCGAGCTGCTGACGTTCCTGCTCGACGGCAGCGGGCTGCTCGCCCTGCTCCGCAACAGTCGTGACCCGCAGGACGAGGCGCGGGCCGAGAACATCGAGGAGCTCGTCGCCCAGACCAAGGACTTCAACAAGGAGAACCCCGACTCGGGGCTGGTCGACTTCCTCACCCAGGTGTCCCTGGTGGCCGCCGCCGACGACCTCGACGACGCCTCCGGCACGGTCTCGCTGATGACCCTGCACACGGCCAAGGGACTCGAATACGAGGCCGTGTTCCTGACCGGCGTCGAGGAGGGGCTGCTGCCGCACCAGATGTCCGCCAACGAGCCCGGCGGGCCGGCCGAGGAACGGCGTCTGTTCTATGTGGGTATCACCCGGGCCCGGCAGCGCCTGTACCTGTCCCTGGCGATGACCCGGGCCCAGTTCGGCGACATCAACGTGGCCATGCCCAGCCGCTACCTGCAGGAGATCCCGGTGGACCTGATCGACTGGAAGCAGTCCCCGGGCATGGCGAACTCCCGCGGCGGCACGCAGCCCCGGGCCCTCAACGCCCGGCGGGACGGGTTCGGCGGCGGGTTCACGGGGCGCGGCGAGCCGCAGGCCCTGCCGCCCGCGCCGAAACCGAAGACCGAGTGGGCCAACCGGGTGCCAAGCCAGGTGCGCGACAACGGCGACCTCACCCTGACGGCGGGCGACCGCATCCGTCACGTCGATTTCGGCGAGGGCCGGGTCCAACAGGTCACCGGCGAGGGCACCAAACGGATCGCGCACGTGCAATTCGACACGGCGGGCGCGAAGAAGCTCCTGATCAAGATCGCTCCGATCGAGAAGATTTAAGTGGCCGGGCGCGGCCCGGGCGCCGCGCGGGAGGCACGGCCGGAGACCCTGCTCGAACGGGTGAAATCCCTCCGCGCCCTCGACCTCGAGGTGGCCTCACGGGCCAGCATCGCCGTCGTGGTTCCCCTGATCGTTCTGGTGGCGCTCGGTCGGATCGACTGGGCGGCCTACGCGTCGTTCGGGGCGATGACCTCGCTGTACGGCCGGAGCGAACCGTACCGGCTCCGGGCGCGCACGATCAGCGTCGCGGCGGCGTGCATGCTCGTCAGCGTCGCCCTCGGGCTCTCGATGAGCGTGGCCGGGGCGGCCCTGCCCGTGCTGGCCCTCGGGCTGCTGGGCGTGATCACGGCCGGGATCCTGGTGGCGTCGACGTACGGGCTGTTCCCCGGAACGCCGATCTTCTTCGTCTTCGCCTACCTGGTCTGCGCCCAGGTTCCGACGCCGGCGGGGGAGGCCGTTCCCCGGCTGCTCGTGGGCGTCGCCGCGGCGGCCTTCGCCTGGCTGCTGACCATGTCGGGCTGGTGGTTCCGGCGCCTGGCCGGTGACCGCTCCAGCGAGTTGTTCAAGCTCCTGCCCCGCGAGCCACTCCTGCGCCCTGCGGCCGTGCGCGACCCGCAGGTATGGTTCACCATCGCCCAGAACGCGGTCGGCGTGCTCGTGGCCGGCTCCCTCGCCCTGCTGGCCGGAATCGGGCACCCATACTGGGCCGTCGTCAGCGTGGTGGCGGTCCTCCCTCCGCCGCGGGCCGCGCACTCGATCTCCCGCGCGGTGCACCGCATCGTCGGCAGCGTGCTCGGAGTCGCGGTGACCGGGCTCGTGTTGTTGCCGGGGCCATCCGTCTGGGGGCTGATCGCGGTGATCGCGATCGCCCAGTTCGGCGCGGAGATCCTGATCGGCCGGCACTACGGCGCGGCCCTGCTGTTCGTCACCCCGCTGGCACTGACCGTCGCCCACCTGGCCGGCCCCACCGCGGTTCCGGCGCTGCTGGTCGACCGGGTGGTCGAGACCGCGCTCGGCGGCGTGGTCGCGATCCTGATTGTCCTCGCGGCCCGGGCCACGGCCGGGCGGGGGCGCGGGAGGCGGCAGCCTGAGGGACTTCGCGCAGCCTGAGGGACTCCTCGCCTGCGCATCGGAAGCGCACAGGTTGTTCACAGGTTGTCGATAGCTTCCCGATTGGTTGTCTCGGGAAGCTCTACCCATGAGCTTCGACACCCGCGTCACCCAACGGCCCCCGAGGCTGGCCCCGACCCCCCGCATCCGCCCCGAATACAGGCGGCGGATGCGGCTGGCCGACACCCTGCAGGTGCTCTGCTTCGCCTCCGTTGCCCTCTCGATCGCGCTCTTCCTCGGTGACGGCGGGGCCGCCCGCTTCTCCACCCCCGCGGACGCGCTCACCTCGCTCGGCGTGCTGACCGGACTCGTGGGCACCGACCTGCTGCTCGTGATGATGCTCCTGGCCGCGCGGCTGCCCGCGATCGACCGGGCCTTCGGGCACGACAGCGCGATGGCGCTGCACCAGTCGCTGGGCAAGCCGGCGCTCTACCTGATCCTCGCGCACGTCGTGCTCCTGATCACGGGCTACTCCCTCGCCGGCAAGGTCACCGTCTTCGCCGAGGCGTGGAGCATGATCACCCAGATGCCGGACATGCTCCTGGCCCTGGCCGGGCTCGGGCTGCTGATCGTCGTCGTCGTCACGTCCCTCGTGATCGTGCGGCACCGCCTGCCCTACGAGGCGTGGCACATCGTGCACCTGCTCTCCTACGCCGCGGTCCTCGCCGCGCTCCCGCACCAGCTGACCTCCGGCACCCTGTTGATCGCCGGAACGGCGCAGTGGTACTACTGGCTGGCCCTGTATGCCGGGGTGGCCGGGTCGATCCTGGTGTTCCGGTTCATCCTGCCGGTCGCGCGTTCGCTGCGGGCCCGGCTCGTGGTGGAGGGGGTCGACGAGGTCGGCGACCGAGTCGTCTCGGTCCGGCTGTCCGGCCGCAAGCTGCGCCGGCTCAAGGCCAGCTCCGGCCAGTTCTTCATCTGGCGGTTCTGGACGCCCGGCCTCTGGTGGCAGGCGCACCCGTTCTCCCTGTCCGCCGCCCCCACCGGGAACTCGCTGCGGATCACCGTCCGCGCCCTCGGCGACGCCTCCTCGGCCCTGCCCGGCCTGCGCCGCGGCACCCGGGTGAGCTTCGAGGGACCCTACGGCCTGTTCACCGACCGGGCCAGGACCTCCCCCCGGCTCGTGCTCGTGGCCGCCGGCATCGGCGTCGCCCCCATCCGTTCACTGCTGGAAACGGCGGCCTTCCTGCCCGGGCAGGCCACGGTCATCCTGCGCTCCCACACGGCGGAGGACAGCTACCTGGCCGACGAACTCGCCGCCCTGTGCCGGGCGCGGGGCGCGGAGTTCCGCATCATCGCCGGCAAGCGCCCCGCCGGAATGAGCACCTGGCTCCCCGCCAAAGAGGTGTCGGCGCGGGTGAGCCTGAAGACCCTGGTGCCGCAACTGCGCGAATCGGATGTCTACATCTGCGGCCCGCGGCGCTGGACCGACGAGGTTGTGCGGGATGCCCGCTCGGCCGGACTGCCCACCCGGCAGATCCATTTTGAAAGGTTCGACTGGTGAGAATACGAGCAGCAGCGTCGGCCGCCCTGGCCTCCGCCTCCGTGTTGGCGATCGGCTGGATGGTCGGCGCGCCGGCCGCGGAATCCCTGCAGGCCACCCTGGCGACCGCGACCGCGGCCACGAGCACCCCGGCGACGTCGACCGGCACGACCCCGGCCGCGCCGTCCCCGGGGGCGGCGGCCCAGACCCCGCAGGCTCCTGCTGCCCCGGCGGCAGTCGCGGCCACCCCGGCCGGCATCACCGGGACCTTCGACGGGGCGGTCGTGCAGACCCGCTTCGGCAACGTTCAGGTGTCGGTGGCCATCGACAACGGCACGATCACCGAGGTCACCGCTCTGCACCTGACCGACCACGACCCCCGGTCGGTGATGATCAGCAACCAGGCCGCACCGATCCTGCGGTCCGAGGTGCTCACGGCGCAGTCCGCTCAGGTGCAGAACGTCAGCGGCGCGACGTACACGACCGCCGGCTACCTCCAGTCGATGCAGGCGGCCCTCGACGCCGCACAGTTCTGATGCCGCAGCGTTCAGGTCTGCCGGCGCTCCTGGTCGAGACCATGGGGACCGTCGTCAGTATCCGCCTGGGTGCGGATGCCGGTGCGGATGCCGGTGCGGGAGCGGATGCCGATGCCGCGGCACTCGAAGCCCGCGCCGCGGTCGAAGACGTGTTCCGGCGCTGGGACGAGCAGTTCAGCCTGTACCGGCCGGACTCCGAGCTCAGCCGGGTCAACCGCGGGGACCTCCGCCTGACGCAGGCCAGCAACACCCTCCGGGTCTGTTACGCCCTCGCCCTGGACTGGCGCGACCGCACCGACGGCGTCTTCACCCCGCACCGGGCGGACGGCGCAATCGACCTGTCCGGCGTGGTCAAGAGCCTGGCCATCCAGGAGGCCGGTGACATGCTCGCCGCACGGGGCGCCGGCGACTGGTCCCTCAACGCGGGCGGGGACATCCTGGTCAGAGGTCATCAGGCGCAGGGGCAGGCCTGGCTGGCCGCGATTGTCGACCCGGCGGACCGGCAGGCCGTGCTGGCCTCCGTGCCGCTGGCCCTGCCGCTTCGCGCCGTGGCCAGCTCGGGCAGCGCCGAGCGGGGAGAGCACATCTGGAGCACGGTCGATGGCGGCGTGTCCCCGTACCGCCAGGTCAGCGTGTTCGGCCGTGACATCGTGACCGCGGACGTGCTGGCCACGACCATTGTCGCCGGAGGCGAGGCCGCGCTGAATCGCAGCACCGAGACCTTCGAGATCGAGGTGCTCGCGGTGCTGAGGGACGGGTCCCTCCTCGCGACGCCGGGGCTCCGGGGCGGCCCGGCCTGAGCCGTCGGGTGCCGCCCGGGCACCCTTGTCGCTTCGGTTCGGCGAGCGTAGCGTTGCCCGCGCGGGGCGCCGAGGGGGCGGTCTCCGTCGAACCAGGAGGTGGTGACCATGGCAACTGACCCGGACGGGCTCTTCCCGCGGCGGGCGGATGCCGCGAGCGAGGGGGTCGACGAGAATCGAGAAATCGACGACATCGAACTGACCCTTGAAGAGGACCTGCTCCCCGAGGAGGAGAACGAAGACGAGGCGGAGTGGATGATCGACGCCGACCAGCGCCCGGTCGACCTCGACGATGACGAGGACCGCGAGGCCCCGGGCGGCGAGGACGAACTCGAGCGGTAGCGGGTCAGCCGAGTCCGAGTAGTCGGTGATCCGGGTCGAGCGTGGCCAGCAGGCGGCCGCAGATGTCGCTGAGCTGGGACACCTGCCGGGCGCTGAGCGAGTCGAACACGACCGCGCGCACCTCCTCCACGTGGCCGGGGGCGCTGGCGACCACCTTGGCCCAGCCGGCATCCGTCAGCGTCGCGATCGAGGCGCGGCCGTCGCTCGGCGAGGGGGCGCGGGTCAGGAGACCCTGCTGCTCCAGCCTGGCGATCACGTGGGAGAGCCGGGACAGGGACGAATTCGTGCGCGAGGCCAGGTCGGTCAGCGGCAGCGACCGGTCGGCGCCCTCCGAGATCATCGCGAGCACGTAGTACTCGAAGTGGCTCAGGCCGGCGTCCCGTTTCAGCTGCGACTCGAGGCGGTTCGGCAGCAGCATCGTCACGGCCATCAGGCGCAGCCACGCTTCTCGTTCGTCGTCGGTCAGCCAGCGGGGTTCGGTCATGGCCCGATTCTACCCGTTAACTTGACGATTCAACTAAAGCCCTCTATGTTTTAGTTGTTGCTTCAAGTATTCATCGGCATCCTGCCGGGTGAGGCGACGACGGCATCCAACGGTTTTCGACAGGGAGAACACTCATGACTGACATCACCATCATCGGCAGCGGCAACATGGCTCGTGGCATCGGCACCCGTGCGGTCGCCGCCGGCCGGAGCCTGCAGATCCTGGACCGCGACCCGGCCAAGGCCGAGGCGCTCGCCGGCGAGCTCGGTGCCGGCGTCACGTCCGGCGCGGCCGAGTCCGTTCCTGCCGGCGACATCGTGGTGCTCGCCCTGCCGTACGACGCGGCCAGGGAGGTCGTGACCCGGTTCGGTGCCGCGCTCGCCGGCAAGACCGTGATCGACATCACGAACCCGGTCGACTTCACGACCTTCGACTCGCTCGTCGTCGCCCCCGGCACCTCCGCGGCCGAGGAGATCGCGGCGCTCGCCGCCCCCGGGGTGAACGTGGTCAAGGCGTTCAACACGACGTTCGCCGGCACGCTGGTCGCCGGGTCCGTGGCCGGGCTGCCGCTGGACGTGTTCATCGCCTCCGATTCCGAGGAGGCCGCCGCGGCCGTCGCATCCTTCGTCACCGATGCCGGGCTGCGCCCGATCGTGGTCGGCCCGCTGCGCCGCGCGCGCGAGCTGGAGGGGTTCCAGTTCCTGGCCATGACCCTGCAGGTCAACCCGGCGTTCGAGTCGTTCAACTGGAACACCGGCCTGAAGGTCCTGGTCTAGCCTCCCGCCCCACCCGCCCCACCCCTCGCCGAACCGTGAGTTCAGCTCCCCAACCGGGCCTGGGAAGGAGTTCTTCTCACGGTTCGGCGAGGGGGGCGCCTGATGACCGCCGGGCGGACGAGGCGACTCGCCGGCCAGACCGCGCACGTAGGCTGGGGGCATGAGCCGCTCGCGCAGGACGGATCCCCCCGCGTCGGAACTTCGGGGCCGGGTGCCGGCCACGGCGGCATCCGAATCCCTCGCCGCCCCGCTCGCCGCGGCCCTCGGCGTCGGAGCGGCAGCCGGCGGCCTCGCCCGCCTGCTCAGCGCGGTGCTCCCCGAGCCGTGGGGCACCCTCGCAAATACGAGCGCGCTCTGGGGCCTGGTGCCGTTCGTGGCGTCGCTGGCCGTCCGGGCACCCCGCAGCGCCTCGATCCTCGTGGGGATCACGGCCCTGGTCGCCATGGTCGCGACCTGGGTCCTGCTTGCTCCGCAGCCGGTCACGCCCCGCGAACTCCTGCTCTGGGGGGTCGTCGGCGTCGGGGCCGGGGCGCTCTGCGGCCTGGCCGGCGAGCTGGCGCGGCGGGACAGCCCTTGGGCGCGGCGCCTGGCGGTCACCATCATGGCCGGACTCGTCGTGGGGGAGGGGCTCTACGGCATCCTGCTCATCGGTGGCCCGCAATGGTGGTTCGAAGCCGCCGTCGGGGTCGCGCTGGCACTCGCCCTGGGCCGCACCGGGCGTGACCGGATGCTCGGACTCGCCGGGGCGCTGCTTGCCGCCGGTGCGCTCTACGCGGCCTACCTTTTCTACGACGCGATCGCCGCCGGATAGCCCGCTCAGCGGACGCGGCGCCGACAGGCGGCGCTCAGGCGCCGGCGTGCCCCCGCTATTGCGGCAGCGGGGCGCCGGTGCGGGCGCGGCGACGGGCCTGCACCCGGCGGAGCAGCACTGCGAGGCCGCGCCAGCCGAGCAGGAACACGCCGAGAACGATCGTCGTGACGACGAGGAAGCCGAACTCCGTGCCCTGCCCGCTCACGATGCGCAGAGCCATGCCGGCGCCGACCGTGAAGAGCCAGATGCCGGTGCCGGTCCAGACGATCTTCTGCGGGCTGCGCCAGGCGCGCGTGACGAGCCAGCCCACGAGCAGGCCGCCGAGGAACGGCCACCAGGTAATGACGGCACCGAGAAGCCCCTCGCCGTGGCTGGCCCGGCCGATCAGCACGAAGACCAGCGTCAGCGCTGCATCGAGCCCCGCCGCGAGGAGGAGACCGGACCGACTGCTCTGCTGGTATGCCATGCACCCAGCCTACGGCGGCCGCGGATCCGGCCGCGGGGGTCAGGCCGGGGGATGTGTCAGACCGAGGTGCCGATCAGGGTGCCGATCGCCCATGTGACCCCGAGCGCGAGCAGGCCGCCGATGAGCACCCGAGAAATGGCGCGGGTCTTCGGGCTCCCGCCGAGGTACGCGCTCAGCCAGCCGGTGATCACCAGGGCGACCGCGACCGCGAGGAAAGTGGCCGGCAGGCGCCAGGCCGGCGGCGGCAACAGCACCGCCAGCAGCGGCAGGATCGCGCCGACCGTGAACGCGATGGCGGAGGCGTAGGCGGCGTGCCAGGGGTTGGAGAGCTCATCGGCGCCGATGTGCAGCTCCACCTCGAGGTGCGCTCCGAGGGCGTCGTGCGCGGTCAGCTCGAGCGCCACCTGCCGGGCCGTCTCGGGGGTGAGACCCTTCTCCCGGTAGAGGCCGGCCAGCTCGGCGAGCTCCTGATCCGGCGTGTTCTCGAGTTCCCAGGTCTCCTTGGCGATCAGGGCCCGTTCGGTGTCGCGCTGGCTGCTCACGGACACGTACTCGCCCAGGGCCATCGAGATCGCGCCGGCGAGCAGGGCGGCGACGCCCGCGATCAGGATCGCCGCGGAATCCGTCGTCGCCGCGGCGACGCCCACCACGAGGGCCGCCACCGACACGATGCCGTCGTTGGCGCCGAGCACCCCGGCCCGCAGCCAGTTCAGGCGCGAGGCATGGTCGGCGGAGTGGGGTTCGGTGCCGTGGTTCGGTTCAGTCATGAATGAATCCAACCAGTCGGATGCCTGCCGCGCCAGCGAGGACTAGCTTGCCTGGGTCGACGAGGGGTTGCCGGCCGCGCGGCCGACCGGGCTGTGTTCGCGATACCGGCGTGGGACGCTAGAGTTTGGACTGGTACGTATGTCTTGATGTCGAGCTATCTGCGGCGCGGGCATCCGTGCCCATTGCCCCTCAAGACCTTGCAGGAACGCTTTGACGCGGATTGGAAGAGCAGCGTGGATCTTTACGAATATCAGGCACGAGACCTGTTTGAACAGTATGGGGTTCCGGTTCTCCCGGGCATCATCGCGGACACTCCGGAGGAGGTGCGTGCTGCAGCCGAGAAGCTGGGCGGCGTTGTCGTTGTCAAGGCCCAGGTCAAGGTTGGCGGCCGTGGCAAAGCCGGCGGCGTGAAGGTCGCGAAGACCCCGGATGACGCGGAAGCCGCCGGCCGGGCGATCCTCGGACTGGACATCAAGGGCCACACCGTCAACCGGGTCATGGTGGCCGGCGGGGCGCGCATTGCGCAGGAGTTCTACTTCTCCGTGCTGCTCGACCGCACGAACCGTTCCTACCTCTCCCTCGCCAGCTATGAGGGTGGCGTGGAGATCGAGATCCTCGCGGTCGAGAAGCCCGAGGCGCTCGCGTACACCGCCATCGACCCCATCGCCGGGATCGACCTGGCCACGGCCCGCGAGATCGCGGTCGCCGCCAAGTTCCCCGCGGACCTCGTCGACAAGGTCGCACCGGTCTTCGTCCAGCTCTACAACGTGTTCAAGGGCGAGGACGCGACCCTGGTCGAGGTCAACCCGCTCGTGCTCACCGAGGAGGGCGACGTCATCGCCCTCGACGGCAAGGTCACGATCGACGAGAACGCGGGCTTCCGCCACCCCAAGCACGCCCTCCTCGAGGACGCGGCCGCGGCCGACCCGCTCGAGGCGAAGGCCAAGGAGAACGACCTCAACTACGTCCAGCTCGACGGCGAGGTCGGCATCATCGGCAACG
>JACMQV010000065.1 GCA_014376815.1 Cryobacterium sp.
GCGGCGCTGCGATCCGTAGGTGATGGCGATGAAGAGGGCGAGCTTCGAGGCGACGACGAAAGCCCCGTCGAGCGAGACGCCGCCCTGCACCAGGGTGCCGGTCATGGTGAAGAAACGTCGGCCCGGGCTCTGGATGTCCGAGCTGTAGGTGCCGTCTGCGGCGACGTCGCCGTAGCGGTTGAGCAGGTTCTCGCGCGGGATTCGCACCCCGTCGAAGTGGAGCCGGCCGTTGTCGATGCCGTTCAGGCCGCCCTTGAGGCCGTCGTCCTCCCCGCCGACCCCGGGCAGGAACGCTCCGGACTCGTCGCGGATGGGCACCCAGAAGGCGTGCACGCCGTGGTTGACGCCGTCGGTGATCAGCTGGGCGAAGAGCACGGCGGCGATGCCGTCCTTCGCCGCGTTGCCGAGGTAGTCCTTCCACGCCGCGCGGAACGGGGTCTGGATGACGAACTCCTGCGTGGCCCGGTCGTAGGTCGCCGTCGTGCCGATGGCGGCGACGTCCGAGCCGTGGCCGGTCTCGGTCATCGCGAACACGCCGGGGACGTCCAGCGTCATGATGCCGGGCAGGTAGGCGTCGTGGTGCTTCCTGGTGCCGAGGTGCAGCACCGCGGCCCCGAACAGGCCCCACTGCACGCCGGCCTTGATCTGCAGGCTCGGGTCGGCCGTGACGAGCTCCTCGAACCCAGCGATGTTGCCACCGTGGTCGTCGGAGCCGCCGAGGTGCGCCGGGAATGCGCGGTGCACGTGCCCGTTCGCGGCCAGGATCTTCAGCTGGCCCAGCACGCGCACCCGGTGCTCGGCCATGGACTGGCCCTCGATCCGCTGCAGTTCCGGGCGGGCGGTGAGCTCGCGGGCCATCAGGCGCACGTCCGCCCAGGTGCCGAGAAGCTGCCGGTTCAGCGACTCCAGGTTGATCGTGGGGCCGCCCGGCTGGCCGGCGATCATCACCGGGCCGGTGTCGACGCCGGGGGTCACGTCCGGGGCCACCGTGGGGCGGGCGGGGGTCTGGGTGCTGGAGCGCTGGGCAGTGTCAACCATCATTGGTCCTTCGTCTTCGCGCGAACTCGAAATTTTCTTATACGTTAGGTCGCTCGCGCAGACGGAAGAAATAGTGCGTGACGGGGCTACAACAAAGCATGCTCCCCGCGGCATCCGTATTGTGGTTTACCTACAATGCTTACCCGCTTCGCTTCGCACATACCCACAAACGGGGCGGGCTGGCGCTCTCTCCCGCCAGCCATCGCCCCTCACGAATTCGACGGAGATTTTGCCGAAAACGGCCGGGACTGGCCCGAGAACGTGTTTTTAGCTCACATATTCCGTCGAATTCGTTCGGGCGCGGGTCAGGCGGGTCAGGCGGGGACGCGGGCGATGACGTGGAAGACGTGCCAGTGCCGGGGGCCGAAAGCGGACTGGCCGGGGCGGTCGTCCTCGATCACGTCGACGACGTCCAGACCGGCCAGCAGGGCGCCGACCTGCCCGCGGTCGTGGAAATTCATGTCGGCGCGTCCGGCCCAGTCGTCGTGGGGCCCGTAGAGCTCGCCGGCGAACCAGGCGCCCGGTTTCAACGCCCCCAGGACGCCAGTCCAGAGTCCGGGGAACAGGTTCGGGTCGCAGAAGGGGAGGGAGAAGCCCGCATAGACGAGATCGGCGGCAGGCAGTGCCGTCAGGTCCTCGAAGCGCGCCGCCCGGAAGGTCAGACGCTCGGCCCCGGCAGGGTCCAGGCCTGCCCGTACCCGCGCCTCGGAGCTCGGATCGGCGTCGAACGCGTGCACGCGCCAACCGGCGTGGAGCAGGTGCCGGGTCTCCGTGCCCTCACCGCAGCCCAGGTCCAGCGCGGTGCCCGGCGCCGTGTCGCCGCGCATCTCCAGGGTGCGCAGGAGCACCGACCGTGGGGCACGGCCGGTCTGCGCGTCGAAATACTCGGTCCAGTCCATGGTTTAGTTCTACCCGGTCCGCCGCCGTTTCGTCGCCGACGGCGGACCCGGGACCGCGGCAGGGGTCAGGCGGCGGCAGTGACGACCTCGAGGATGGCGGAGCCGTAGGCCTCCAGCTTCTTGGCCCCGACACCGGTGATGCCGTCCAAATCGGCCAGGGAGGCCGGCCGGGTCGCGGCGATGGCGAGCAGGGTGGCGTCGCCGAAGACGATGTACGCCGGTACGCCCTGTTCCTTGGACTGGGCGGAGCGCCAGCCCCGGAGCGCCTCGAACAGCGCCCCCTGTTCAGGGCTGAGGTCGGCCGCGGCCGCCTTGGCCGCGCCCTTTCGAGCCCCCGCAGCGGGCCGGGCGGCACGTTCGGGCTCCGTGCGGAGCTCGACCGTGCGGCGGCCCGCGAGAACCTCGGCGGCGGCATCCGTGAGCACCAGGGTGCCGTATTCGCCGGAGGTGGCCAGAAAACCCTGAGCCAGCAGCTGCCGCACGATGCCCCGCCACTGCTGGTCGCTGAGGTCGGCGCCGATACCCCAGGTCGCCAGCTGGTCGTGGCTGTGCTGGGTGGTGCGCGGGGTCACCTTGCCGCGCAGGATGTCGATCAGCTGGCCGGCGCCGAACCGCTGGTTGCGCTCGCGGAGCAGGCGCACCACGGTGGAGAGCAGTTTCTGGGCCGGCACCGTGCCGTCCCAGCCCACGGGCGGTTCGAGGCAGGTGTCGCAATTGCCGCAGGGCTCGCTGGCCTGGCCGAAATAGCGCAGCAGGTTGACCCGGCGGCAGCTCACGGTCTCGCAGAGCGCGAGCATCGCGTCAAGGTGCGCGGAAAGTTTGCGGCGGTGGCCGAGGTCTCCGGGCGATTCGTCGATCATTCGGCGCTGCTGCACCACGTCCTGCAGGCCGTAGGCGAGCCAGCCGGTGGAGGGCAGGCCGTCGCGGCCGGCGCGGCCGGTCTCCTGGTAGTAGCCCTCGACCGACTTCGGCAGGTCGATGTGGGCGACGAAGCGCACATCCGGCTTGTCGATCCCCATGCCGAACGCGATGGTGGCGACGATGATCACGCCGTCTTCGCGCAGGAACCGGGACTGCGTGCGCGCCCGCAGCCCCTGGTCGAGGCCCGCGTGGTACGGCAGGGCGTTCAGGCCGTTCTGCCGCAGGAAGTCGGCGGTCGCCTCGACGGTCTTGCGGCTGAGGGCGTAGACGATGCCGGCATCCGTGGGGTGCTCGGCCTTGATGAAGGCGAGCAGCTGCTTGCGCGGCTCGGCCTTGCCGACGATGCGGTACTGGATGTTCGGCCGGTCGAAGCTGGCGACGAAGTGGCGAGCCTCGCCCAGCTGCAGACGGGTGGTGATTTCCTGGTGGGTGGCATCCGTGGCCGTGGCGGTGAGCGCGATGCGCGGCACGTCGGGCCAGCGGTCGGCCAGTTCGGACAGGGCCAGGTAGTCGGGCCGGAAGTCGTGCCCCCACTGGGAGACACAGTGCGCCTCGTCGATGGCGAACAACGCGATGGTGCCGCGGTCGAGGAAGCGTTTGGTGGCCTCGGAAGAGAGCCGCTCGGGGGCGACGTAGAGCAGGTCGAGGTCGCCGGCGAGGTAGTCGCGCTCCACCTGGCCGCGGGCGGCGGAGTCCTGGCTCGAGTTGAGGAATGCGGCGCGCACGCCCACGGCGGTCAGCGCGTCGACCTGGTCCTGCATCAGGGCGATCAGCGGCGAGATGACGATGCCGGTGCCCTCGCGCACGAGCGAGGGGATCTGGTAGCAGAGGCTCTTGCCGCCGCCGGTGGGCATCAGCACGACCGCGTCGTGGCCGCCGATGACCTGGTCGATGATCGCGGCCTGTTCGCCCCGGAAAGAGTCGTAGCCGAAGACGGTGCGCAGCGCCTCGGCGGCGGTCGCGAATTTCGCGGAGGCGCGGCGGGGCGGGGCGCTCGGCGGGCGTGCGGCGGCGACGGCGCCCGCTCGGACTGCGGACGCAGGTTCCCACTCCATGGCTCCGCCGGCATAGCCGTCGGGCGGCGGCGGCGCATCGAACTCGTCGGGTGGTTCGAACTCGTCAGGATCCCACGGTATTTCGGCGTTCCAACTCACCCGCTAACTCTACCTGCGACCTCCGACATGGCCGCCCCGGAGGGGACCTGTCGAACGAAGTGCCGGGCTATTCGGGCCGTGCCGACTGGCGGAGCGTGCGCTTGCGGCGGCGGGCGACCACCAGGGCGGCGACGACGCCGAGAACGGCGGCGGTGGCCGCAACGGCCGAGGTCCAGGCGGCGGCGGAAACGCCTCCCGCCGGCGCGGCTGGGGCGTCCGCGGCCGGAGCCGCTGCGGCATCCGTCGACTGGGCCGCCTGGCCGCAGGTCGGCATCGCCGCGGATCCCGTCGCCAAGGTCTGGCCCGCGGTCGGCTGCCAGGTGAACGAGTAGGCCTTGGACACCGGATGCCCGTCGGTCGACACCGCCTGCCAGGTGACCGTGTACTCCCCCGGCTGCCCGAGCTGGGCCGCGGTCTCGATGCTGGGACCGTCCAGCGCGACGCAGCCGTCGCCGTAATAGAGCGGCGCGGCCGCGGCCGCGTCCGCCGGACCGCTGATCGCCATGGCGTTGCCGGACCCCTCGCCCAAATCGACCAACTCGTCGTCGGTCGTGACCCGGAACTGCCCGGGCTGCTCAGTGACGACCGCGCCCTCCGCCGGCGAGTACTCGATCTCGTCGTTGTGCGCGAGCGCCGGGGAGGCCGACAAACCCAGGGCCGCCAGGACAAGGCCGGCACCGAAGAGCAGGCCGAGAGACCGGCGCTGAACATTGTTGCTTCGCATCACCCGAGTTTAAGCCGGCTGCCGATGTCACGCAGTCACCGCGAGCAGGTCAGTGCGGGGCGGGATGGGCCTCCGATCGGTAGGCTCTGGTTCTATGCTTACCGCTGTTCTGGGCCTGACCGGCGCGCTCATTTTCGGCAGCGCCGACTTTCTCGGAGGCCTGGCCGCGAAGCGCATCAGCTCGGTGCTGGCGACGGCCGTCGCGGCGACCTCTGGCCTGGTGGCGCTGCTGCTCTTCCTGCCGTTCGTGGGCGGGGCCTGGTCCCCCGACGCCGTGCTCTGGGGAGCGCTGTCCGGGATCAGCGGCGCCATCGCCATCTCCCTGCTGTATGCCTGCCTCGCGATCGGGCCGATGAGCATCCTCTCGCCGCTCACCGCTGTGGTCTCGGCGATCGTGCCGGCCACGGTGGGCCTGGCGGGCGGCGACCGGCTGGCTCCGATCGGCTATTGGGCGCTGGGTCTCGCCCTGCTCGCAGTGGTGCTCGTGGGCTTCGTGCCGGAGCGCGGTGCGGTGCGGCCGAGCCTGATCGGCGCGCTGATGGCGCTGGGCTCCGGCGCCATGATCGGCGCGTTCATGATCATGATCGACCTGACGCCCGACGACAGCGGGCTCGTTCCGCTCGTGATGAACCGCGCGGTGAACGGGGCAATCATGTTCGGCGTGGTCGGGGTGCTCGGCCTGGTCGCGCTGCGCCGACGCCGGGCGCTGGCGACGGGCGAGACCGTGCCGGCGACGGATGCCGCGACCGCCGCCGCGTCCCGCCGCCGGTCGACCCTGTTCGTGGGCCTGCGGCTGGCCGCCGCCTGCGGCGTGGTCGATGTCGTCGCCAATTTCCTGCTCCTGCTGGGCATCCGTGCCGGGGATCTGAGCGTGATGAGCGTTCTGACGGCCATGTACCCGGCCGGCACGATCCTGCTCGCCGCCGTGGTGCTGCGGGAACGGATCGCCCCGGTGCAGTGGCTGGGCCTGGCGCTGGCTCTGGCGGCGGCCGGCATGCTCGCGCTGGCCTGACCGGCACGGCCGCCCGGCCGGAACGTCACCCACTCGTTACCAACGGCCCACCCGCGACCCTTGCCTCCCGCAGCGGCCCCACGATACTCTCAGCCCACACCTGAATTAGTGAACGACTGGTCGGTCACTAATTATCTGTCCCTCTGAAGGAGATTCCAATGAAGAAGTCTCGTCTGCGTTTCATCGCGCCGATTGCCGTCGTCACAGCCCTTGCGCTGGCCGGATGCAGCACCTCGAACCTCGGAGGGACGGCCAAAGCCGACCCCGCCGCCGCGGCCGGGCCGATCAAGATCGGCGCGGTTCTCGACGTCACCGGAGTCGGCGCCAGCCTCGGCGTCCCGGAGCAGAACACGCTCACCATGCTGGCCAAGCAGCTCAACGCCGACGGCGGCATCGACGGCCGTGACGTCGAGCTCACCATCGTCGACGACCAGTCGACCGAGGACGGCGCGGCCAAGGCCACCAGCAAGCTGATCGAGAGCGACAAGGTCGACCTCATCATCGGCGCCTCACGCACCGGGCCCAGCCTGGCCATGCGCCCCATCGCGGAAGCCGCGAAGATCCCGATGATCTCCGTCGCGGCCAACATCGCCATCGTCAAAGACTCCCAGTGGGTCTTCAAGACCGCACAGAACGACGTGGTCGTGATCGAGCGCATCCTCGACGACGCCAAGGCCAAGGGTTACACCAAGCTGGCACTCGTGCGCGACGCCACCGGATTCGGCGAAGGCGTCGCGGACTACATCACCGCGCTCGGCGCCGAGCGCGGCATCACCCTCGTGATGACGGGGGCCTTCGAGCCGAGCGCCACCGACTTCACCCCGCAGATGACCAATGTGCGCGGCTCGGACGCCGACGCCGTCATCATCTGGGGCATCAACCCCTCCGCCGGCCTGGCCCAGAAGGCCTACGTTCAGCTCGGCGTGAACAAGCCGGTCTACCAGTCGCACGGCATCTCGAACCAGGCGTTCTTCGACGCAGCCGGTGACGCCTCCAACGGCGTGATCGCCCCGATGGGCCGCCTGCTCGTCGCTGACCAGCTGGCCGCCGACAACCCCCAGAGCAAGGTCATCGACCAGTTCAAGGCGGACTACAGCAAGGCCTACGGCGACCAGCCGTCCGGTTTCGCCGGCCACGCGTTCGACGCCTGGCACATCGCCGTCAACGCGATCACCGCGGTCGGCACCGACCCGGAGACCCTGCGCGGCGAACTGGAAACCGCCAAGTGGACCGGTATCTCGGGAGTCTTCACGATGACCGCGAAGAACCACTCCGGCCTCGACGCCTCCGCCCTCATCCTGGCTGAGGCCAAGGATGGTCGCTGGAACCTCCTCAAGGACTGATCGTGCTCACTGATTTCCTGCAACTGACGGTGGCAGGGCTCTCACAGGGATCTGTGTACGCCCTGCTCGCCGTCGGGCTGATCGCCGTCTACACCGTGCGCCACGTGATCAACATCGCCCAGGGCGAGTTCGCGATGCTGGGCGGCCTGGGCTCCGCCTGGCTCGTCGCGGCGGGCATGCCGCTCTTCCTCGGGGTGCTGGTCGCCGTGCTCACGGTGACCCTCGTGGCCATCGCGATGGACCGGCTGATCATCGCGAGGGTGAAGAAGCTGACTCCGCTCACCTCCATCATCCTGACCCTCGGCGTCTCGACTCTGCTGCAGGCGATCATGCTGCTGGCCTGGGGCCCCGAGGCCAAGGGGGTGCCCCTGTTCCCGGGGACCAACATCCTGATCGGTGGGGTGAGCATCCGCTCGCAGGAATTCTGGATGATCGGCGCCCTCGTCGTGGTCGGCGGGGGAATCGTGCTCTTCTACGAGAAGTCCCGCTGGGGCAAGGCGTTGCGGGCGTGTGCGGAGCAGCCCGTCGCGGCGCGCATCGTGGGGATCTCCCCCGTTGCCGCGTCCGTGCTGGCCTTCGCGATTGCGGGATTCGTCGGGGCGGTCGCGGGTGTGGTGGCCTCCCCGATCTACCTCTCCCTCTGGTCCGGTGGCGTGCTGCTCGGGCTCAAGGGCTTCGTCGCCGCCGTCCTGGGCGGCTTCGTCTCCTTCCGTGCGGCGATCGTCGGGGCTCTCCTGCTCGGCATGATCGAGGCCTACGTGGCCGGCTACGTCGCGTCCGGCCTGAGGGACGGCGCCGCCTTCCTCATCCTCATCCTTGTGCTCGTCGTCCGTCCCCAGGGCCTCGTTCTCAAGCCCACAGCGGTCAGGGTGTAGCGAAATGACACATGCAACCACACCGGTCCCCGTCGGGACCCTGTCCACCGGGGCACGTTTCTGGCTGAACAACAAGGGCATGCTGATCGGCTGCGGCATCCTCGTCGCGCTGATGATCGTGGTCCCGTTCACGGCCAGTTCCTCGGTCATGAACATCGTCGTGTTCGCCATGATCTTCGCCCTGCCGGCCATCGGGCTCAACCTGCTGATGGGACTGGCCGGGCAGGTCAGCCTCGGGCAGGCCGCGTTCTTCGCGATCGGCGCGTACACCCACGCGATCATGCTGACCAAGCTCGATCTGCCGGGCCCGGTCGCGGCCACCATCGGCGTGCTCGCCGCAATGCTGGTCGCCCTGCTCGTCGGCCTGCCGCTGATGCGCCTGCGCGGCCACTACCTCGCGTTGGCGACGCTCGGGCTCGGCTTCATCGTGATGATCGGCGTGCGGGAATGGGACGTCACCGGGCGCACCACGGGCATCTACGGCATCTCGCGGCCCACCGTCTTCGGGATTCCGATCGACAACAACGGCTTCTTCCTCTGGTTCGTGACGCCGTTCGTGGTGATCGGGCTGATCCTGGCCCTCAACCTCACCCGCAGCCGCGCCGGCCGCGCCCTCTCGGCCGTCAACGACTCCGAACTCGCCGCCGAGAGCCTCGGCGTCAACACCTATGCGCTGCGGCTGAAGGTCTTCGTGCTCTCCGCCGGATTCGCCGGCCTCGGCGGCGTCTTCTACGCCTACCAGGTCGCGATCGTGAGCCCGTCGACCTCCGAATTCCACCTGTCGGTGTCGATCCTGCTGATGGTCGTCATCGGGGGCCTCGGATCGGTCTGGGGCGCCGTCGCCGGCGCCTTCCTCGTGCAGTTCCTCGGCGAGGGCATGCGGGACATCATCCCGGCCATCTTCCCCGGCGCCACCGGCGAGGTGCAGCTTCTCGGCTACGGCATCGTGCTGATCCTGGTGATCCTGCTCCTCCCGGGCGGCCTCTTCCAGGCGGCGACCACGCTCTGGCAAAGACTGCCGTTCGCCGGCAAGCGCCCGCCCGTCGACGCGCACGCGCACGCCGCGGAGGACGACTCGACGATCCCGCAGCTCCC
>JACMQV010000009.1 GCA_014376815.1 Cryobacterium sp.
CCAGGCCATCCACCGCGGCATGGCCGACAAATCGCGCATGATCCGCATCCCCGTGCACACCGCCGAGAAGCTCAACAAGATCAAGCGCATCCGCCGCGACCTCACCAGCACCCTCGACCGCGAACCCACCCTGCAGGAGCTTGCCCGGGCATCCGAGATTCCCGCGCGCGACGTGGCCCGGCTGCTGCAGTACGACAACGAGCCGATATCGCTGCACACCCCCGTCGGTGACGGTCTGGGCGATATCTCGGAGCTGATCATCGACGACGACCTGCCCCAGCCGGACGAGTACGCGACGCTCACACTGCGCAAGGCCGACATCGAGTTCTACCTCGAGGCCCTGCCGGCCCGGGAGCGGTCGATCCTCACGGCGCGGTTCGGCCTGGACGGGAGCGCTCCCTGTACGCTCGACCAGATCGCGGCCATCCAGGGCGTCACCCGGGAACGCGTTCGGCAGATCGAGAAGCGCGCACTGGCCCTGTTGCACGTGCCCAGGCTCGAGCGCTATCTGCGGGACTAGTTCTACCCAGCCCCCGGCACTGACTCCGCGGGCTCTCTACCCCCCCCCGAATTGAGCGTGGCGATGTCGGATCAATCGGGATATCGTGTCTTTCAAACTATGTCAATGGGGGGACACATGGGAAAGCTCACGTACAACTCAACCCTGACGGCAGATTTCGATGACCGGGTGCTCGCCCACATCCAGGTCGTGATCGGGGCCAAGCTGCGACGCGGTGAGTGCTTCTACTTCACCTGGCGTGACGATCCCCAGGGCGGCGACGGGCGCAGCACCATCTGGTTGCACCCCGCCATCCCGCTGGCCTACAAGTACTTCGGAGGACGCTCCCCCAGCCTCAACCGCGAATGGATCGAAGCGCTCATGCTCTCCGCCAATTCCTCCGGGGGCCTCCAGCTCGTGCCGGAACCTCACCGACCTGCGACAGTGACAGTGAAGGACGAATCGTGAACCGAGTCGACATCGTCTACGGCGGCCAGCAGTACTCGCTGGGCGGCCGATCGATCGAATCGATCCAGGCCGAGATCGACGCGGCCATCCTCTCCGGCACCCCCTACTGGATGCGGGTGAACAGCGGCGGCGGCCGGTTCGAGGACGCCTATCTGCTGATCGCGCCGGGGATCCCGTTCGCGGTGCTGCGGGTCAAGCCGAACAACGGCCACGACATCGATCTCGACGTGGACGGCGTCTTCAACCAGGACGTGCTGTGACCCGGTAACGGCTGTGAACCGGTAACGCATCCGGGCCGGGTACCACGCAGCGCCGCCGCCGCCGGCGAGAACCGTCCCCGGGGCAGTCGTGCGGCTGCCACACTGGGAACATGCTGCCCACACTTGCCGAATTGCTTGGATCTGCCCGCGTTGTCACCCTGCCGCTGGTCACGCGCTTCCGCGGGATCGACACCCGTGAGGCGCTGCTCCTGGAGGGCCCCCAGGGGTGGGCGGAGTTCTCGCCCTTCGCCGAGTACGACGACGCCGAGGCCGTCGCCTGGCTGCGGGCGGCGATCGATTTCGGTTGGCAGGCCGCTCCCGCTCTCCTGCGGGACAGCATCCCCGTGAACGCCACCGTGCCGGCGGTCGCCGCCGAGGAGGTCGCCGGAGTCCTGGCCCGGTTCCCCGGATGCCGCACCGCCAAGGTCAAGGTCGCCGACCCCGGCCAGACGCTCGCCGACGATGTCGCCCGCGTGCGCGCGGTACGGAAGGTGCTCGGCCCGGAGGGACGTATCCGTGTCGACGCGAACGGGCTCTGGAACGTGGACGAGGCCGAACACGCCATCCATGCCCTCAACGAATTCGACCTCGAATACGTCGAGCAGCCGTGCGCCTCGATCGAGGAACTCGCCGAGGTCCGCCGCCGCACCGCGTACCTCGACGTCGGCGTCGCCGCGGACGAGAGCGTGCGCCGGGCCGAAGACCCCCTGCTGGTCGCCCGCACGGGCTCGGCCGACATCCTCGTCATCAAGGCCGCGCCGCTCGGTGGCATCCACGCGGCGCTGGCCCTGGTTGAGCAGGCCGGCCTGCCGGCCGTCGTCTCCAGCGCCCTCGACACCTCGGTCGGCATCTCGATGGGCGCCCACCTGGCCGGGGCGATCCCGAACCTCGAGTTCGACTGCGGCCTGGGCACGGCCTCACTCCTGGCCGCGGATGTGACGACCGACCCGCTCCTCCCCGTGGACGGCCGCATCCCGGTACGCCGGGTCACCCCCGACGCGACGCTGCTCGAACGCTATGCGGCCGCGGACGACCGCCGCGACTGGTGGCTGGCCCGCCTGACCCGCTGCTACGCGCTCCTCGCCGACTGACCGCAGCTCACCGGCCCCCGCCTCCCGCCTCTCGCCTCCCGCCTCTCCCAGGCATAACTCCTGCAATTTGGTCAGGAATCGCCGGATTCAGCCGGTTTTGGGCACGTCGCGAAGAATTTGCAGGAGTTATGCACGGCGTGAGACGGCGACAACCTGCGGCGCGCGAGAAACCAGGCGGGTTCAGAGACCCGAGTAGGCGTGCAGTCCCTTGAAGAAGACGTTCACGACGCCGAAGTTGAACATCACGGCGCTGAAGCCGATGATGGCCAGCCAGGCCGACCGGGACCCGCGCCAGCCGCGCGTGGCCCTGGCGTGGATGTAGCCGGCGTAGATGGTCCAGATGATGAAGGTCCAGACCTCCTTGGTGTCCCAGCCCCAGTACCGGCCCCAGGCCTGTTCCGCCCAGATCGAACCCGCCATGAGGGTGAAGGTCCACAGGATGAAGCCGATGATGTTGACCCGGTAGGCCAGGTTCTCCAGCGTCGCCGCCGAGGGCAGTGTGGCCAGGAACCGGAGCCGGCCGCCCGTGGGGCCGGTGACGGAGGCTTCCCGCCGGAACTGGAGCAGTTGCACTCCGGAGAGGGCGAACCCGAGCGCGAAGAACCCCGTGCCCAGGGACGCGACGAACACGTGGATGACGAGCCAGGCCGACTGCAGCGCGGGCGGCAGGGGCGCGACCTCCACGTAGAAGCGCAGCGCGGCGATCCCGAGCAGCACCAGGATCATGCCGGTGACGAAGGTGCCGAGGAAGCGCAGGTCGGCCCGGGTCAGCACGATCAGGAATACGGTGACGATCAGCAGGGTTCCGGTCATCGCGAACTCGTACATGTTCGCCCACGGCACCCGCCCGGCGGCCACGCCGCGGAGCACGTCGGCCACGAGGTGGATCAGCCAGGCGAGAACGGTGAGCGAGACACCCACCCGGAGGCTGGGCGACCGGCCGTAGGGGGTCGAGGCGTCGTTCGCGATGCGGGCGCTGATCCGGGTGAGCGTGGTGGTCCCGCCGGAGGCCATCCCCTGCGACACCTCGGTGGCCGCCCGCTGGGTCTCCGCCTCGCCGGCCAGCTCCGCCGCGGATTTGACCGCGGCCGATCGCTTGGCCAGGTCGAAGGAGAATGCGATGAAGGCCAGTGCGTACACGGCCATTGCCGAGTAGAGGCTCAGGATCGAGAGCTCGTTGAGATTCACTGTCTCAGCCTAAGTCTTGTTGGATGCCGTGGCGGCGGATTGGGAGGAAAGCAGCAGGTCAGTGTGCCGGTCGGCCAGTTCGGCGACCGCGGACTCGAGGGCGGGGTCCTCGCCGCGGGCCAGCCCGGCGTACTCGAGCCGCACCGACCCGTCGGCCTCCTCGATCGCCTTGACCCAGACCCGCCGACGGGGCACGAACAGCGAGGTCAGGAGGCCGAGCAGGGCGAGCACCGCGAAGGTCAGCACCCACAGCTGCGTGGGGTCATGGTGGATGTCGAACGAGGCGAACCGGAGCACCGACCCCGAGAAGTCCCCGGTCTTCGCGCCGGGGTCGGCGTCGTCGAAGGTGACGGAGCCGAGCCCGTTCGGAAGCTGCTGGGTTTCGCCGGGCTTCAGCTCGAGTGATTTCGTGCCGGTCTTGCCGCCGGTGAGCTGGGTCATCTTGTCGGTGTTGAGCGCGTAGACGGATGTCGGCACGCCCTTGTCGAGGCCGAGGTCGCCCGAGTAGACGTTCAGGGTGAGCAGCGGATACTCGAGGTCGGGGTAGGAGGAGAAGAACGCCCCGGAGTCCATGGTCGCCTGGGTCGGGTAGAAGAAGCCGATCAGGCCGAGCTGCTCGGCCAGGCCGTCGGGGACCTTGATCACACCCAGGGAGGTGAGGTTGGCATCCTGGGGCAGGAACGGCACGGCATCGGTGAAGACGACCACCCCGTTCGGGTCTTTCACCGTGATCTTCGGGGCGTAGCCGTTACCGAGCAGGTAGACGTCGGTGCCGCCCGTGCGTGCGGGGGCGTTGACCTTCACCTGGCTCGACTCGGGCGCTTCGCCGCGCCGGGTGACGGTCACGTCGGCCGCGAAGTCGAGCGGCTGGCCGTAGGCCTTGAGGTTCTTGGTCTCGTACTTGACCCGGAAGTCGTCGAGGGTCAGTTTGTAGGGCTTGAGGCTCTCGTCGTTGAAGAATCGGCCCGGGTTGAACGAGTCGTAGGCGAGCAGGGTGTTCACGAACGTCTGGCCCTCCACGAGCACCCGCTGGCCGCTGAAGCCGAAACCGCTGCCGAAACCGACGGTGATCAGGATTCCGACCAGGGCGAAGTGGAAGACCAGGTTGCCGGTCTCGCGCAGGTAGCCGCGCTCGGCCGAGACCGAGAATTCCCGGCCACGCTCGAACAGGGCCACCCGGTAGCCGCCGGATTTCAGCATCCGCTTCGCCGAGTCGACCGCGAGGGACGCGTTCTGGCCGGCCGGAATGGTGCGCTCCGTGAAGCCCGCCAGCCGCGACAGGCGGGCCGGGGTGGTCGGCGGCTTCGCCCGGAGCGCCAGGAAATGGTGCTTGGTGCGCGGGATGACGCAGCCGATCAGCGAGATGAACAGCAGCAGGTAGATGGCCGAGAACCAGGCCGACGAGTAGACGTCGAACGCCTGGATCTTGTCGAGCACGGGGGCGAGGTCCGGGTTGTCCGCGAAGTACTGGGTGACCCCGTTCGGGTCCGAGCTGCGCTGGGGAACCAGCGAACCCGGGACTGCGGCGATCGCGAGCAGCAGGAGCAGGAACAGGGCGGTGCGCATGTTCGTCAGCTGGCGCCAGAACCAGCGCAGCCAGCCGACGAGGCCGAGACGCGGCTGGATGATTGCGGCGGGGGCC
The DNA here is from genome assembly GCA_014376815.1 of Cryobacterium sp. GTDB lineage: Bacteria > Actinomycetota > Actinomycetes > Actinomycetales > Microbacteriaceae > Cryobacterium. The sequence goes on from JACMQV010000009.1 coordinate 5,149, forward strand.
GGCGAGTCGTAGTGGTCAGATGGCCGGGACATAACTTCCGATCGTTCCTTGCAGGTCGAGGAGCCAGGCATTCCAGACGCCGCTCACCATGAGCACACCGATGACAACGAGGAGCAGGCCTCCCAGAAGATTGATCGCCCGGATGTGCCGTTTCAGGAACGAAACGGCCCCGGTCGCCCAGCTTAGGCCGAGCGCGATCAACAGAAACGGGATGCCGAGCCCGAGCGCGTAGAAAAGGGCCAGCAGACCACCCTGCCACGGCGAACCCGTGGTCAGGCTGAGCGAGTTGATGGCCGTCAGGGTGGGCCCGGTGCAGGGAGTCCAGCCGACGGCGAAGACGGCCCCGAGCACCGGGGCGCCGGCGAGTCCCATTTTCGGCTTCCAGGAGGTCTTGACGATGCGCTGCGCGAAGCCGAACTGCCCGACGAACACGAGGCCGAGCAGGATCACCACTACCCCGGCGAGACGGGTGATCAGGTCGCGGTACTGGTTGAGCCAGAATCCGGCCACACCGAAGACGACGCCGGTGAGCACGAAGACGAGGGTGAAGCCGAGGATGAAGAGGGCGACACCGGCGAGCAAACGGTACCGGCCCCGGCGATCGCCGCGCGCGGCGGTCGAGCGACCGTCGGTGGAGCCTCCGATGTACGCCAGGTAGCCCGGAACGAGCGGGAGGATGCACGGCGAGGCGAACGACACGAGACCAGCCAGCACAGCGATCGGAACGGCCAGCAGGAGCTGCCCGCTGAAGACGATCTCGCCGAAGGGGTTGTCCACGCCTACGATTCCTCGGCGATCGTGTCGCGCACGAGGGTCTCCAGGATCGACGGCGAGGTGAGCGCGCCGAGAATCCGGGCGGCGACCCGGCCGGACCGATCGAGTACCAGCGTGGTCGGAACCGCGTTCGGCGGGATGCTGCCGCTGAAGGCCAGCTGCATGCCTCCGTTGTCCACGTCCATCACCGAGGGATAGGTGATGCCGAAACTCTCGTTGAACGCGACCGCGTTCGCGGCCTGGTCGCGCACGTTCACGCCCAGCCAGTGGGCATCCGTGCCCGCGAATTCCTCGTTCAGTTTCTGCAGGGCCGGGGCCTCGGCGCGGCACGGCGCGCAGCTGGCGTACCAGAAGTTGAGGACGACGACCTTGCCCGCGTAGTCCTCACTGGACACCACGGCCCCGGTCTCGTCCGCACCGCTCCACGCCACGGCGTCCCCGCGCTGTGCGGCCGGGATCTCGGTCCAGCTGCCGTCGCCCGCGATGAAGCCCTTGCTGCTGCCCTCGCGGTACTGCTCGGCCAGGGGGTCGCTCGCGCAGCCGGTCAGCAGCAGGGCGAGTGCGACCAGGCCGACGAGGATGGTGCGGGGCCGGCGGGTCATACGGCCCCCACGTCGGTGGCTCCGGCCTGCAGGGGCAGGGCGGGGTTGGCATAGCCGGTCTCGACCAGGCGGTCTCCCGGCCAGGACAGGGTGGTGATGCTGGACAGGTCGCAGCGACGCTTTCGCGGGTCGTGCGCCAGCCGCTGACGGGCGAGCGCACGGTGCACCATCCAGATCGGCAGCTGATGGCTCACCAGCACGACGTCGCCCTCCCCGACCGAATTGCGTGCGTCCTCGATGGCCGCGAGCATGCGCTTCACGATCGATTCGAACGGCTCGCCCCAGCTGGGACGCAGCGGGTTGACCAGTGCCGGCCAGTTGCGGGCGTCGCGCAGGGCACCGTCCGGGCCTCGCATCCGTTTGCCCTCGAAGACGTTGGCCGGCTCGATGATGCGCTCGTCGATGTCGATGTCGATGGGAAGGCCGAAGGCGGCCGCGATCGGGGCTGCGGATTCGCGCGCCCGCTGAAGCGGCGAGGACACGATGCGCGCGACCGGGCGGCCGCGCTGGACCAGGTCCGTGGCCGCGGCCTCGGCCATCCGGGCGCCCAGTTCCGACAGACGGTAGCCGGGCAGGCGGCCGTACAGGACGCGTTCGGGGTTGAATACCTCACCGTGACGCACAAGATGTACCTGATTGGCTACCACTCTCCCAGTCTACGGAGGGGGTACCCGCGAATACGCCGAGAGCGTCTGCCGCTAAACTTGACCAGTGACTGAGCGCATATTGATCAAGAACCTGGCCGCCCTCTCCAATGGACCCGTCACGGTGTCCGGGTGGGTCGACACCGTCAGAGACCAGAAGAAGGTGCAGTTCGTCGTGCTGCGCGACGAGTCCGGCGCGGTTCAGCTCGTGAACCCGCGCACGACGGATGCCGAGGGCGCCGTCGTCGCCGACGAACCGGCCACCACCATCTCGACCCTCTCGCAGGGCAGCTTCGCCACCGTCACGGGTGAGCTCAAGCACGACGAGCGGGTCAAGCTCGGCGGGATCGAGATCAAGCTCGCAAGCCTCGAGGTCGTCACCGTCGCGATCCCCGAGACTCCGATCGCGGCCGACTCCAGCCTCGACAAGCGCCTCGACTGGCGTTTCCTCGACCTCCGCCAGCCGAAGCAGAACCTGATCTTCCGTTTGCAGACCACGTTCGAGCACGCGTTGCGCACGTACTGGATCGAGAACGATTTCATCGAGCTGCACACCCCGAAGCTGATGGCGAGTGCGAGCGAATCGCGCGCCGAGCTCTTCGAGGTCGAGTACTTCGACACCAAGGCCTACCTCGCGCAGAGCCCCCAGTTCTTCAAGCAGATGGCCCAGGCCGCCGGCTTCGGCAAGGTCTTCGAGATCGGGCCGGCTTTCCGCGCCGACCCGTCGTTCACCAGCCGCCACTCGACGGAGTTCACCAGCGTCGACTCGGAGGTCAGCTGGATCGACAGCCACGAAGACGTCATGCGGCTGCACGAGGAGCTGCTCGTTGCCGGGTTCACGGCCGTCAAGGAGAAGCACGGCGACGAGGTCCTGGCCCTGTTCGGGGTCGAGGTCACCGTTCCCAGCCGCCCGTTCCCCCGCATCCCGCTGGCCGAGGCCAAGGAGATCGTCAAGACCCGCGGCTACGAGGTCCCACGCGACGACGACGACATGGACCCCGAGGGCGAACGCCAGATCGCCGCGTACGTGCTCGAGACCTTCGGCCACGAATTCGTCTTCCTCACCGACTACGCCTCGAGCATCCGGCCGTTCTACCACATGCGCCACGACGGCGATGCGAGCATCACCAAGAGCTATGACCTGATCTTCAATGGCACCGAGATCTCCACCGGCGCGCAGCGCGAGCACCGGATCGACATCCTGATCGAGCAGGCGAAGGAGAAGGGCGTCGACCCCGAGGAGATCGAGGGTTACCTCGACTTCTTCCGCTACGGCGTGCCCTCGCACGGCGGGTTCGGGATGGGTCTGGCCCGGGTGCTCATGCTCATGCTGCACCAGGCCAGCATCCGCGAGGTCACTTACCTCTTCCGCGGCCCGACGCGCCTCGAGCCGTAACCGCAGCCGGGTGCCCGCCCCGCGGGGCGGGGCCGGCGGACTCGGCTAGAGCAGGACGTCGACGGCCATCCGAGCGGTGGTGACTGACCGGATGTAGGTCCCGGCCTCCTGGTGCGCGGGGTGGACCTGATACCGGTTGACGGCAGCCAGATCGTCGAAATCGGCCACCAGGACCACGTCCCAATTGGTGCCGCCCGCGACGTCCGCATCGACCCGCAGCGAACGGATCTCCTCGACCAGGCCCACCAGCCCGGTGAGCCGCGACGCGATCTCGGTCGCCGCCTGCGCTTTCCCGGCGGGGTCGGCGGCGGCCAGCTGCCAGGACACGATGTGGCGGATCATCAGGTCACCGCCAGCAGGGCCGTGCGCAGACGGAGCGGATCGATGCGCCAGTAGTTATGGACCTTGCCGTTGAGTAACAACACGGGAATGTCTTCGACGTAGAGGGCGTGCAGCTCGGCGTCGTCGAGGATCGATCTCTCCTCCAGCACGATCTCCGGGGCGGACGGATCGTCCGCCAGCTTGGTCACAACGCTGCCGATCAGATCACGTGCGTCGTCGCAGAGGTGACAGCCGGGCTTGCCGATCAGGGTGAGGAGTGCGGTAGCCATGGCTCCAGCCTATGCTGGCCCCGCGCGCGCACCTGCACTCAGCTGCCGGGCAAGCAAAAAGCGCTAGGTCCAAGGACCTAGCGCTCACGCCGTTACACGGTTGAAAGCTTGCGTACTAGAACCGTAACCGGTTCAGAACGTTCTACTTCTTGTTGCGACGCTGGTGACGAGTCTTACGAAGCAGCTTGCGGTGCTTCTTCTTCGCCATACGCTTGCGTCGCTTCTTGATTACAGAACCCACACGGACCTCACAAAAGAATTGGTTTAGCCGCGGGATTCGCGACAGACACGGTAAGTATCAGCTTACCGGAAAAAGACGGCCCACTTACCCGGTGTGCGCAATTGGGCACCGTCGGTCTCCGCATGCCCACTCAGACGGCGTCCACAATGGGACGTTCGATGGCCGCCGCGACGGCTGACTGCGGAACCCGGAATGACCGGCCGAAACGAATCGCCGGCAGCTCACCCGAGTGCACGAGACGGTAAACGGTCATCTTCGAGACCCGCATCATATCCGCGACTTCGGCCACCGTGAGGAAACGGATCTCCGATAGATCTGACGCCATTGCTGTGCCCTCCCGAACCCGATCGCACTCTCGTTCACGGGTCTGGTACAGGCGGTGCCCGTGGGTTAGAGCGCCACTATAGATGCACTCGTCAAGACCGTCTAGTCGTTCTTGCGCCACTTCCGGGGCTTGGCGTCCTTGACCGCATGCGCCATCTGGAATGACGTGTCGGCGAAGGCCTTGCCGATGGCGATGGCGAACGCCCGCTGCTCTTCCTTCAGGCCCTCGGTCTCCGCCGCGGCCTCCTCGGCGGTCGCGTCGAAGTCGACGCTGAGGAAGGGGATGAGCCAGTCCTCGATCTCCTCGAGCGGCGCGTAGTCGAGATGGTAGTAGCGGTGCTGTCCGGCTTCCCGCACCCCCACCAGGCCGGCCTCCCGCAGCACCTTCAGGTGCTTGGAGATGGTCGGCTGGCTGAGGCCGAGCTTGTCGACGATGTCAGACACGCTGAGCTCGCCACCGGTCGCGGTCGACTGGTTGTATCGCTCGAGGAGAATGCGTAGTATTTCGCGTCGGGTCGAATCCGCCACCACGCCGAAGATGTCTGCCATGCCCCAAGGCTAGTCATTCCCGGTGAGGGATACCATGGCGACTGGCGGGTCGTGTGCCTGAAGGTCGAGTCCTCGCCGACGAGCTAGTTGCCGGCGAGTTCGCGCGCCCGGGCGAGGGCGGCATCCGTCGCGCGGTCGAAGAGTTCCTTGAGGCCACCCTTTTCAAGTTCCCAGACGGCGCGCTCGGTGGTTCCGCTCGGGCTGGTCACCTGACGGCGCAGCTCGGTCGGTGACAGCACGGATGCGGCGAGCAGGCTGGTCGCGCCGTGGAAGGTGCCTTTCACCATCACGGCGGCCTCCTCGGGGGTGAAACCCTTGGCGACGGCCGCCGCGGTGAGCTGCTCGATCAGGTAGAACACGTAGGCGGGACCGGACCCGGAAATGGTGCTGAGCGCGTCGAGCTTCTCCTCGGGCACGACCAGCACGTCGCCGACGGTTCCGAACAGGGCCCTGGCCAGTTCCAGGTCGGCGGGCGTGGACCGCGTTCCCGCGCTCAGCCCGGTGACGGCCTTGCCGACGAGGGCCGGCGTGTTCGGCATCGACCGGATGACCGACACCGCTGCGGGCAGCAGGCCCTCGAACGTGGCGATGGTGACTCCGGCTGCCACACTCACGACCAGCGTGCCGGCTTCGAGGCTGTCGGCGATCTCGGCCAGCAGGTCGGGGACCATGGCGGGCTTCACGGCGACGATCACGATGCGCGCGCCGGCCACGGCCTTGAGGTTCGCCTCCGGGTCGACGTCCGTGGCCCAGGCCGTGACGCCGTCGATCCCCTCCAGCTCCCCGGCCTTCGCCGTGGTGCGGTTGGTGGCGCGGATTCCTCCGGTCACGGTCACCTCCGGCTTCAGCAGCCCGGTAAGGACGGCCCGCGCCATGGAGCCGGCGCCGAGGAACGCGATGGTGGGGAGGGTGGTCGGCTCAGTCGAAGTCATACCGGGAGTCTAGTTTCGCGCCCTGGATCGCCCCCGGGCGGACCACGGCCGACGCGCGTTCTAGGATTGGCTGCATGAGTGCATCGGGCGGAAACAAGGCAATCGTGGCTGCCCTCGCAGCCAATCTCGGGATCGCGATCACGAAGTTCGTGGCCTGGGCGTTCTCCGGCTCCTCCTCGATGCTCGCCGAGGCGGTGCACTCCCTCGCCGACTCCGGCAACCAGGTGCTGCTGCTGGTCGGCGGACGTAAATCCCGCCAGGAAGCCGACAGGGAGCATCCGTTCGGCTACGGCCGTGAGCGCTACGTCTACGCGTTCGTGGTGTCGATCATCCTGTTCTCCATCGGCGGCGTCTTCTCGCTCTACGAGGGCGTGCAGAAACTGCAGGACCCGCATCCGCTCGAGGTGCCCTGGCTGCCGATCGTGGTACTGCTGGTGGCCATGGGGCTCGAGTCCTACTCGCTGCGCACCGCCGTCAGGGAATCGAACCACGTGCGCGGCACCCAGTCCTGGGTGCAGTTCGTGCGGCATGCGAAGGCGCCCGAGCTGCCCGTGGTGCTGCTTGAAGACGTCGCGGCCCTCACCGGCCTGGTCTTCGCTTTCCTGGGCGTCGGCCTCACCATCATCACGGGCAACCCGATCTGGGACGCCATCGGCACCCTGTTCATCGGACTCCTCCTGGTGCTGGTCGCCGTCGTGCTCGGCATCGAGACCAAGAGCCTGCTCGTCGGCGAGGGCGCCGGGGCTCTGGATGCCGCGGCCATCGAACGCGCCATCCTGGCCGGCCCGGAGACGCAGAAGATCATCCACCTGAAGACCCTCTACCTCGGCCCGGACGAACTGCTCGTCGCCGGCAAGGTCGCCTTCGACGCGGAGACCCGTTTCTCCGACGTGGCGGTCGGCATCGACACGGTCGAGGCCCGCATCCGCGAGGCCGTGCCCGCCGCCCGGGTGATTTACCTCGAACCGGACATCTTCGTCGACCCGAACCGCCGGGCCCCGCCCACCGACACCATCGTCATCAAGGGACGTGAATGAGCCGCACCGCGGTCGTCCTGCGACACGACGCCACGATTCACCTGGGCAATCTCGAACCGGTGCTGCGGGAGCACGGCTACTCGGTCCGGTACGTCGACACCCTGACCGAGGATGTGCGCGCGATCGACCCCGAGGCCGCCGACCTGCTGGTCGTGCTGGGCGGTGAGATGGGCGTCTACCAGGCCGATCTGTTCCCCGCCCTGCACGATGAGGTCGAACTGCTCCGGCAGCGACTGGGCGCGGCCCGGCCCGTCTTCGGAGTCTGCCTGGGGGCGCAGCTGATGGCCAACGCCCTCGGATCCCGGGTCTACCGCGGACCGACGAACGAGATCGGCTACCGCTCGGTGGAACCGACCGAGGCCGGCGCGGACTCCCCCGTTCGGCATATCGCCGGCGTGCCCGTCTTCCAGTGGCACAGCGACACCTTCGACCTCCCCGACACGGTGACCCGGCTGGCCGGGTCACCCCAGTACGGCAATGAAGCCTTCGCCATCGGCAACTGGGCACTGGCCGTGCAGTTCCACCCGGAGGTCACCGAGGAGATGCACGAGGCCTGGCTGAGCGCCTCAGAGGCGGAGGTGGCCGCGGAAGGCTTCGACCCGGAGGAACTGCGTCGCGACCGGGAACGCTACTCGAGCGGCATGCAGAGGGCCTCCAGGGCCATGTTCAGCGAGTGGCTCGACGGGCTGGGTCCGCGAAGAACTCCCTGAGCAGGGCGCCGCACTCGTCCGCCTCGACCTCGGCGAACACCTCGGCCCGGTGGTTGAGCCGGCGGTCTCGCAGCACGTCGTACACCGACCCCGAGGCGCCGGCTTTCTCATCCCAGGCCCCGAAGACGACCGTGGGCACCCGCGCGGCCAGGATCGCGCCCGCGCACATGACGCAGGGCTCCAGGGTCACCACGAGGGTGCAGCCGGTCAGGTGCCAGTCCCCCACCGCGGCGGCCGCCTGCCGGATGGCCACCATCTCCGCGTGGCCGGTCGGGTCCTGCAGCAGCTCCCGCTCATTCCGTCCGCGGCCGATCACCTCCCCGGCCTCATCCAGGACCACCGCACCCACGGGAACATCGCCCGTGTCGAGGGCGGCCCGGGCCTCGGCGAGGGCAAGCTGCATCCATGCGCTGTGCCTGCGACCGAGCTCGCCCATCCGATTCCTCCCCCGGCTAGTAGATTGAGCCTATGCGAGTCCACGTAGCCGACCACCCCCTGATCACCCACAAACTCACGGTTCTCCGGGACAAGCGCACTCCGTCGCCGCTGTTCCGGTCGCTTGTCGAAGAGCTGATGACCCTCCTGGCCTATGAGGGTACCCGCGGCGTGCGGGTCGAGGAAGTCACCGTGCAGACGCCGGTGTCCGAGGCGCGCGGGGTGCAGATCAGTGACCCCAAGCCGCTGGTCGTGCCGATCCTCCGTGCCGGCCTGGGCATGCTCGAAGGCATGGTGAAGCTGTTGCCGACCGCCGAGGTCGGTTTTCTCGGCATGGCCCGCAATGAGGAAACCCTTGAACCCACCACGTATGCCGAGCGCCTGCCCGACGACCTGTCCGACCGCCAGTGTTTCGTGCTCGACCCGATGCTGGCCACGGGCGGCTCGCTGATCGCGGCCATCCAGTTCCTCTTCGACCGCGGCGCCGTCGACGTGACGGCCATCTGCATCCTGGCCGCTCCCGAGGGGCTCGCCGCCGTGGAGGAGGCCCTCGCCGGCCGCGAGGTCACCATCGTCCTGGGTGCCGTCGACGACCGTCTCGACGAACACGGCTACATCGTTCCGGGCCTGGGCGATGCCGGAGACCGCCTCTACGGCCTGGTCTAGATCCCCTTTCCGCTCCGCCCCGGCTGCGGCGCTTTGCAGGTCCTTCGATCCGCAACACACCGCAGCCCGTCCAATTCATGAATCTTTGATGAGATCAGATTTCATCGCGGAACATTTCACACTCTCCTGATCAACGACGGATCCTCCGATCCGCCGCAGGGTCGGCGAACGTGATGCGCGTCACACCGCGTCATCCGCCGTCACAGAATTGACACACGCCGTAACAGTGGGCTTTACTCGCAACTATGACAACGAGCGCACGCCCCCAGACCTCCTTCGAGGCCCCCGGGACTGCCGGCATGATGATGCCCGGCAGCTGCGCGATGTGTTGCCGAATGTCCCGCTGACCGCGACCCTCTCGCCGAGTTCCCGCCCCGCTGACGTTTCGCGTCCGGCCGGTTGAACTCCCCGGAGTCCCCGACTCCGCCCTCGGCCGTCATCGGCCTCACTTTTTCGAACCCAGGCATCGCGAAAACGCGTCCGGTTCCCGCATCACCTCAGCCAAGGATCACTCCCATGTCGCTTGCACACATTGACACCGCCCGCTCAGCTCAGGCCGCCCGCCTCGAACTCCAGGCCCCTGCGGCACCCGCCGCCCCGCGCATCCGTGCCGTGCCCGACGGCACCCAGGCCCGCGGTTTCGTTCTGTACGTCGGCATCGACGAGGCCAAGGCGGCCGCGGCCGGCACCAGCCTCGGCCGCATCGTCGAGGCCCTCAAAGCCCTGACCAACAGCATCGCCCCGGCGGCCGAAACCCATGCGGCAGTCGCCCTGGCCCCTGCCGGAGCCGGCGGCCGGGACGTCGACGTCGTTCGCCTCGCCCTGCAGGACCCGGCCGCGCTGGCCCGGCACCGCACCGAGGCGGAGGATCCCGACCGCGCACCTGGCGGCGTCGTGGTCGACATCTCCCGCAAGCGCGTCCTCCTCGACAGCGAGGCGGCCGCACTCACCTACAAGGAATTCGAGCTGCTGCAGTACCTCGTGCTGCGCGAGGGGCGCACCATCGAACGTGCGGAACTCATCTCGAAGCTGTGGAACGCCGCCGACGAAGAGGACGCGCCGAACGAGCGCACGATCGACGTGCACGTGCGCCGCCTGCGCGCCAAGCTCGGCCGCTACGAAGACATCGTGCGCACCGTGCGCGGGGTCGGCTACCGTTTCGACCGCCACGCGGATGTCTCGATCCAGCAGTCCAGCACGCCGAGCCCCGACCTCTTCTGATCAGCCTCGCAGGACGCAGGATGCAGGTGCCGGCCAGGACGGTGCCGGTCAGGACAAAGGCCGGTCGTAGAGGCTACGACCGGCCCTTTTCCCTTGCACCAAGAGTGTCCTGCAATCACATTTCACGCCTTCCGCCACAGCAAACGGTTGACGCACAATGAATATATAACGAACGGGTAACGGAGCGCTAGCTCTCCGAGCGATTATTCTTCGAATCTGCCCGGCACCCGAACGGGAACGGACGGCCACAGCGGGAGTCTCTATTCTTGGAGATCAACCTTAAGGAGGCCGGGTGACCGATCGAGCCGTGGCCGTCGCCGCATGGGAGTCCCTGTTTCGCGCCCAGGTGTCCATCATGCGCAGCCTCGCCGCAGATTTCCCCTCCCGCGAGATCTCCTTCAACGAGTACGACGTGATGTTCAACCTGTCGAAGGAGCCGAACCGGCGCATCCGTCTGCGCGACCTCAACCGCCACGTCCTGCTCACCCAGCCCAGCGTGAGCCGCCTGGTGGACCGGCTGGCGTCGCGCGGGTACGTGAACAAGCTCACCGACCCCACCGACGGCCGTGGCGCCATCGTCGAGCTGACGGATGCCGGCTACGAGGTGTTCCGCCGGGTCGCCGTGCAGCACATGGGCACCATCACCGACCGCATCGGGGACGCCCTCAGCATCGAGGAGCTCCGGCAGCTCACCTCGCTCTGCGATCGCCTGCGCGGCCCGGACTGACCCGCCCGACCGTCACCCCCTCCCGCCCTGTGCAGCCAGCGGGCGTCGGCGTACCCTGACGGCCAGGAGGTGAGTTCTCATGCGCGCATCGCAGGGAGACCGGATCATCATTCGGGGAAAGACGGTGGAGACGCCCGATCGCCACGGGGAGATCGTCGAGGTTCGGGGGCCGAACGGGGAGCCGCCCTACCTGGTCAGGTTCGGGGAAGGACACGAGAGCGTCGTCTTCCCGGGGTCCGATTTCGTGATCGAGCACGCCGAACGGACCTAGCATGCACACGGCCCCCCAGTTGGTCAAGGGGGTACTGTGCCGCCGTGACGTGAGTTAACTTCGAATTACGCGTTACGGATCGTGGCGGGTAACCCAGTAGAACAGGAGACTCAGCCATGAGGATTACGTGTCCGTTTTGTCATTCAGCCGCTCGCCTCACACCCAACCCGGCCCACTCCGAGCGGCACGCGCTCCCGGTCTACGTGCTGACGTGCACCGGATGCGACCGCACGAACGTGAGGCGTGAACCCCACCAGCCGCGGCAGGTCCTCGCGAGCCGCTGACCCGTCGAGCCGGGTCCGGCTGTCGATCACCGGGCACGAAACACCGGGCACAAAACAAAAACCCCGCACATTCAGATTGCGGGGTTTTTGTCGTCTTGCCGTGAAACGGGACTTGCTGTGAACTGCTGTGCGCCCGAAGGGATTCGAACCCCCAACCTTCTGATCTAGGATCGTGGTTTTCGCCATTGTTCAATCCTCCTCCGTGTTCATCTCATCAGCTCTTGATCTGGGCTTTAATTGCGTTTGGACTAGGCCGCCGCGCGAGTCATCGCCCTGGCAATGTGGCGAATGCAATGTGGCGAATCTCGATTAACGTCGTCAAACCCACTACCGCGTCCAGCGCTCTGTTTTGGGAGGATGCTTGACGCGCCCGAACCGGCATGGGCTAGGCCGCGGGGGAATCACACGGCGCGCTTTGTGGAGATGATTCGAGAATCATTTCCTTAGGAAACCGATCCCCGACACGTCGGGGCATCCGGCTCTAGAACGGACAAAGAAGCCGTTCCCCCTCTGCGGCTGATTGGCTGCGAAACCTCCTTGCCATGCCGACTAAGTGCATTGTGTCCAACAATCTGATTGCATGCCGACCTTCACTGCCCACGAACTCCCTCTGGCCGTCCCCTGACCAAGCTTCAGATGGTCAGGGAAATGGATTCCAGTTCGAGGTTGAGTATTTGATGCCTTGAGAGCCACCCGATCGTGCGGTTCAGAGCCACCGATCGTGCGGAAGAGAGCCAGTGGTGGTGCGACTGGGAGCCACTGGCTCTCTCTGCCGGATTGTTAGGCGCTGGTGAGGCGGTTTGCTCCCTCATGTTGTAGGTGCCGGTCACGACCCAGACGGTGTTGTGGATGATGCGGTCCATGATCGCGTCGGCATGAACACCGGAGCCGAGGCGTTGGTGCCAGTCCTTCTGCTGATACTGGGTGCAGAACACCGTCGAGCTCTCCCCGTAGCGGCGTTCCATCAGCTCCAGCAGCATGCCGCGCATCGATTTCGTCGGGCGATCGAGCAGCCACTCGTCGATGACGAGCCGGGTGAAGGAGGCGTATTTGCGCAGGAACTTCCCGGCGCCGCCGGGGGTGTCTTGGGCGGCGACCGTCACGTGGTGGAAGGAGCTTTTCAGGTGGCTCTCAACCACGCCACCTGTGGCTCTGAACGACACGATTCATGGTTTAGTGCAGTGGCCTTCACCCGCACCACCCCTGGCTCCCTCGGAAGCCAATATTCTCTCAGCCGCGCCAACATTGGAGACCGCATCGGGTGGCGGTTCTCTCACAACTCACTTCGGGAGTTCCTGGTGGCCGAAAAGATGGTGGAGGAGATGCTCGGCAGCGCCCCCTTGTTTCCACGGTCCCAATCACGGACGCCATGCGGACGTTTGTTGCTTCGCAACAGTCCGAGAGCCCAGACGCCTTGGTGAGCACGCTCACCGATCGTTGGAGTTCCCGCCTCATTGAACCCTAAACTGAAAACTACCTCGCACTTATTTGGGACGCTGGAAACAGGGTTCTGCGTGCGGGCGACGACCCTGACTGGAATCTACTGAAGGTAGTCGCCGGTGAACAGCCCGCAGCTGACGGAATTCAACTGAGCTTGGTTGCCATTTCCAGTGACTTACGGCCCGCCGAGATCCCGTCGAGCAATTTCACCAGCGCGACCCTCTCAAGCGTCTCCTTCGAATCGGTAAACCTCACCGGAAGCATCTTCAACGACTCTCTGCTCGACGGAGTCAATTTCAGGTCCGCAGTCCTTTCCCTTTCCACTTTCTGTGGGGCCTCCTGAGCGATGTTGCCATCTCGGGGGCGGTAATTGACGGCGCAGACTTTCACGGCACGGACCCGGACATCACGCTCATCGTGGATGATGAAATTGCGGGACAGACCCGTTCTCGCCTGGTCGGCGAAGATGCGCTCGGCTACCTTCAGTTGCACGGGGCCAAGACCGACCACGTTCCGTCGCACAGGGTACTGAGGTGGGCTCCGGAGTACGCCATCGTCGAGATGATTTCGAGCAAGCTCCTTGAACGGTCTCCCCGCCAGCGACGCGGGTTGGAGCAGCGAGGCATCGCGTCTCAAAATCTCAAGTTCGCAAAGTCCTTTATGCAGCTTCTTGAGGCGGAAGGGTTTGTGATCACACCCTCAGCGCGATCCGAAACAGTTGAAATCACCGCCCTCGGTCGTTCGGCACTTGGAGCGATTGTTGGTGGGCGAGGATTGAATGGTGCAATCGAGGGCCTGCTACGCGGACATCAATGAGGAGTTCCAGATAGTGGACTGCTACCCATCTGATGGCCTAGTTGAAGATGCTCGTGGCAGCGCGCCGGGTCCTTTTCGAGCCCTCCGCGCGCTTGCGGACGCCGACGCATCACGATCTGTCTGACAGCTTCCCACCGTAGCGTCGGGTGGATGGAGAACCTGTTGGCGAGTAGCGCTTGGTGGTAGCGGTAGTCCGGCGAGTTGGTACATACCACCTGCCTGGATGTCTAATTCCGTCCGCCACCAGATCATCGAGTTCGACCCATTTGCCTCCGATGGCCCCAGCGTTTCCGAATTCTGCCGACGGCTGAACATCAGCGGGCGTCGTTCTATACGATCCGGCGGCGTTTCCTCCACGAGGGCAACACTGCGCTGAACCCGCGCTCCTCGGCGCCGAACAACCCGGTGCGAGTCTTCGACCCGCAAACGACCGAGGTCGTCCTGTGGATCCGTGCCCGGCTGAAGAAAGCGGGATGGGACAACGGACCCAAATCGATCTGGTTCACCGGGATCGACACCGGCGAATTCATGGCGCCGATCCCGTCGGTGGCGACCATCGCGCGAATCCTGGCTTCCGCCGGCGTCACGAATGCCAACCCGCGCAAGCGCCCGCGGTCGGCTTGGTTGCGATTCTCCCGTGCAGCGGCGATGGAGATGTGGCAAGTCATCGACGCGTTCGAATACCGCCTCGCCGACGCGCAGGTTGCCGGTGAGCTGGGCACGAAGGTCACCGTCTACCAGCTGCTGGACGACTCCACCCGGTTTGACGTCGGCACGATGTGTTTCGCCGATCCCGAGAACGGCACCGACGCCATCGTCACGCTCGAGGCCGCGTTCACCGAGCACGGGGTCCCGAAGGAGCTGCTCAGCGACAACGGCCTCGCCTTCAGCCAGGCCCGGCGCGGAAACATCTCCGCCACCGAACGCTTCCTCGCCGACCGCGGCTGCCTGGGCATCACCGGCCGCGGCAGCCACCCCCAAACGCAGGGCAAGAACGAACGCAGACACCAAACCATCCTGCGCTTCCTCGACGCCAACGCCCCCGACAGCCTCGCGGCGTTGATCGCCGACTACCGCACCTATTACAACTATCGGCGGCGGCACCAGGCGTTGCCCGGGTCGATGACCCCGGGGCAGGCGTGGGACGCCGCCGAACATAAGCCCACGGACGGGATCCCGATCAGCCACGACGTGCTCCAGGCGCGGGCCGATTCCTACCACGATAAAAAGCTTGCCGATCGGGCCGAAAGCACCGAAGCGGTCGAGCTGTCGGCGACGACGGTTCCTGCCGAGGCGGGCGAGCTTCCGAAGCCGCACGGCGGTCGGCTGCGCGATTCCCCCGAGCACGTCGTCATCACCCGCGCCAACCCCCAGATCTACTTCCATAACATCAGAATCAAGGTCCCCACCACCCTCGTCGGGGCCCACCTGGTGGTGGCCACCGAGACAGAGTTCACGATGTTCGACGCCATTAGCGGAGCCGAGAGCATTTACTTCCCGTTGCCCCTGCGCACCGCCGCCACCCAGGAACCGTTCCCGCTGTGGCAGGTCGGCGGCGCGAAGATCCGCGACCCGAAACCAGCCTGGCTCCGCAAACACCTGGCCTACGAGAACGAGCACTTTCCGACAGATAAACCTCACAGCCCCGCCCATCCCACTGGCCGGGCGGTTCCGCCGGCCGTCACTCCTCGATCAACGGGCGTTGAGGCGGCCGATCAGTTTGTGGGTCGCTGTCATGGCGCCGCCGAGCACGGCCGGTATCCCGCCGCCGGGGTGCACCGATGCGCCCACCCGCCACAGCCACGGGCGTGCCCGGCTGGTGTACCCGGGGCGGTGGAACGGCCCGCTCTGCCAGAGCGGGTTGGTGGCGCCGTAGAGCGCCCCACCGGTGGAGCCCCAACCGGCGAAGTACCGCGGATCGAGCACGACATGATCACGGAACAGCTCGCTGATCGGCCGGTCCAGGCCCAGGGCGGCGCTGACCCGCGCGACTTCACGCGCCACCCACGGGCTGTCGAGGTCGTAGCGGCGGCCGTCAGCGGGCGCGGTGAGCAGCACCGCCACGGTGGCCCGGTCGTTGGGATAGATCTCGTGCGGCCGGTAGTAGTTCAGGAAGGCCATCGTCTGCTCGGGCACGGCTCCGGCATCGAGACTGCGGTGCAGGGCGGCCGGGTCGTCGGGCAGCACGACGGAATGC
Organism: Cryobacterium sp.; assembly: GCA_014376815.1. Classification (GTDB taxonomy): domain Bacteria; phylum Actinomycetota; class Actinomycetes; order Actinomycetales; family Microbacteriaceae; genus Cryobacterium. The sequence goes on from JACMQV010000009.1 coordinate 21,026, forward strand.
GTGGCGGTGCCCTCCGGCAACGAGGTCTCGAGCGCGGCATAGATGGCCACGCCCGAGCAGGACAGCTTCCGTGGCCGGACCGGCGGCACGCCGAGCAGCCCGTCGAGCACCCCACGGTCGAGCCCGCTCACGATCACGTCGGCCGGATACGTCGCCGTCGCCGTGGTCACGAGCCCTTTCGACACGGCTGTGACGGGCTCACCAGTGCGCACGACCGCGCCGGCGTTCAACGCGAGCCGGTGCAGTGCGAGCGGCAGCTCGTTCACACCGCCCTCGGGAACCCACACACCGTCCCTGGCCATGATCGCCGGCATGCTCGCGTACAGGGCGAGGGTGTGCCGGGGAGAGACACCGGCATTGAGGGTGTGGATGGCGATGACCTCACGCAGGCCGTCGGGCATCCAGCTCAGGCCGTCGAGAAAGCCGCGCGTGGTCAGGCGGGTGCCGTAGAGCCGAAACACGTTGCGCACGGCCGGCAGCGATGCCGGATCGGCCGGGTCGGCGGTCAGCATGCTTGTGAGTTGAGGCCCGAGGCCACCGTGTTCGTGTTCGAACCGGGTCCAGGCCGCGTGCCACGGGTGACCGGCGGGCACCGGTAGGACGGCGTCTACTCCCCGGTAGAAGTACCGGCCCACCTCAGGCAGTCTCCGCAGCGTGACCGCGGCCACCGCGGCGGCTTCGGCGGGAGCTGAGCGGCGAGCGCCGAGCGCGTCGTAGCGGGCCAAAAGCTCCTCCCAGACCAGAGGGAAGGTGACCAGCGCCGGTCCGGTGTCCACTTGCTGCCCGTCGATTTCGAGTCGTCGGCTCTTGCCGCCGATCCAGTCGGAGCCCTCCAGCACTGTCACCGAATGGCCGGCGCGGGCCAGCAGCGCTGCAGCGGTGAGCCCGCCTATTCCCGCACCGAGCACGACGATGCGCTGCGGGGTCAGGTTCGTCGTCCTGCGGGATCGAATCATAGAAACTCCTTGAGCAAAAAAACCGCCACAAGCTGGGCCCCGGCGACGGAACCTGCGACGTAGGGGAACGCGATCGAGTACCGGTACATTCGGCGGGCCGTCACCGGCGTGGGGCTGCGCGCCAGCGACCCCACCAGCCAGCCGGCGATGAGCGCATTCACCACGGCGACCGGCCAGTTGATCAGCGCGAAACCCACGGTGGACAGGGCCCACCACGCGCCGCTCCACACCACGGCGCCGCGTGCGCCGAGATGAACGGCAGTGGTGTGGATCCCGGCGGCACGGTCCTCATCGATGTCCTGCACGGCGTCGTAGGTGTGCTTGGCCACACTCCACGCCATCAGTCCGATCGCCGCCGCCCAGACCGGTGACTCGCCGAGGGCGAGAGGCACGAAGACCAGCGGGAAGGCGTAGGCGGCGTTGCTGAGCGAGTCGAGGTAGCGCCGTGCCTTGAAACGCAGCGGAGGCGCCGAGTAGAAAATGAAGATCACCACGTATGCGGCGATCCAGCCGAGTGCCGCCGCCGGCAACGTGGCGAGGAAATACGCCACGAAGGGCGCGTTGGTCAGCACGACTCCGAGCACGATGGAGCGGGTTTCCGAGCCGAGGATGCGAGCCCCCTCGAGGCCGCCCTTGCGGGCGTTCCGTGCATCCGTTTCCTGGTCGAAAATGTCGTTCACACCGTAGATCAGCAGGTTGAACGGCAGCGTCACCCAGAGGAGCAGCGGAACAATCTCCCACCGCCACAAATCCCCGACCAGCCACAGGGCGATGACGGTGGTTCCGATGGTGTTGACCCAGAGCACCGGTCGGGAGATCTGAACCAGGCGGGTGAGCACTTTCTCACTCTATCGCTGCGAGAGACCGCGTTTTTTCGGGTGCCCACGCCCGTGAATCTCGGACAGGAATCACGGGCAAACAGGAAACCCCCGCAATCCGATGATTGCGGGGGTTCAGATGTGCGCCCGAAGGGATTCGAACCCCCAACCTTCTGATCCGTAGTCAGATGCTCTATCCGTTGAGCTACGAGCGCAGGCTGTCGACCAAGCTAAGCGCTCGGAGACAACTCAGAAATCATATCAGCTATTCGGGCCGCTCAGGTTCGGCAACCGGGTTCGGGACCACCACGGTGCGGATTCCGACCCACGACACGGCCCCGCCGGCAAACATCAGCACCGCCACGACGACCATCACGCGCTGAAAACCCGGAACGTCGAGGACCCCGCCGATGATCGTCCCGGCGAGCGCCACCGCGACCAGACCGGCGACCCGCGAGACGGCGTTGTTGATGGCCGACCCGATGCCCGCCTGCTCGGCACGGATCGAACCGAGCACCGCAGAGGTCAGCGGGGCCACGGTGATGGCCAGGCCCAGGCCGATCAGCACGACGGCGGGCACCACCTCCAGCCAGACGTCGATCGGCGGCACCGCGCCGATCAGCAGCAGGAAGCCGACACCGGCGACGACGGGGCCCCCGGTCATGAACCGGCGCGGGCCGTACCGGCCGGCCAGCGTGCCGAACAGGGTCGCGAAGAGCAGCAGCATGACCGTGACCGGCACGCCGGCCAGACCCGCCACCGTCGCCGAGAAACCGGCCACCTCCTGCAGGTAGAGCGTCACGACGAAGAAGCCCAGGCTGAGCGCCGAGTAGATACCGACCGTGGCGATGTTGCCCACCCCGAAATTGCGGATCCGGAACAATCCGAGGGGCATCATCGGATACGGCGCCCGCGCCTCCCACCAGAGGAACCCGGCGAAGGCCACAATCCCGACCAGGAGAGGGACGAGCACGACCGGGCTGCCCCAACCCAGCCGCCCCTGCTCGATCAGCGCGAAGACCGGGCCGCCGAGGCCCACGACCGCCAGCCCCGCACCCCACACGTCGACCGGGGTGACCGGGCCGGTGCGGGCCGGCTCGTCGATCTTCGCCAGGACGACGAGCGTGACGGCGATGGGGATCACATTGATCCCGAAGACCAGGCGCCAGCTCACCGTGTCGACCATGATCCCGCCCAGCACCGGCCCGGCGATACCGGCCACCCCGGTCCAGGCGGTCCAGGCCCCGATCGCCTTGCCCTGCGCCGCCCCGCGGAAGGTGGAGGTGATCAGCGCCAGCGAACTGGGCACGAGAAGTGCCGCCGCCGCGCCCTGCAGGATCCGGGCGAGCACGAGAGCGCCCGCCCACGGGGCGACCATGCACGCCAGTGAGGTGATCCCGAACCAGATCAGACCCGTGCGGAGCACGCGCACCCGGCCGAACGTGTCGGAGAGGGATCCGGCCACCAGGATCAGTGCTCCCAGCGAGAGCAGGTAGCCGTCCACCACCCACTGCTGCAGTGCCAGGCCGCCACCGAGTTCCCGCGAGATCGCGGGCAGGGCGACGTTGATGATGGAGCCGTCGAGGAAGGCCACGAACGACGACAGGATGGCGACGGTCAGCACACGGCGTTGTCTCGGAGTCACCCTGACAGTTAACTCCCCGTAGGTCCGCGCCGAGGGATCAAGGCGCCTGCGCGGCCCTAGCCGAGGACATTCGCCGGTGCAAAACTGGCGCCATGACCCCGACCCGCAACACCCAGGCATCCTTCGACTACTCGGGCCTGCGGGCCCTGTTCATCAACTGCACCCTGAAACGCAGCCCCGAGATCAGCCACACCCAGGGCGTGATGAACCTGAGCGCGGCGATCATGCACGAGCAGGGCGTCTACGTGGAGACGATCCGGGCGATCGACCACGACATCGCCACCGGCGTGTATCCGGACATGACCGAACACGGCTGGGCGACGGATGACTGGCCGGCCCTGTTCGACAAGGTACTCACCTCCGACATCCTCGTGATCGGCGGGCCGATCTGGCTCGGCGACAACGGCTCCGTGACCAAACGCATCATCGAACGGCTCTACGCCATGTCGGGCGAGTTCAACGACAAGGGCCAGTACGTCTATTACGGCAAGGTGGGCGGGGCGATCATCACCGGCAATGAGGACGGCGTGAAGCACTGCGCCTCGAACGTGCTCTACAGCCTGCAGCACATCGGCTACACGATTCCCCCGGCAGCGGATACCGGCTGGATCGGCGAGATCGGCCCGGGCCCGAGCTACCTCGACCCCGGCTCGGGTGGACCGGAGAACGAGTTCACGAACCGCAACACCACCTTCATGACCTGGAACCTGATGCACCTCGCCGCGATTCTCAAGGCCAATGGCGGCATCCCCGCCTATGGCAACCTCCGCGGGGAGTGGGACAAGGGCGAACGTTTCGGCTTCCTGCCCAACCCGGAGTACCGCTAGCGGCGCCGCCGCCGACGCGGGAACGAGGACACCATGACCACGACGCTCACCCCGGAGGCACCTACGAGACGGGGCCGACTGGACGTGCGGGTCACGGGTGGGATCGTGCGGGGGGTGGAAGAAAACGGAATCCTGGCCTGGCGCGGGATTCCGTACGCGGCTCCCCCGGTGGGCGATCTCCGGTTTCGTGCCCCGCAACCGGTCGTGCCCTGGGACGGCATCCGCGACGCCTCCACCTTCGGCCACGTCGCTCCGCAGGTGTACAAGGGACAGTTCAAAGGCATGAAGCCCGGGGTGCCGGCCAGCGAGGACTGCCTGAGCGTCAACGTGCTCCGCCCGGCCGCGCCCTCGCGCAAACAGCTGGGACGCCCGGTGATGGTCTTCATCCACGGTGGCGGCTACAGCGTGGGATCCTCGCAGGTTTTCACCGGCCGGGGGGAACGCTTCGTGCGCAGCGGCCGGGTCGTGTACGTGAGTTTCAACTACCGGCTGGGCGCCCTCGGCTACCTCGACTTCTCCCGATACTCGACCCCCGAGCGCCCACTCGAGAGCAATGCCGGGCTGCGCGATCAGGTGGCCGCGCTGCGGTGGGTGCAGGGCAACATCCGTGCCTTCGGCGGCAACCCCCACAACGTGACGGTGTTCGGGGAATCTGCGGGCGGCAACGCGGTGATCACGCTGATGGCGACGCCGGCGGCGGGCGGCCTGTTCGCCCGCGCCATCGCGCAGAGCGCGCCGACCAGCGCATCGTTCTCCCACGCGCTCAGTGCCGGCTGGGCCGCGGAGTTCGTGCAGGAGCTGCGCGCCCTCTCGTCGACGGAGTCCTCGTCCCTGACGCCGAACGAGCTGTTGTCGGCGGGCGACGTGGGCGACCTGACCCGGGCCGCGGTGGTCGTGTCGTCGCGCACGCCGGACTCGAACCCGGGCACGTTCTGCCTCGCCCCGGTAGTGGACGGCGAGTTCCTGCCCGAACGGCCGCTCGAGGCGTTCCGGACCGGGAAAGCCCACCGGGTGCCCCTCATCATCGGCACCAACGAACGGGAGGGCTCGGTCTTCACCGGCCGGGTGGACATCCTCCCCTGCTCGCCGATGCGGATCGCCGCGATCTTCGACCACGCCCCGGTGAGTTCGCACCACGCCATGCGGTCCGTCTACGCCAGCCTGCCCGAGAACCGTTCCGCGTCAGACTTCGGCAGCGACTTCGTCTTCTGGTACCCGAGCGTGCAAATCGGCGAACTGCATTCCCGGGTGGCGCCGGTCTACGTCTACCGGTTCGACCTGGCGCCGCGGCTCATGCACCTGCTCGGCCTGGGCGCCGCACACGGCATCGAGCTGTTCGCCCTGTTCGACCAGGTCGACAGTCCGAGGGCCCGCGCCCTGAGCATCCTGGGCGGCCGGGAGATCTTCATGAATGCCGGAGAACGGATGCGCACCCACTGGCTGCGCTTCGCCTGCACCGGGCGGCCGGACGACACCTGGCCGACCTACACGGAGGCCGACCGGCTGACCCTGATCATCGATGAGGACGACCGCATCGAATCGGATCCGCGCGGCGAGCGTCGAGCCGTCTGGCAGGCCTTCCTGCCGGACTTCTAGCCGCTCCGGCGGGTTGCCGGCGGCGCAACCGGTGCGGAATGAGGAGAACGGGGGTAAACCGGTCTCTAGCCAGCCCCGCGAGGAGGGGCCATGCAAGCTCCGTTGCCGGCTCCGAGCCGGCCCCGGCGTTGGGAGAACCGATGACTGAGACGCACGCATCTCGCTCCGATCAGGTTGACAGCAAGGGTCTCAAGGGCGGCGCGCTGGGCCTGATGTCCAGCGTCGTGGTTGGTATGGCCTCGACGGCACCCGCCTACAGCCTCGCTGCGAGCCTCGGGTTCATCGTCGCCAGCGGCGGCGCCCTCCTCGCGGGCGTGAAAGCACCGGGAATCGTGCTGCTCGCCTTCATCCCGATGTACCTGATCGCCGTGGCATACCAGGAGCTCAACAAGGCGGAGCCGGACTGCGGCACGACGTTCACCTGGGCCACCCGCGCCTTCGGCCCCGTCCCCGGCTGGATCGGCGGCTGGGGAATCATCGCCGCAGACGTGATCGTGATGGCGAACCTGGCGCAGATCGCGGGCTCGTACACCTTCACGTTCATGGGCGGACTGGGACTGACGGCCGTCGCAGACCTGGCCGACAGCCAGCTCTGGTCGACCGTGGCCGGCGTGGTCTGGATCATGATCATGACCTACATCTGCTACCGGGGCATCGAGCTCTCGGCACGCATCCAGTACTGGTTGCTGGCCATCGAGGTGATCGTGCTCGTGCTGTTCTCCGTTTTCGCCCTCGTGCGCGTCTACACCGGCAATGCCGAGTCGTACTCGCTGATTCCCAGCCTGGACTGGTTCAACCCCTTCACCCTCGACTTCGGAACGGTGATCGCCCCGGCAGTGCTCACCGCGGTCTTCATCTACTGGGGCTGGGACACCGCCGTGTCGGTCAACGAGGAAACGGCGGACCCCGGCCGGACCCCGGGTCGGGCCGCCGTCATCAGCACGCTCCTGCTGCTGGCCACCTACGCCCTCGTGACCGTCGCGGCTCTGGCGTTCGCCGGGGTCGGCACCGAGGGCATCGGCCTCGGAAACCCGGCCAACGCCGCGGACGTCTTCTCGGCCATCGGGCCGGCGCTCTTCGGCAATTCCTTCCTGGGCAACCTTGCGAGCCTCCTGCTCGCGGCCTCCATCCTCTCCTCGTCGGCCGCCTCCACCCAGACGACGATCCTGCCCACCGCCCGCACGACCCTGTCGATGGCCGTCTATAAGGCCCTGCCCGAAAAATTCGCCAAGATCCACCCCCGGTTCCTGACCCCGACCTGGTCGACGATCACGATGGGAGCCGTCTCGATCGGCTTCTACGTGCTGTTCACCCTGATCAGTCTCCAGCTGCTCGGCGCTCTCATCGGCTCGGTCGGCCTCATGATCGCCTTCTACTACGGCCTGACCGGCTACGCCTGCGTCTGGTATTACCGCAAGACGATGTGGGGCTCGTTCAGGCACGTGATCATGCGGGGCCTGTTCCCGCTCCTGGGCGCGCTGATGCTCACGGGCGCCTTCGTGTAGGGGCTGCAGCAGTACGCCCTGGTCGATTGGCTCACGGACGACAACGGCAACAACGTCACCATCTTCGGGATCGGTGCGGTCGCGGTCGTCGGCATCGGCGCGATGCTGCTCGGGGTCGTGGTGATGGCAATCTGGTGGGTCACCCGGCCGGCCTTCTTCCGCGGCGGAACCCTGCCCCAGCAGACGGACGACATCGTGCTCCCCCACACCGAGAAGGACGCGGTTCCGCTCTTCGGACTGCCCGACTCGAGGGTGCCGCCCGTCCTGATCGAACCCGATCTGTCCAACCTCCCGCCGGGCGAGGAGGTGGTCAACGCGGAGACCGGGGAGGATGTGGAGTCGCCGTCCGAAACGCCGCCCCCCGACCCGTACCGGCACCCTCGGCCCCAGGCGGACGACGACCGGGATTAGCGGCGCGGAAGCCGCTGAAGCCTGACTGTTCCCATTCCGGACAACTGTTGCCGGCATACCGGTGACAATTGTCCGGAACGGGAGCAGTCGCCGCCGAGCGACTACTCGTTGACGAGGACCGGGACGCCCAGGGCGACCGAGACGGCCTGGGCGGCCAGTGCGGCGGGCACCTCGATCCGGAAGGTCTCGCGCTCTTCGGGGGTCCCCACGTGGGTGCCGTCCTCCACGAGGTGGTGCACGAAACGGTCGGTGCCCAGCAGGGTCCCTTGCGCGTCGTAGAAGCCGGCCAGAACCTGCAGCTCGAGCACGTCGCTGACGTCGCTGGTGACGAGCACGGCCCCGGTGACCGCGGCGCCGTCGAAGGCCAGACCCTCGAGCG
>JACMQV010000010.1 GCA_014376815.1 Cryobacterium sp.
CGGCGGGTTGGGACACGACGTGGAAGCCTCGTGAGGCAGCCGGCTCGGCCGGCTCGGCCGGTTGGCTGTCGTCTCGGCGGAGCGGCCGGCGGCGACTACGGGGTCGGGGCCGCGGTCTCGCCGTCGGTCGGCAGCTGCAGGTCCTCGGCTCCGAGGCATTTGCCGGTCGCGGGGATGTTCTCCACCGCGTTGGCCAGGTCCACCAGCACCGTCGAACCGCTGACCTCACGCGAGTCGATCACCAGCTCCGTCGCCGGGTCGCGGCCGTAGGTGGTGTACCGGTAGAGGGGCGCGTCGGAGTCGTCTTCGATCCAGTCGATGCCGTTGACGGTGAGGCAGGGCAGGGTGGTCGGCGCGGGCACGTCCACGCCGCAGTGCAGGAGCACCGCCGAGGGGGTGCCCCAGGCGCCCGTGGACTGGGCGTTGGTCTCCCGCTCCGGCAGGGAGGCGACCGACGTGGGCAGGCGCACGATCAGGTCGGCGCAGGTGGGGTTGACGGCATCCGCCGCGGGCTCCATCGGCACGATCGCGGTGCAGCCGGTCAGCACCACGCTGCCCGCCACGAGGGTGATCGTGAGGCCGGCACGGAGGGAGCGGATGCGGGAGGTCATTGCATTCAGGCTACCGTTTGATGCATGACGAATGCTGCGGGCGCGATGCTCCCCTTGAGTGAGACGCTGGCCGATCTGAGCGAAGGGGAGGTGCTCGCCCGCATCTTCCCCCGGCTGCCGAGCGCGGACACCGAGCTCCTGGGCCCGGGCGACGACGCTGCCGTGCTGTCGGCCCCGGACGGCCGCTACGTCGTCACCACGGACATGATGATCCAGGGACCGGATTTCCGCCTCGCCTGGTCGAGCCCGCACGACCTCGGCTGGAAAGCCGCGGCGACGAATCTGTCGGACGTGGCGGCGATGGGTGCCCGCCCGACCGCGCTGGTGGTGGCGATCGCCGCGCCCCCGTCGACGCCGATCGGCGTGATCGAGGGCATCGCCGACGGCTTGCGGGACTGCTGCGAGGCGCTGGCGCCGGGCTGCGGGGTCGTCGGCGGCGACCTGTCGGCCTCGGACGCCCTGACCCTCGCTGTGACGGCCTTCGGCGACCTGGAGGGGCGCGGGCCCGTTCTGCGCTCCGGGGCGCGGCCAGGCGACGTCGTGGCGCTGGCGGGACGTCTCGGTGTGGCGGCGCAGGGGCTCGAATTGCTGTTCCGGCTCGCCGTGGACGCCGACGGGATCCCGGATGCCGAGCTCGCGGCGGCGCTGCGGGCGCGGCATCCCGAGGAAGTCGCCGCCCAGCTCGCACCGGTGCCGCCCATCGACCGGGGCCCGGCTGCCGCCCTCGCAGGCGCGACGGCGATGCTGGACGTGTCGGACGGCCTCGCGATCGACGCGGGGCGCCTCGCCAAGGCCAGCGGCGTGGGCATCGACTTCGACCGCGCTGCCCTCGGTGAGAACGTCGAGCGCGCCCTCGGTGGGGGAGAGGACCACGGCCTGCTCGCGACGTTCCCGGCCGGCGCGACCCTGCCGGAAGGCTTCCGCGCCCTGGGCGTGGTGACGGATGCCGCAGGCACGATCCTGCTCGACGGACGCCCGCACGGCCAGGGCGGCTGGGACCCCTACCGGGGCTGGGACGGCTCCGTCCGCTGACCTCGCGCCGGGCATCCGCGATCCGGGCCGATCCGGGCCGCGTCGCGGCGCACCCTGGGAAGCGGGCGCACGTTAGAACCTGCGCCGCGAACCGCGCCCTGCGCCGCGAAGCATACGAACGGCACCGGACCACGCGAACGGCACCGGACCCTGCGAATGGCAGCGGCGCGACCCGCTCAGACCGCGGGAACCACCGGCGACGCGTACCAGACCGTGGTGTCGCCGTAGTCCTTCCGCCGGTCGGCCACGAGGCCGTCGCCCCAGTCCGGCTCGGGCGAGCGGGAACTGCGCTCCACGACCACAAGGGCGTCCGGGTCGAGCAGGGGAGCGAGCGCGGCGAGGTTGTGGCCGAGCTCGACGTCGGGAAGGTCGTACGGCGGGTCGAGGAAGACCAGGTCGAAGCCGTCGCGGGTGGTGGCCAGGAACGACTGCACGGCCTGGGCGCTCACCTTGACCTGCGGGGCGTCCTTCTTCGGGGCGGCCCGCAGCACGGCCTCCGCGTTCTTGCGGCACAGCTGCGCCGCGCCGAAACTATTCTCGACCAGGGTCACGATCCGCGCTCCCCGGCTGGCCGCCTCCAGGCCCAGCGCCCCCGACCCGGCGTAGAGGTCGAGCACCCGGGTCCCGCGGATGATGTCGCGGGCGTCGAGTGCGGAGAAGATCGCCTCGCGCACCCGGTCGCTGGTGGGTCGGGTACCGGTCCGGGGCACCGCCAGGGGCAGGGAACCGGCAAACCCGGCAACGATTCGCGTCATAACGGGATCGAGTTTATCGTCCCGCCCGGCGGCCTCCCCTGTGCCGGGTGTCGGCGGTGTTGTCTACGATCGAAGCATGACCGATTCTGAGGCTGGGGAGACCCCACGCGTCTCGGTGACCCTCGACACGAAGCTGCAGAACGTGGTGGGCGGCAAGACGGCCGTCGCCCTGGGCAAGGCGTTCGGCGTCGAAACCGTCGGAGACCTGCTCAGCCACTACCCGCGCCGCTACGCCCGCCGCGGCGAACTCTCGTCCATCAGCCTGCTGCCGCTCGACGAGAACGTGACGATCGTCGCCGAGATCCGCAGTATCGAGGAGCGCCCGATGAAGGCCCGCAAGGGGTCGATCGTCGAGGTGAAGATTTCCGACGGCCGCGGCATCCTCAGTCTCACCTGGTTCAACCAGTCCTGGCGGGCCAAGCAGCTCCAGCCCGGCATGCGCGGCATGTTCGCCGGCAAGGTCACCGACTACCGCGGGCACCTGCAGCTCACCCACCCGACCTACAAGCTCTTCGGCCCCGGTGATGACGACGAGCCCGAGATGCCCACGGATGCCGCGGCCGCAAAACTCTGGATCGAGCAGCCCGTCGCCATCTACCCGGCCACGAACACGGTTGCCAGCTGGCAGATCGCGAAGACGGTCGAGCTGCTGCTGGACAGCCTGGATTCGGTCCCGGACCCGCTCCCGGCGGAACTCCGGGGCGAGCGCGGACTGCTGCCGCACGGCCGGGCGCTCGAGCTCATCCACCGCCCCGAGGTCGACTCGGACTGGCGCCGCGCCCGGGACACCCTCCGGTTCACGGAAGCCTTCGTGCTGCAGAGCGCCCTCGTGCAGCAGCGCAACGCCGCCCGGGCGCAGGAGGCCACCGCACGCGTACCCGCGCCCGGCGGGTTCCTCGACCGGTTCGACGCCGCGTTGCCGTTCACCCTCACGGACGACCAGCAGAGTGTCGCGGCGGAGATCGCCGGCGATATCGCCCAGACGTCCCCGATGAACCGGCTCGTGCAGGGAGAGGTGGGTTCCGGCAAGACGGTCGTCGCGCTGCGGGCCATGCTCGCCGTCGCCGACTCCGGCGGCCAGGCCGCGTTCCTCGCCCCCACCGAGGTCCTGGCTGCCCAGCACCTGCGCTCGATCGTGCGTGCGCTCGGCCCCGAACTGTCGGTGGAGCTGATGCCGACCCTGATCACCGGCCAGCTTCCCGTCGCCGAACGCCGCAAGGCTCTGCTGCGCACGGTGTCGGGCCAGGCGCACATCGTGATCGGCACGCACGCGCTGCTCGGTGAGAAGGTCACCTTCTTCGACCTCGGCCTGGTCGTGGTCGACGAACAACACCGGTTCGGCGTCGACCAGCGGGAGGCGCTCCGGCTGAAGGGGGCCGTGCCGCCGCACGTGCTGGTGCTCACGGCCACCCCGATCCCGCGCACCGTGGCCATGACCGTCTTCGGCGACCTCGACGTGAGCACGATCGCCATGTTGCCCGAGGGCCGGCAGGGCATCGAGACCTTCGTGGTGCCTCTGTTCGAGAAGCCCGGCTGGGTCAGCCGGGTGTGGAGCCGGCTGGCGGAAGAACTGGCGCTGAACCGGCAGGCGTTCGTGGTCTGCGCGGCCATCGCCCCGAAGCAGCTCGAGGAAGGCGAGATCGCCGACCCCGAGGCGGCGGCGCCGGCCGACGTCGAGACCGTTCTCGCCGAACTCCGCCGCAACCCCGTGCTGGCCTCCGCCCGCATCGAGCCTCTGCACGGCCGCATGACGAGCGAAGAGAAAGACCAGACCATGAGGTCGTTCGCGGCCGGGGAGATCGACGTGCTCGTCGCGACGACCGTGATCGAGGTCGGCGTCGATGTGCCCAACGCCTCCGCGATGGTGGTGATGGATGCCGACCGGTTCGGCGTGTCCCAGCTGCACCAGCTGCGGGGCCGGGTGGGGCGCGGAGGAGTGCCGGGGCTCTGCCTGCTCGTCACGACCGCGGAGGCCGAGTCCCTGGCCCGCGAGCGGGTCGAGGCCGTCGCGGCCACCCTGGACGGATTCGAGTTGGCCCAGGTCGACCTCGAGCTGCGCCGGGAGGGCGACGTGCTCGGCCTCAACCAGTCCGGGGGCCGTTCCTCCCTGCGCCTGCTGCGGGTGGCCACCGACGGCGACCTGATCGGCGAGGCCCGCGGCCACGCCCAGCGGCTCAGCGACCGGGACCCGCTCCTGGCGACGGTCCCGGCCCTGCGGGAGGCGGTGCGGCGGCGCCTCGACGACTCCGAACGAGCCTCACTGACCAAGAGCTGAGCCGTGCCGGGGAGTCTGCCGCCGACTTGGCGCGGGGCGGGGCGAGGTTTCCGGTCTCGGGCTAGGGTGAAGCGTATGCGCAGGATCGCCGTCGTCCCCGGATCATTCGACCCCGTCACACTGGGTCACCTCGACGTGATCGAACGGGCGGCCGGTCTCTTCGACGAGTTGCACGTCCTCGTCGTGCACAACCCGGGCAAGACGGCGTTACTGCCGATCGGCCGCCGGGTGGAGCTGCTGCAGCAGTCAATCCGTGATGCGGGGCTGCCGGGCAACATCCAGGTCGCCTCCTGGAGCATGGGACTGCTGGTCGACTATTGCCTCGAGGTGGGGGCGAGCGTGCTGATCAAGGGCATCCGTTCCCAGGTGGACGTGGCCTATGAGACCCCGATGGCGATCGTGAACCGCAACCTCGCCGCGGTCGAAACCGTCTTCCTGCTGCCTGACCCGGCCCACGCCCACGTCTCCAGCTCCCTGGTGCGCCAGGTCGCCGCCCTCGGCGGAGACATCGCCCCGTACGTCCCCACAGCGGTTGCGGAGTTCCTGCAAAAGGCACCCGTGTGACCGGGTATCCCGTTCGGGTGGGCACGGTACCGGCAGTCGCCGGAACCGCGGCCGGAGCCGCCGCCGACCCGGACGAGGAAACCCCGATGGACCTCTCGATGGTCGAGGCTGCGGCTCGCGCCATCATCCGCAATGTCGAAACGGTCATCGACGGCAAGCACGAGGCCGTCACCACGGCCCTGACGGTTCTACTGGCCGAGGGTCACCTCCTGATCGAGGATGTTCCCGGCGTGGGGAAGACCATGCTCGCCAAGGCCCTCGCCAAGTCGGTGCACTGCACCGTCGGCCGGATCCAGTTCACCCCCGACCTCCTGCCGTCGGATGTGACCGGGGTTTCGGTGTTCAACCAGGTCGCCCGCCGGTTCGAGTTCAAGCCGGGTGCCATCTTCGCGAACATCGTGATCGGCGACGAGATCAACCGGGCGAGCCCGAAGACCCAGTCGGCGTTGCTGGAGTGCATGGAGGAACGCCAGGTCACCGTGGACGGGTCGACCTACCTGCTGCCGGTGCCGTTCACGGTCGTGGCAACGCAGAACCCGATCGAGATGGAGGGCACCTATGCGCTCCCGGAAGCCCAGCGGGACCGGTTCATGGCCCGTATCTCGATGGGGTACCCGGACACGGCGTCCGAACTGATGATGCTCGACTCCCGGGACACCACGAGTCCGCTGGCCGGAATCGAGTCCGTCGTGTCCGGCGCGCAGCTGCGCGGCATGATGACGGCGGCTCGTTCCGTGTTCGCATCCGCTGCGGTCAAGGAGTACGCGGTCAGCCTGGTTCGGGCCACCCGGGACGACCGCGACCTGCGCCTGGGGGCGAGCCCCCGGGCGACGCTGCAGCTCATTCGCGCGGCCAAGGCCCAGGCGGCCCTGCGGGGACGTGAATACGTGCTTCCCGACGACATCGACTCGCTGGCCCTGGCCGTGCTCGGCCACCGCCTGATCGCCAGCGGTCGCGTGCTCGGCCACAATCAGGACAGCGGGCCCCTGATCGAGGAGATCGTGCGGCGGATCATCACCGAGACGCCTGTACCCATCGGTCCCGCCGGACTTCACTGATTCCGATGCGGGTCCAGCAGCGACGCGCCCGGCCAGTCTGGTTTCCCAGGCTCACCCTCCGAGGAGGGGTTTTCCTCGTGACCGGGGCCCCGCTGCTGCTCTACTCGCTGGTCAGCGGCAGCCGGGACCTCCTCTTCGTCGCCTGCCTGCTGCTCCTGGTGCCCGTCGTCGCCGTCGCCTACGTCTCCATCCGGCCCGTTCGGCTCCAGGTGACCCGGACCTTCCAGCCGCCGGTCGTGCCCGCCGGGGGAGAGACCACCGTGGCGCTCACCCTTCGCAACCTGTCGCCGCGGGCCGTGACCGGGCTGCGGTGGCGGGATGCCGCCCTGACGGGGTTGGCCGTACCCGGCGAAGCCCCCCTGCCCGGCCTCGGCCGCTTTGAGGACGGGCCCAACGGCGCCGACACCGTGCGACTCGACTACCGCCTGACGCCCCGGCATCGGGGCGTCTACCCTTGCGGGCCCGCCCTGGTCGGACGCTCCGACCCCTTCGGCCTCGCCGTCAGCGAATGGACGGTGGGGGAGCCGCACGACCTCGTCGTCACGCCCCGCGTCACCGATCTGGCCGGTCGGGGTGGGGAGAGCGTCCGCGGAGACGGCGAGGTGCCGGAGCGGTTGCGCCACGTGCACCACAACGCGGACCAGCTGATCGCCCGAGAGTACCGGCCAGGCGACCAGCTGCGCCGGGTGAACTGGCCGGCCACGGCGCGCCACGGCGAGATCATGGTGCGGCAGGAGGAGGAGCAGAGCAAGCCCCGGGTCCGCCTCGTGATCGACACGGCACTGCGGGGGCGCCGGGAACGCATTCCGGGCTCGGGCGAGGAGCAGGCGCTCCGGCACGACCGGGCCTTCGACGTGGCCGTGGAGGTCGTCGCATCCGTGGGCACCCACCTGCTCAAGGCCGGCTGCCGGCTGGATCTGGTCGAGCTGGGTCCAGGCCGGCTCTCCCCGGGCGGCGCCCACCCGGACTCCTGGGAACTGGTGTTCCGGGAGCCGGGGGAGGTGCGGGCACTGCTCGTCCTCCTGGCCGGCATCGAACCGGCTGAGCCGGACGAGGCGGCGGACGCGTTCGAGCCGGCCGACACGGAGGGGCCCGCACGACGCTCGGGGCCGGCAGCCACGGCTGCCACGGCCGGGCCGGCCCGCCCGGCGGAACCGGCCGGGGCGACGGGGAGGTCCCGGATGCGCCTCCCCCCACTCGGCGGGCCGGTGCCGACCCTCGCCGTCCTGGTCGACATCGACGCGCGGGACACGGACGAACTCTCGCGCCTGGCCTCCCGGGGCGGGTCGTCCGTCGCGTTCGTGCTGGACACCGTGAACCGGGATACCGTGGCGCGGCTGAGGGAGGCCGGCTGGCGCTGCGTGGGCCTCTGCTCCGCCCGGGACATCGCGGGCGCCTGGGAGGCCGCCGTCGGGGAGAGGCAGGTCGCTGATGACGGCGCCTGAACTGCGCACGCCTGCGCCTCGCACGCCTGGACCTCGCGGGCCCGAAGTTGGCAGGCCCGCCGCGCCCGCCCGCCTGCCGGCAGGCCCGTCCCGCCGCGGCGCCGCGGACTGGCCGCTCTCGGTCGCGGTGCTGGCGCTGCTGCTGATCGCCCAGGGGGCGCTCGGGCCCCTGCTGCTCGGCACGGGGTGGTGGTGGCTGATGACGATGGTGACGACCGTCGTACTCCTGGGGTCGGCCGCGCTGCGCCGCCTCGGGGTGGCCGCCGCACTGGTTCCCCTCGCCGGCGTCGGCATTCTGCTGGCCACCCTGACCCTCGTTTTCGGAGCGGGAACGGGGCTGCTCTGGCTGGTCCCGAGTCTGGACACGCTGGACCGGTTCCGGGAGCTCTCCGCCTCCGGGGCCGTCTCCATCGAGCAGCAGGGCACTCCGGCGGACGCGGTGCCGGGCATCCTGTTCCTGCTCTGCGTCGGCGCGGGGCTGCTCGCGATCGTGGCATACCTGCTGGCCGTCACCGCGCGGATGCCGGCGCTCGCCGGGCTGCCGGCGCTCGTCCCCCTGCTGGTGCCCGGCCTCATCCGCTCCGACGGAGCCGACGCGGCCGCACTGGCGCTCGCGGGCGCCGCGTACCTGGCGTTGCTGGGGGTCGAGGTGCGGATGGGCGGGGCCGGCCAGTCGCACCGGCCGCCGGGCCGGCCCCGGGCCTTCGCTCCCGGGCCGGGCCGGGTCCCCGGCCCGCTCGGGGGCGCGCTCGGTGTGGGCGGCGTCTCCCTCGCGGCCGCGTTGGTGCTGAGCGTGGCCGTCCCGGTGTTCCCCGGCAGCGGCTACGCCGCCCGACCGAGCAGCACCCTCCTGTTCGGCAACGGCGTCAGCCCCATGATCAACCTGGGCGAGGATCTGCGCCGCCCGGAAGCGTGGCCGGTCCTGCACTACCGCACGACGGCGACGCGGCCGCCGTATCTGCGGCTGCTCACCCTCGACGAGTTCTCCGGCCGCAATTGGACCTCCGGCCTCGTCCCGGCCGACACCTCGAACACCGTAGACGACATCGCGCTGCCGCCCGGGATGTCCACGGACGTGGCCACCACCGAGACCCGCACGAACATCGTCGTCGACGACCTGTCGGCGCGCTGGCTGCCGATCCCGGCTCCGGCCCGCTCGATCACCGGGCTGGTCGGGGGCTGGTACTGGAACGGGCCGGCCGGGTCGGTTTCCAGTCCGAACGACACCACTCGCGGCCAGCAGTACACGGTCACGGCGCTGAGCCTGGCCCCGACGAGGGACCAGTTGAGGCGGTCCGGGGGCGCCTACCCGGCGGGCGTCGAGAGGAGCCTGCGGCTGCCGGCGGACAACCCTCCGCGGATCGAGCAGACGGCCCGCGAGGTCACGGCCGGCACCGACACGGCCTACGACGCCGCCCTCGCGCTGCAGACCTATCTGCGCGGCGACGACTTCAGCTACGACACCGAGGCTCCGGCCGAGGACGGCTACGACGGTGGCGGCGTCGATGTCGTGAGCACCTTCCTCGAGGTGAAGAAAGGGTACTGCGTGCACTTTTCCTCGGCCATGGCCGTGATGGCCCGCTCCATCGGCATTCCCGCCCGGATCGCGGTCGGCTACCAGCCCGGAACGCTCTCCGCCTCCAGCTCGATCGCGGGGATCGGGCGGTACAGCGTCGACTCCCACGATCTGCACGCGTGGCCGGAGCTGTACTTCGCCGGGGTGGGCTGGGTGCCGTTCGAACCGACCCCGGGGCGCGGAGCGCTGCCGGAGTACACCCGGTCCGCCGGTGGCTCCCAGGCCCCCGGCGGGCCGGGCGGGGCCGCCGAGTCGGCCCCGCCGGGCGGGGCCGCCGGCCCAACGACGAACGACCCCGGCGCCCGCGGCGGCGCCGCCGATGCCGGCCAGGAACCC
>JACMQV010000066.1 GCA_014376815.1 Cryobacterium sp.
AGGGTGTGACCCCAGGATGCTTCGAGCATCGCCTCGATGGCGGCGCCGACCTGGTAAAGACGTGCGTCCTGCTTCGCGGGCGCCATGATCTGGAGTCCGACGGGCAGTCCGTCCTCGGGAGCCAGCCCCATCGGGAGGCTCATCCCGGGCACGCCGGCCAGGTTGGCCGGAATGGTGGTGACGTCGTTGAGGTACATCGCCATCGGGTCGCTCATCTTCTCCCCGAATTTGAACGCCGTGGTCGGCGCGCTCGGCGAGACCAGCACATCGACTTTCGTGAAGGCCGCGTCAAAGTCGCGCTGGATCAGGGTGCGCACCTTCTGGGCGCTGCCGTAGTACGCGTCGTAGTAGCCCGCGCTGAGGGCGTAGGTGCCGAGGATGATGCGGCGCTTGACCTCGGGTCCGAAGCCCGCGTCCCGGGTGGCCGCCATCACCCGCTCGCTGGTGAGCGGGCCCTCGTCGGGGTTGACCCGGATGCCGAAGCGCACCGAGTCGAAGCGGGCGAGGTTGCTGGACGCCTCGGCCGGGAGGATCAGGTAGTAGGCCGCGATCGCATACTCGAAGTTGGGGGCGCTGACCTCGACGATCTCGGCGCCGGCCGCGGCGAGCAGCGTGAGCGTCTCGGTGAACCGCTGGCTGACACCGGCCTGGAATCCTTCTCCGTTGAGTTCCTTGACCACGCCGACCCGCACGCCCTTGAGGGCTCCGTCGGCGAGCCCGGCGCGCGCGGCGGCGGCCATCGACGGCCAGGAGTCGGTGAGCGACGTGGAGTCCAGCGGGTCGTGACCGCCGATCACGTCGTGCAGCAGGGCCGCGTCCAGCACCGTGCGGGTCACCGGTCCGACCTGGTCCAGGGACGAGGCCAGGGCGATCGAGCCGTATCGGGACACGCCGCCGTAGGTGGGCTTGACGCCCACCGAGCCGGTCACGGCCGCGGGCTGGCGGATCGAGCCGCCGGTGTCGCTGCCCAGGGCGAGGGGCGCCTGGAACGAGCTGACGGCGGCCGCCGACCCTCCGCCGGAACCGCCTCGGATCCGGTCAAAGTCCCACGGGTTGTGGGTCGGGCCGTAGGCGGAGAACTCCGTCGACGAGCCCATCGCGAACTCGTCCATGTTCGTCTTGCCGAGGGGAATCAGCCCGGCGTCGCGCACCCGCTTGACCACGGTGGCGTCGTAGGGCGGAATCCAGCCCTCGAGGATCTTCGAGCCGGCCGTCGAGGGCATGTCGTGGGTGGCGAGCACGTCCTTGATGGCGATCGGGATGCCGGCGAGCGGTCCGAGCACGTCCCCGGCTGCGCGACGGGCGTCGATCCGGGCGGCGGTGGCCAGGGCGGCCTCGCCGGCCACGTGCAGGAAGGCGTGCAGATCGGTGTCGATGGCCGCGATGTGGTCGAGGTGGGCGCGCGTCACTTCGACGGAGCTGACCGAGCGGTCATTGAGCAGGCCGGAGAGTTCGGCGGCGGACAATTTCGTCACGTGGGTCATGGTTACTCCTCGTCCAGGATCGCGGGCACGCGGAACTTGTCGCCGTCGCGGTCGGGGGCTCCGGACAGAGCCTGCTCGACCGTGAGGGACGGGACAACCACGTCCGCGCGGAAGACGTTGGTCAGCGGCATCGGGTGGCTGGTCGCCGGGACGTCCGGGGTTGCCACTTCGGCCACCTTCGCCACAGAGTCAACGATCTGACCGAGTTCGGTGGTGAGGCGGGCGATCTCCTCCGGGCTCAGGTCGATCCGGGCAAGGTTTGCCAAATGGGCAACCTGCTCGGCCGTGATTTCAGACATGTTGCTCCGTACGGTCGTCGGGGTGGATACCCCAATTCTATTCGGAGCCGTCGGTGACCAGTGCCGCGTTACCGGTTCCGATCAGGGCCATGTTGTGCAGGGACTCGCTACCGACGTCGAAATAGGCGTTGTGGCCGAGGGACCCGTTGAGCCAGTCGCCGGTGATCCGGTCCCGTGCACCGACGACGCCGAGCCGGTGGGCGCCGTAGGAAGCGGCCCCCGGATCGCTGCCGAAGAACCCGCTGCTGACAGCCGGATCCCAGTCGGCCTTGCCCACGTAGACGTTGCCGTGGGCCACGCTCAACCGGTTGACGGTTTGGATCTGGCTCCCGGGGGAACCCACCAGCACCAGGGCGTCGACCGAGAAGGAACCTCGAGTCAGTGCGGTGAGCGCCACGGTCGACCCGTACGAGTGCGCGAGCACGGAGATGAAGGGTTGATGGTCACCCCGTTCGGCGCGGATGCCCAGCGACGACTCCTCGAGGAAGTCAGCCCCGATCTCCGCGCGGTCCAGTCCGCCCACGCTGAACAGGTCCGGCGCCTCATAGCCGATCCAGGCCACGGTGGCGACGCTCTCGCCGGACGGACCACGTCCGGCCTCGGCCAGCTCCCTCAGCACCCCGACCTGTTCCCGGTAGACGGCCTCCGCGGTGCTCGTCCAGTTCACGATCTGGGGCTCCACCCCGTAGTTCATCCCCGGGACGAGGTAGCTGACGTAGTCGGCGGCGTCGGGGTTGCCGAGGGCGATCGCCGCCCGTCCCCCGTCAGCGGGGTCCAGCAGGATCAGGGAACGCCGGGGACTCCCGTCGGGGGCGCGGAGCGCGGCTTTCACCTGCGCCAGAACGGCACGCTCGCGGGTGAAGAGCTGCCGCTCGGCATCATCCGTCGTCGTGGCCAGGTTTCGCTCCACCTCGGCCAGGCTCTGGCTGAGGTAGCGCGCGTTGGCGCGGCCGCGCTCGCGAAACGGAATACCGTCGAGGTTCCCGACCAGCCGCGGGGCCGCGGCCAGCAGCGAGGACCGCTCGGACGGCCCGAGTCCACCCCACAGCCCGGCCACCTCGGCTGCCGCGGGCGGGGCGGCCAGCAGGGAGTCGACCTGGCCCGGAGATCCCTGCACAAACGCGGTGATGTCGGCGACCGGCAGGCTGGACAGGCCCGCCAGCAGGCTGGTCCCGGTCATCCGGCGCACCGAGTTGGCGTTGGCGTCGGCGTCGGACGGAACCGACGCCACCGGCTGGGCGGAGACCCCCGGCTCCCCGGAGACCTGCACCAGTCGCTGGAGTTCGTGCACTCCGAAGGCCTCGCTGACTCCGTTGAGAGTCAGCGAGGCGGTGAGAATGGTTGCCGCTACCAACAGCAAACTTGGGTACGTCCCCTCACGAACACCGAGAAGCCAGCCAACTCGACGTCTTACACACGACCTGCCCATTCAGAGTACTGAAGAGACGGTTGCCGGAGACCCCCCAAAAGCCGCCGCCGACACCCCCGGTTCAGGGGTGAACTGGCCGGAAATCAATACTTGCGCTCACATATATATGTATGATCTTATATAAGTATGTCGCTCAAAATCGCCCTACTCGGACTCCTCGACCTCTCCCCTCAGTCGGGCTACGACCTCAAGAAGAACATCGAGGCATCCGTCGCGCACTTCTGGTCCGCGGATCAATCCCAGATCTACCGCACCCTCACCCGGCTGGTAGCCGAGGGTCTCGCCGACGTCGAGGTCGTTCCCCAGGAGGGGCGCCCGGATCGGCGCGAGCACCGGATCACGGATACCGGCCGCTCCGCGCTGCAGAGCTGGCTGCGTTCTCCGTTGCCGGCCGAGACCCCTCACGACGCCTTTCTGATGCGACTCTTCTTCGTGGGGACGCTGGGAGTCCCGGCGGCCCGGGCTCTACTGCGGGCGCGCCGAAGTCAGGCCACCGCGCTGCTCGCCTCCCTGCGCGCCGTCTCGGAGCGGGAATCGGGGCGGGAACAGGGCACCCGGGAACAGGCGACGCCCGGGCAGGCCGCGGACGATCCGGGCGACCTCGGCCGGAGGCTGCGCCTCGCGACCCTCCGGAACGGCATCCTGCACGCGGAGGCGGAACTCGCCTGGATCGTCGAGACCAAGGCGGCGCTGTCATGAGCTACCCGCTCGAGCACGGCGCGGACGCCGATTCCCCGGAGACGATCATGTTCCTGCACGGCGGCACGGTCGCGGCCTGGTCCTGGGAACCGCAGGTCGCCGGCCTGGCCGATCGCCATCTCCTCACCCCCGATTTACCCGGTTTCGGCGACCGGGCGGCCGAGGTCTGGGTCTCCCTCGAGCAGACGGCCGACGATGTGGCCGCACTCATCACCGAGCACGGCCGCGAGGGCCGAGTACACCTGGTCGGGTTGTCCCTCGGCGGGCTGGTCGCGGTCCACGTCATGGCCCGCCACCCGGGGCTGTTGCGATCGTGCCTCATCTCCGGCGCCCCGCTGGGCGGAGTGCACGGGCCGGCCCGAGTCCTGAACTCGCTCCAGCTACCGCTCTGGGACCGGCGCTGGTACTGGCGCGCCCAGGCGAAGGCCTTCGGCCTCCCCCGCGACTCGGTGGACCTGTTCGTCGAAGACGGCCTGCGCATCCGTGCCGACAATGCACGACGGGTGTTCGACGATGTGAACCGCGGCGGTGCCCCGGAGGGGCTGCGCGACTACCGGGGCCCGCTGCTGGCGGTCGCGGGCGAACGGGAATCCCGTCTCGTGCGGGACAGCTTCCCGCTGCTGCTGTCCCGGATGCCGCAGACGCTCACCTGGATCGCCCCCGGCATGCACCATGTCTGGAGCATCGAGAACGTGGACCTGTTCACCGGGATGGTGCGCGGCTGGGTGGACGGGGGCAGCACGCCCTCGGCCACGGCGGGCTGAGCCGGGCTCAGCCGATCGGCAAGTCCTCTGCGTCGTCCTGCGCGTCGTCCTGCGCGGCATCCTGGGAGTCCTCCGCGGCGGCGTCGGGCACCAAGCCCGCGGCGGCCCCGAGCGCCCCCGGGCCCTCGGTGACGAGCAGCCGGAACTGGGCGGCGTCGAGGATGCGGAGTCCGAGTTGTTCGGCCTTGCCCAGCTTGGACCCGGCGCCCGGGCCCGCGGCGACGAAGTCGGTGTTCTTGGACACGCTGGAAGCCGACTTCCCGCCGGCCGAGATGATGGCCTCCTGGGCCTCTTCACGGGTGTATCCCTCGATCGACCCGGTGGCCACGACCGTGAGGCCGGCCAGGACTCCCCCGGCGGCGGCCGCGGCGCCGGGGCCCGGGTGGTCCGGGATCCGGAATGCCACCCCGGCCCGGGTCCACTGTTCCACGATGCCCTGGTGCCAGTCGATCTGGAACCAGTCGATGATGGCGTCCGCGATGATGCCGCCGACGCCGTCGACCTCGGCGAGCTCATCCCGGGACGCGGCCCGGATCAGGTCGAGCGAGCCGAAGTGGCCGGCCAGGGCGCGCGCGGCGACCGGCCCGACGTGACGAATGTTCAGGGCCACCAGGAGCCGCCAGAGCGGCTTGGTCTTCGCCAGTCCGATCTCGCGGATGAGCTTGAGGGCGTTCGACGACGGCTGCGGTCCCTCGATGCCCTGCTTCTTCTCCACGGCCGTCGGGTTGCGGCGGAACGGCGTGCGGGGTCGCACCGAACCGTCTTCCTCCTCCCGGGGCAGCCCGGTTTCGGCGTCGCGCACGACCACCTCGATCGGCAGCAGATCCTCGAGGTTGAGGTCGAAGAGCCCCGCCTCGGTGGGCAGCGGCGGCGTGCTCGGCCGGGTCGGCTGGGTCAGTGCGGCGGCGGCCACCTCACCGAGAACCTCGATGTCGAGGGCGCCGCGGGAGCCGATGTGTTCGACCCGCCCGCGCACCTGGGCCGGGCAGCTGCGCGCGTTGGGGCAGCGGAGGTCGATGTCGCCTTCCTTGGCCGGGGAGAGCGGGGTGCCGCACTCCGGGCAGTTCTCCGGCATGACAAACGCTCGCTCGGTGCCGTCGCGCAGTTCGAGCACCGGGCCGAGCACCTCGGGGATGACGTCGCCGGCCTTGCGCAGCACGACGGTGTCGCCGATCAGGATGCCCTTGGCCTTGACCACGTCCTGGTTGTGCAGCGTCGCCTGGCGCACCTCGGAACCGGCGACGCGCACCTTCTCCATCACGGCGAAGGGCGTGGCCCGTCCGGTGCGCCCCACACTGACGACGATGTCGAGCAGCCTGGTGTTGACCTGCTCGGGCGGGTACTTGTAGGCGATGGCCCAGCGGGGCGCCCGGCTGGTGGCGCCGAGTTCCGCGTGCAGGGCCAGTTCGTCGACCTTGATCACGATGCCGTCGATTTCGTGGTCGACGCTGGCCCGGTGCTCGCCGTAGTACTCGATGAAGCGTGCCGCCTCGGCGGCGCTCGGCTCGACCCGGCAATACGTGCTGGTGGGCAGCCCCCAGTCACGCAGAAGTTCGTAGATGCCGGATTGGGACGCGACCGGCGGGGTGGTCCACGCTCCGATGCCGTGCACCAGCATCCGGAGCCGGCCGAGCCTGGCGCGCATCAGGCGGAGCGGTTCCGCGGCCTTGCCCTCCGCCTTCTGGCGGAGGGAACCGGCCGCGGCGTTGCGGGGGTTCGCGAAGACGCGTTCGCCGGCGGCGACCTGCTGCGCGTTCAGCTCGAGGAAGGCGGCGACCGGGAAGAACACCTCACCGCGCACCTCCATCAGGTCGGGATGCCCCGTGCCCTGCAGCTGCCTGGGGATGCCGGGCACCCAGGCGATGTTCTCACTGACGTCCTCGCCGACCACACCGTCGCCGCGGGTGGCGGCGCTGACCAGAACCCCGTGCTCGTAGCGCAGGTTGATCGCGAGCCCGTCGATTTTGAGCTCGCAGAGGTAGTGCACCGGGCGACCGGCGTCGCGTTCGACCTTCGCCGCCCAGAGTTCGAATTCGCCGATCGAGAATACGTTGTCGAGGCTGAGCATGCGTTCGGCGTGCTGCACCGGATCGAACAGGCTGGTCTCCGCGCGGCCGCCCACGGTTTGGGTGGGGCTGTCCTGGCTGGCCAGCTCGGGGAATTCCCGTTCGAAATCGGCGAGCCGGCGTACCAGTTCGTCGTACTCCGCGTCGGAGATGATGACCTCGTTGCGGTCGTAGTACGCGTCGCGGGCCTCCAGGATGCGCTGGGTCAAGTCGGTCACCTCGGCCGCGGCGGTGTGCAGCGCCGGGTCGGCCCCGTGATCGGGCTCGGGGCTACGCATCGACCGCGACGGCGCTGTCGACGTCATCGCTGACGGCATTGCTGACGGCACTGCTGACGGCACTGACCGTGCGGTCGATTGTGCATTGGCCGAGCACGCGGGTGCCGAGGTAGACGACGGCGGTCTGCCCGGGGGCGACGCCGGTGAGCGGCTCGGCCGGGATGATGACGAGTTCGGTGGTGGCGCCGGTCCCGTGGCTCGCGCTGGTCTCGGCGGACGAGCCGGCCGTCACCGACACCACCTGTGCCACGGCCGGGACCGGGTCGGCGTGGGCGCGGATCTGCACGTGGCAGTCGAAGGCGATCTCCGGGTGCGCGGGAGCGACTCCGCACCAGGTGAACTTCGTGCCGGCGATCTCCCCGATCGCGAGCGCCTCTTTCGGGCCGACGACGACGGTGTTGGAGATCGGGCGCACCTCGAGCACGAACCGCGGCTTGCCGTCGGCGGCCGGGGTGCCGATCTGCAGCCCCTTGCGCTGCCCAACGGTGAACGCGGCGGCACCCTCGTGCGTGCCGAGGGTGTTGCCGTCCCGGTCGAGGATGTCCCCGGTCGCCGGTGCCACCCGCTCGGCCAGCCAGCCCCGGGTGTCGCCGTCCGGGATGAAGCAGATGTCGTAGGAGTCGGGCTTGGTGGCCACGGAGAAGCCGCGCTCGGCGGCCTCGGCGCGCACCTCGGCCTTGGACGGGGTCGCGCCGAGCGGGAACATCGAGTGCGCGAGCTGCTCCTGGGTGAGCACACCCAGCACATAGGACTGGTCCTTGGCCCAGGCGCTGGCACGGTGCAGTTCGCGGTTGCCGTCGGCATCCGTCACAATCGTGGCGTAGTGACCGGTGGCGACGGCGTCGAAGCCGAGGTCGAGGGCCTTTTCGAGCAGGGCGGCGAACTTGATGCGCTCGTTGCAGCGCATGCAGGGGTTCGGGGTGCGGCCGGCGGCGTATTCGGCGATGAAGTCGTCGACCACGTCGAGCTTGAACCGCTCGGAGAAGTCCCAGACGTAGTAGGGGATGCCGATGATGTTGGCGGCCCGCTGGGCATCCATCGAATCCTCGACGGTGCAGCAGCCGCGGCTGCCGGTGCGCAGGGTGCCGGGCATCCGGCTGAGAGCCAGGTGCACGCCGACCACCTCGTGTCCCGCCTCGACCATGCGGGCTGCGGCGACGGCGGAGTCCACCCCACCGCTCATTGCTGCCAAAACCTTCACCTGACGAGTGTAATCGGGTCCGGGCGAATGACCAACGCACCCTCCGGGCGATCCTGGCTCCACTGGGAGGGCTGCCGCACGGCTGGCGCGCGGTGCTCGCGCCAGTCCGCGCGGGAGCTACGCCGTTGCGCGGGTGGCGTGCCACCCGCGCAACGGCGCAAGGCCCGCGCGGCGCAACACCCCCGCGGCGGGCGACCGGTGACGGGCGACGGATGCGGGGGCACCCCCGACCGGGGTCAGGGAATGTCGGTGAGGGTCTTCTCGACCGTGGCGGGGCGAGCCTCCAGCCGCTCGAGGGACTCGAGCACGGCCTGGTTGCTCGCGGTGCCCCGTTCGACGAGGCCGCGCAGGTCGTCGGCGCCGGTGAGTTCCGCACGCTTCTCGCGTGATTTGAGGGATGCGGCAACGATGCTGGAGGTGACGCCGGCGATGATGCCGACGATGGCGATCCAGGCGAACCAGGGAATGTTTTCCATCAGGGTGTGCTTTCTGTGTCGGTGTGACGCTCGGTGTGACGCTCGATGTCGGCTGTGACCGCCGCGACAATGCCCGCGACGTTCAGCGAGATCTCGAACGGCACGACCTCGAAGATTTTCAGGGCCTTGCCGTCGTCCGAGAGCTCGAGGTGCCCGGTCACGTAACCGGCCGATTCGAGTCGCTGCAGGTGCATGTACAACAGGGCGCGGGACATGCCGAGCCGTCGGGCGAGTTCACTCACGTGGAGTGATTCCGCTGCCAGCAGGGCGATGATCCGGAACCGGTGCGGGTTGGCGAGGGCGGCCAGCCGGGCGATCTCGTCATCGATCGTCATCGCGCCCACGCTCCCCTCGACATCCGCTTACCTGTAAGAAATACCTTACACATGTCGAGATGGCAAGTCCACTGTGCCCGTTCCGGGCGACGGATGGCCGCGTCGCGGTCAGCGGCCCGGCACCCGGTCGGCGAGGCCGGCCCTGGCGGCCCGCGCGTGGGCGGCGGGCAGGGCGGCCAGCAGGGCGTCGACGTCGGCCTCCGTGCTGCTGCGGCCCAGGGTGATCCGGAGGGCTCCGCGTGCCTCCACCTCGGTGCGGCCCATGGCCCGCAGCACGTGCGAGGGTTCCGGCACGCCGGCCTGGCAGGCGGAGCCGGTGGACACCGAGATCCCGGCCGCGTCGAGCAGGAACAGCAGCGAATCGCCCTCACAGCCGGGGAAGCTGACGTGCGCGGTGCCGGGCAGCCGCCCGCCGGCATCCGGGTCGCCGTTGACGACCACGGTCGGGATGGCGGCCTGGACGCCGGCGAGGAGGCGGTCCCGCAGGGCCGCCACCCGGGCGTTCTCGCCCGGCAGGTCGTCGGCGAGCGCGGTCGCGGCGACCGCGAAGGCAACCGCCGCGGCCACATCCTGGGTGCCGCTGCGCACCTGGCGCTGCTGACCGCCGCCGTGCAGGAGCGGCACCACGGTCGCCCGGCGGGCGAGCACGAGTGCGCCGATCCCCACCGGCCCGCCGATCTTGTGCGCCGAGACGCTCACCGCCGACACCCCACCGTGGCTGAGGGCGCGGAAGTCGATCGGGACATGGCCGTAGGCCGCCACCGCGTCGACGTGCACCGGGATTCCGTGGGCCGCGGCGAGCGCCGCGACCTCCGCGACCGGCTGCAGGGTGCCGACCTCGTTGTTGGCGCTGAGCAGCGTGATCAGGGCGATGTCGTGCGGGTTTGCCGCGATCGACCGCTCCACGGCTGCCAGGTCGATCCGGCCCACGGAGTCCAGCGGCAGCCACTCGACGACGGCGCCCTCGTACTGTTCCAGCCACTCCACGGTGTCCATGGTGGCGTGGTGCTCACCGCCCGGCACCAGGATGCGCCTGCGAGGCCTGCGAGCCCAGTACAGGCCCTTGATGCCCAGGTTGATCGCCTCGGTGCCCCCGCCGGTGAAGACGATCTCGATCGGGTCGCTGCCGAGACTCACGGCGACCTGTTCGCGCGCCTCCTCGAGCAGACGTTTCGCGTTCTGGCCCTGGCTGTGAACGGATGCCGGATTGCCCACCACCGCCATCGCCGACACGTATGCGCTGACGGCCTCCGGCAGCATGGGGGTCGTCGCCGCATGGTCAAGGTATACGGTCATGTCGATCCTTCCAAGCTCGGTCGCGGGAGGAAGTCACCGTGTGGTCACAACTCACCGTGTGTACTCATTACTCTAGAACCCATGACTTCGCCCGATGCCCTGCGCAATCTCGGCGTCCGGGTCACGACCCACGGCGGCGAGCTGCGCGTGTGGTCGGAGAACGCGGACGCCATCGACCTCTGCATCTTCGATGCCACCGACCCCAACTGGATCGTCAAGACCGTGCCCATGGCCAAGGATGTCCACGGCGTGTGGGTGGGACGGTCCCGCACCCTCTCCGCCGGGCGCCGCTACGGCATCCGCGTCTCCGGGCCCACCGGCCCACAGCACTCGTTCCACCCCGAGAAAACCCTGATCGAACCGTATTCCCGTGGCCTGGTCCGGGTGGGTCCCGACCAGTGGCAGTCCTCTGTCGTCGACGACACCTTCGACTGGGCCGGATCCTCCAAACCGAAGATCGCCCTCGACCACACCGTCGTCTACGAAGCCCACGTGCGCGGTCTGACCAACCTCAACCCCGCGGTTCCGGCGCACCTCCGCGGCACCTACGCCGGGCTGGCGCACGAGTCGACCATCGGCTACCTGAAGAACCTCGGCGTCACCTCGATCGAGCTGCTCCCCGTGCAGGCCTTTGTCTCCGAGCAGCGCCTGATCAAACAGGGACTGACGAATTACTGGGGCTACAACACCTTCAATTTCTTCACGCCGCACGCCGATTACGCCACCAAGTCCTCGCAGGCGGGCGGCCCGGAAGCGATCCTGCGCGAGTTCAAGGGCATGGTCAAGCTGCTGCACGAGGCCGGCCTCGAGGTCATCCTCGATGTGGTCTACAATCACACCGCCGAGGAGGGGCCCAACGGACCCGCCAGCAGCCTCCGCGGCATCGACAACGCCGCCTACTACCGGCAGGACGCCGCCGGGGCCTACATCGACGTCACGGGGTGCGGAAACACGCTGAACGTCTCCCACGAGGTTCCGCGCCGACTGATGCTCGACTCGCTGCGCTACTGGGCCAACGACCTGCAGATCGACGGGTTCCGGTTCGACCTGGCCGCCACGCTGGCCCGGGACGAGAACGTCGACTTCCGGCGGGACAGCCCGCTGCTCGCCGAGATCCAGTCCGATCCGGAGCTCGCCGATGTCAAGCTGATCGCCGAGCCCTGGGACATCGGGATGGGCGGCTGGCAGACCGGCAACTTCCCCGACGGCTGGACCGAGTGGAACGACCGCTACCGCGACCGGATGCGCTCGTTCTGGCTGACCGACCTGGCCGCCGCCCGCGACGGGCACGCGGGAAGCGGAATCGGGCGCCTCGCCACCCGCCTGGCCGGTTCCGCGAACACGTTCTCCCCGGAGCGCGGCCCCCTCGCCTCCCTGAACTTCATCACGGCGCACGACGGCTTCACCATCGCTGACCTGACCTCCTACAACGTCAAGCACAACGTGGGCAACGGCGAATCGAACCGCGACGGCACCGACAGCAACAACTCGTTCAACCACGGCGCCGAGGGCCCGACCCGGGACAAGAAGATCCTGACCGTGCGGCGCAAGGCCATGCGTAACCTCCTGGCGACCCTGCTGCTCTCGGCCGGGGTGCCGATGATCACCGCCGGCGACGAGTTCGGCCGGAGCCAGCGCGGCAACAACAATGCGTACTGCCATGACAGCGAACTCACCTGGCTGAACTGGGACCTCGACGACTGGCAGGTGGACCTGCACCGGGTCACCCGGCGCCTGCTGCAGCTGCGCCGGGAGAACCCGGCCCTGCGCCCGGTCTGGTTCGGGCGTCCGGGCGAGACCACCCTCAGCGCGAGCCAGATGGACTGGTACAACGTGGAGGGCAGATCGATGTCGGAGGACGACTGGCACTCGCCGGAGGAGCGCACGCTCCAGTACCTCGCCGCCAGCACGCCGGAGCACGAGGAGTTCAACCGCATCCTGCTGATCGTGCAGGGCCGGGAGGAGGAGGTGACGGTGACGCTTCCGTTGCACGCGGGCGTCACCTCGTACACGCTGCTCTGGGACTCCAGCCACGACGACCTCAGCGACACCGTGATCGAGCACGCCCCCGGGGACCAGTTCCTCGTGCCGGGCGCGTCCATGCAGCTCCTCCGGGCGCATTAGCCCGTGGCGAGGCGGGTGGAGGGCAGCGCCGGCACCCCGGCGACGGTCTGGCTCGGCCGGGCCGGAATCCCCTTCACCCCCCACGCCTACACGCACGAACCGTCGGCGACGAGCTTCGGCCTGGAAGCCGCGGAGAAGCTCGGGATCGAACCGGGCCGCGTCTTCAAGACCCTGCTGGCGGATGCCGACGGCCGGCTGGTCGTGGGCGTCGTGCCGGTCACGGGGCAGCTGGACCTCAAGGCGCTCGCCGCCGCCCTGGGCGCGAAGAAGGCCGTGATGGCCGACCCGTCGCTCGCCGAGCGCAAGACCGGCTACGTGGTGGGCGGCATCAGCCCGGTCGGGCAGAAGTCCAGGCTCACCACCGTGGTCGATGAGAGCGCCCTGGCCTTCGACACGGTGTTCGTGTCCGGCGGGCGCCGCGGCTTCGACATCGAGCTGGCCCCGGCCGACCTGGCCCGGGCCACCGCCGCGCTGTTCGCGGCGATCGCCCGGGCCTGAGCCGGCCGGCTTGGCCGGCTAGTTCGCGACCGCGATCAGTCCCATCTCTGCCGGGCTGACCAGCAGTTCGTTGCGCGGCACGACCCGCACCGTATAGCCGAATGCGCCGCCGCGGTCGAGTTCGAGCGTGCCGGTGAACAGGGTCGACCCGCCCACGGGGCCGGCGTCGGCGTCGAGCGGCATGGTGGAGACTTGGCTCAACTCGTCGTTGGCGAGGCTCTTCCCGTAGACCACCTCGACGGTCACATCCTCGGGCGCGAGCCCGTTCAGCTGCACATGCGCGCGCAGGTGCAGTTCGTCGCCGACCTGCGGCACCGTCGCGACACCGCCGGATTCGACGTGGGTCACGGCGACTCCCGGCCAGGCCGACACGATCCGTCCCTTCCAGGCGGCCAGCTCCCGGGCGGCACGATAGTTGCTCTCGGAGATGCGGGCCCCGGCCTGCCCGGCGGGGCGGTACAGCTCCTGCACGTACTGGCGCACCATCCGTCCGGCGTTCAGCTCGGGTGAGAGCTTCGCGAGGGTCTGCCGGATCGACGCCACCCAGCGTTCGGGCACTCCGTCGGCGTTGCGGTCGTAGAACTTCGGTGCGACCTGGTGCTCGATCAGCTCGTAGAGCGCGTCAGCCTCGATCCGGTCGCGTTCGGCCGCGTCCCCCGCGGCATCCGCCGTGGGGATGGCCCAGCCGTTGTTGCCGTCGTAGTACTCCGGCCACCAGCCGTCGAGGATCGACAGGTTGAGGGCGCCGTTGAGGGCGGCCTTCATGCCCGAGGTGCCGCACGCTTCGAGCGGACGGAGCGGGTTGTTGAGCCAGACGTCCGTGCCCGGGTACATCAGCTGGGCCATCCCGATGTTGTAGTCGGGCAGGAACGCGATCTTGGTGCGCAGGGCGGGGTCGGCGGCGAACTGTACGATCCTCTGGATCAGGCGCTTCCCCTCCTCGTCGGCCGGGTGCGACTTGCCCGCGATCACGATCTGGATCGGGTGCTCCGCATGCAGCAGGAGCGCACGCAGCCGTTCCGGGTCGTGCAGCATCAGCGTCAGCCGTTTGTACGTCGGCACGCGGCGGGCGAACCCGATCGTGAGCACGTTCGGGTCGAAGACCTTCCCGATCCAGGACGGAACGATGCCGCCCGGGTTCTGGGCCTGCCAGGCCGCGGCGATCCGGCGGCGGGCATCCTCGACGAACTGCCGGCGCATCTGGCCTCGCACCTGCCAGAGGTCCTCGTCGGAGACGGCGGGAGAGGCCCAGTCGGCCTCGGACGTGTCATTGGTGCCCAGGCGGCTCTGCGCCAGGGCCAGCAGCGCCGGGTCGGTCCAGGTGGGGGCGTGCACGCCGTTCGTGATCGAGGCGATCGGCACATCCGCGGCATCGAAGCCCGGCCACAGCCCCTTGAACATCACGCGGCTGACCTCGCCGTGCAGCTTCGAGACGCCGTTGGCGCGCTGCCCGAGCCGCAGGCCCATCAGGGCCATATTGAACACGTCGGGGTTGCCGTCCTCGAAGTTCTCCGCACCGAGGGCGAGCAGGTCGTCGACGGCGACGCCCGGCAGCAGGTCGGTCTCGAAGTAGCGCCGCACCAGGCTCCGCTCGAACCGGTCGATGCCGGCCGCGACGGGCGTGTGGGTCGTGAACACGGTTCCGGCCCGCGCCACCTGCAGCGCCTCGGAGAAGCTGAGGCCCTCCCCGATCAGGCTGGAAATGCGCTCCAGACCGAGGAATCCGGCGTGGCCCTCGTTGGTGTGGAACACCTCGGGGTCGGCCTGGCCGTTGAGGTTGCTCCAGATCTTGACGGCGCGCGCGCCGCCGATGCCGAGCAGGAGCTCCTGCAGCAGTCGGTGCTCGCCGCCGCCGCCGTAGAGGCGGTCCGTGACCAGGCGCAGGTCGTCGGTGTTCTCGGGGATGTCCGTGTCGAGCATGAGCAGGCGGATGCGCCCCACCATGGCCTGCCAGACCCGCGCATGCAGCGTGCGGTCATCGGGCAGCGCCAGGGAGACCTGCACGGCTGAGCCGTCCGCCCGGCGCAGAACCGAGAGGGGCAGCCCGTCGGGGTCGAGCAGCGGGTAGCTTTCCAGCTGCCAGCCGTCGGGAGAGATGGCCTGACTGAAATAGCCCGCCCGGTAGAACAGGCCGACGCCGACCAGCGGCACGCCGAGGTCGGAGGCGCTCTTCAGGTGGTCTCCGGCGAGGATGCCGAGGCCGCCCGAGTACTGCGGGAGCGCGGCCGCGATGCCGAATTCCGGCGAGAAGTATGCGATGGATGCGGGCTTGTCCCCCTCGAGCCCCTGATACCAGCGGGGCTCCTCGAGGTAGGCCCGCAACTCGTCGCGGGTGGAGTCCGCCCAGGCGACGTAATCGCCGTCCACGGAGAGCTGGGCCAGCCGGGCGGTGTCGACGGCGCCGAGGAGGGCGACGGGGTCGCTACCGGTCTCCCGCCACAGCTCCGGGGCGATGTGTTCGAACAGCTGACGGGTCGGTTCGTGCCACGACCAGCGAAGGTTTCCGGCCAACTCGTCGAGAGCGGCGAGAGACTCGGGCAACACGGTACGGACGGTAAATTTTCGGATGGCTTTCACGGTCTTCAGCCTAGAGCCGCGATGTGTCCGTTGCGTTAATGCGGAGAGCATTGGACGCACAAATAGCGATACGGTCATGGGGTGGCAAAGACAGCAAAACGCACAGGCGCGGCTCCTGAAACTCCTGCAACTCCCGACCGGGTCACGGACACGCCCGGCGTCACGACGGCGCAACCGGCGCAACCGGCGCAGCCGAGAATCGGGCGCATCCCGATCCTCGACCTCTCCCCGCAGTTGAACGATGATCTCTGGCCGGCGAAGGCCTTTGCCGGGGAGGCCGTGCCCTTCGGCGCCACCGCGTTCCGCGAGGGCCACGACCTGATCGGCGTCATGCTCCTGCTGACGGCGCCCGACGGCACCCAGACGCAGCATCCGATGTCCCTGGCCGTGCCGGGAACCGACCGGTGGGAGACCACGCTCACCCTCGGCGTCCAGGGCCGGTGGCAGTACCGGGTGCGGGCCTACGCCGACGACTGGGCCACCTGGCAGCACAACGCGTCGCTGAAGATCCCGGCCGGGGTCGACGTGGAGTTGATGTACCTGATCGGGTCGGAGCTGCTGAGGCGCGCCGCCGCCGACAAGGGGCGGCCTCTGGCCGAGCGGCGCCGGTTCACGGCGGGGGCGAAGACGCTCGCCGATCCGGCCACATCCCCGGCTGCACGCTTCGCCGTGCTCTCCAGCGAGAAGCTGGACGCCGCGGCCGCTGTCCGCCCGCTCGCCGGGCTCGAGTCCGTCTCCAACCCGCGCACCGTCCTCGTCGAGCGCACCCGCGCAGGCGTCGGATCCTGGTACGAGTTCTTCCCCCGGTCCGAGGGTGCCAGGAAGCGCGCGGACGGATCGTGGCAGAGCGGCACCTTCCGCACGGCCACGGACCGGCTGCCCGGAGTGGCCGCCATGGGCTTCGACGTGGTCTACCTGCCGCCGATCCACCCGATCGGCCGGTCCTTCCGTAAAGGCCCCAACAACACTCTCAACGCCGGGCCGGAAGATCCCGGCTCGCCCTGGGCGATCGGCTCGGCCGACGGCGGCCACGACGCCATCCACCCGGATCTCGGCACCGTGGAGGACTTCACCGCCTTCATCGACGCCGCCCACGGCCACGGCCTCGAGATCGCGATCGACCTGGCCCTGCAGGCCTCCCCCGACCACCCCTGGGTCACCGAGCATCCGGAATGGTTCACCACCCTGCCCGACGGGTCGATCGCGTACGCCGAGAACCCGCCGAAGAAGTACCAGGACATCTACCCGATCAACTTCGACAACGACCCGGACGGGATCCGCGCCGAGGTGCTCCGGATCGTGCGGTACTGGATCGGAGTGGGCATCAACATCTTCCGGGTGGACAACCCGCACACCAAGCCGCTCGACTTCTGGGAATGGCTGATCCACGAGATCACGGCCGAGTTCCCGGACGTCGTCTTCCTGGCCGAGGCCTTCACCCGCCCGGCCCTGCTGCAGGCCCTGGGCAAGGTGGGATTCCAGCAGTCCTACACCTACTTCACCTGGCGCAACTCGAAGGAGGAGCTGTCGGAGTTCTTCGACGGCCTGGCCCACGAAACCGCCGATTTCCTGCGCCCGAACCTGTTCGTCAACACCCCGGACATCCTCTCGGAGTACCTGCAGTTCGGCGGCCCGGCGGCCTTCAAGATCCGCGCCGCCCTCGCGGCCACGGCGGCTCCGACCTGGGGCATGTGCAGCGGGTTCGAACTGTTCGAAAGCGTGGCCAGGCCCGGCGCCGAGGAGAACGTCGACAACGAGAAGTACGAGTACCGACCGCGTGATTTCGCGGCGGCCGAGGCACGCGGCGCCTCCCTGGCGCCCTACGTCACCCTGCTCAACCGCATTCGCGGCGAGCACCCGGCCCTCGGACAGCTGCGCAACCTCGACCTCCACGAGAGCGAAGACGAGGCCATCCTCGTCTACAGCAAGTTCCTGGGCGCGGAGTTCACCGGCACCGGCGCCTCCGACGCGCTGATCATCGTGGCCAACGTGGACCCGCACTCTGTTCGCCAGACCCTGGTGCACCTGGACGTCACCCGCTTCGGCGTCCCGCTCGGCGAGTCTTTCGAGGTCGAAGATCTGGTCACCGGCGCCGTCTGGATCTGGTCGGCCGACAACTTCGTGCGCCTCGACGCATTCACCGAACCGGTGCACATCCTGCACGTGAAGGGACCACTCACATGAAGCACGCCCACCCCGGCTCCAGCGCGGGGGCCCCCCTGCCGGTCATC
This sequence comes from Cryobacterium sp., assembly GCA_014376815.1. Classification (GTDB taxonomy): domain Bacteria; phylum Actinomycetota; class Actinomycetes; order Actinomycetales; family Microbacteriaceae; genus Cryobacterium. Next base: position 17,758 of record JACMQV010000066.1, read on the forward strand.
CCGGCTCAGGTCCTGGAAGCCGTCGCGGCCGGCAGCTACTACAACCCGCACGAGATCCTGGGCCAGCACCTGCTCGCCGCGGCCGGCGTCAGCGACCCGCTCACCGTCATCCGTGCCCTGCGGCCGCTGGCCACCGAGGTCATCGCCGTGTTGTCGACCGGCGCCCACGTGGAACTGGCGCACCTGAGCCACGGCATCTGGCAGGGCGTCAGCACCCTGGGCCTGCAGGACTACGTGCTGGAGGCGCGCTACAGCGACGCCCCCACCTGGATCGTCGACGACCCGTACCGGTACCTGCCGACCCTCGGTGAGCTCGACCTGCACCTGATCGGCGAGGGCCGGCACGAGCGGCTCTGGGACGTGCTCGGCGCGCACTACCGGCCGCGCGTGGGCTCGCTCGGCACCGGCTCCGGCACGTCCTTCTCGGTGTGGGCGCCTCACGCGCAGGCCGTCCGGGTGATCGGCGACTTCAACCAGTGGAGCGGCGTGCTGCACTCCATGCGCAACATGGGCAGCACCGGGGTCTGGGAGCTGTTCGTGCCCGGGCTGGCCGCCGGGTCCAACTACAAGTTCGAACTGCTCGCGCAGTCAGGCGACTGGGTGCGCAAGGCCGACCCGATGGCCCGGTACACCGAGATCCCGCCCAAGACCGCCTCCGTGATCGGCGAGACGAGTTACGAGTGGGGGGATGCCGGCTGGCTCACCGAGCGCTCGGCGTCCGACCCGCACGGCCGGGCGATGAGCATCTACGAGATGCACGTCGGCTCCTGGCGACCGGGCCTGGGCTACCGGGACCTGGCCGACGAACTGATCGGGTACCTGAACGAGCTGGCCTATACGCACGTCGAGTTCATGCCGCTCAGCGAGCATCCGTTCGGCGGCTCGTGGGGCTACCAGGTCACCGGTTACTACGCGCCGACCAGCCGCTTCGGCCACCCCGACGACCTGCGCTACCTGATCGACCGGCTGCACCAGGCCGGCATCGGCGTGATCATGGACTGGGTCCCCGGGCATTTCCCCAAGGACGACTTCGCCCTGGCCCGCTTCGACGGGCAGGCGCTCTACGAGCACGCGGACCCGCGCCGCGGCGAGCAGATGGACTGGGGCACCTACGTCTTCGACTTCGGTCAGAAGCAGGTGCGCAACTTCCTGGTCGCGAATGCTCTGTACTGGCTCGAGGAGTTCCACATCGACGGCCTGCGGGTCGACGCCGTCGCCTCGATGCTCTACCTGGACTACTCCCGCGAGGACGGCCAGTGGGAGCCCAACATCTACGGCGGCAACGAGAACCTCGAGGCGATCAGCCTGCTGCAGGAGATCACCGCCACCGCCTACAAGCGCAACCCCGGCGCCGTGATGATCGCCGAGGAATCCACCAACTGGGGCGGAGTCACGGCCCCCACCTCGGGCGGCGGCCTCGGTTTCGGCCTGAAATGGAACATGGGCTGGATGCACGACAGCCTCGAGTACATGCAGGTGGACCCGATGTACCGCGCCTACCACCACAACGAGATGACCTTCTCGTTCGTCTACGCCTTCAGCGAGAACTTCCTGCTGCCGATCAGCCACGACGAGGTGGTCCACGGCAAGGGCTCCCTCGTGTCGAAGATGCCCGGTGACTCCTGGCAGCAGCTCGCCAACGTGCGCGCCTACCTCTCGTTCATGTGGGCGCACCCGGGCAAGCAGCTCCTGTTCATGGGCCAGGAATTCGGGCAGCGCTCCGAGTGGAGCGAGTCGCGCGGCCTCGACTGGTGGACCCTGGACCAGCCGGCTCACCGCGGCCTGTTCAACCTGGTCGGCCAGCTCAACCGGGTCTACCGGGCCACTACGAGCCTCTGGGCGCGCGACAACGACCCGAGCGGGTTCGAGTTGCTCGACGGGGGCGCGGCCGCCCAGAACGTCATCTCGTTCCTCCGCTGGGACAACGACGGCAACCCGGTCGCCTGCCTGTTCAACTTCTCCGGCCAGCCGCACACCGGCTACCAGGTCGGCTTGCCGTTAGCGGGAGTGTGGGAGGAGATCCTGAACACGGATGCGGAAGAATTCGGCGGCTCCGGGGTCGGCAACCTGGGCGCCGTGGAAGCGTCGGAGACCCCCTGGGCGGGACGCCCGGCATCCGCCGTTCTCACCCTGCCACCCCTCGCGGGTCTCTGGCTGCGCCTGCGCCGCTAAGCGCAGCGACAGCGACAGCGACAGCGACAGCGACAAGAATGGCCCCCTCGGCGTCGCCGAGGGGGCTATTCCTGGCTTCAGGTGCGTGGGCCCAAGCGACTCCGTCCCGAACGAATTCGACGGAGATTCTGCCGAAATCGGCCCCACATGCTACCGAAAAGCCATTTCCGACCAGAATCTCCGTCGAATTGGTTCGACGGCTCGTCTAGTAGAGCAGCGCGGTGAGACGCGAGCGGGTCGGCGGCACGCGCGGGTCGTCCTGGCCGATGACCTCGAACAGTTCGAGGATGCGCTCGCGGATCTTGTTCTTACCGGCCGGCTCTTGCGCGGGGAAGAGTTCGAGCAGCCGATCGAAGGCGTCCTCGATGTGGCCGCCGGACAGGTCAAGGTCCGCCACCAGCAGTTGCGCGTCGAGGTCCCCGGGCGAGGCAGCGGCCGCCGCCCGGATTTCCGCCATCGTCTTGCCGTGCAACCGGGCCAGCAGGCTCACCTGCGCCAGACCGGCGACGGCCATGTTGTCCCGGGGGTCACGGGCCAGCGCGGTCTTGTACAGGGCGATCGCGGCGTCGTAGTCCCCCCGCTCGATCGCGTCGTAGGCCTCGCGGTGCAGGGGTGGCAGCTCCGGCTCGGCCGGAACCGGCGCCTCGGCCGGGTTCCCGGCGCCGTCCGCGGAGCCCGCGGGGGCGGCAGCGGTTCCGGTGACCCCGTGCTCCGACGCCAACTCGAGCACGCGCTCGAAAACCTCACGCACCTGGGCCTCGGGCAGCGCACCGTTGAAAAGCGCCACCGGCTGGCCCCCGATGACAGCGGCCACAGTCGGGATCGACTGCGCCTGGAAAGCCTGCGTGAGCTGGGGGTTCGCGTCGACATCGACCTTGGCCAGCACGAACTTGCCGGCGTACTCGGCAACGAGTTTCTCCAGCACGGGCGAGAGCTGCTTGCACGGCTCGCACCACTCGGCCCAGAGGTCGACGATGACCGGCACCGTCATGGACAGTTCCAGTACCTCCCCGAAGTTCGCGTCCGTTCCGTCGAGAACCAGGCTCGGCACCGGCACCGGCGCCCCCGCCGGGGCGGCCGGGGAACCGGGAGCCGCAGGCGCGGGGCGGTTCACCAACGACGAGAGGTCGACGGCGCCGCGCATGTTCATTCCGGACGGGGGGACTGTGGTCATGGGATCTCCGAGGATGAGATGAGTCCCTGGGCAATGCCAAGGAGGACGATTTTTTCTTTCGAACCCGCTGCCGGCACGTGGAACAGGAGCTGGTCTCCGTAGACGCTCTGGATGCCCTTGGCGGTCTTGTCCACACCCGAGAGCGCCTTGCTGGCACCTTCGGTTTGCACCGTCGCGCCGCCATCGAGGATCTTAGCGGTCTCCGTCTCGGTCAGGCTCACCGCGACGATGCTGCCGGAGTCGTTGGTGGCCAGGGCCACCCTGGACCCCTTGCCGACGGCGGTCGCGAACTCGAGCGACGCGGTCTTGGAGAGTTTGCCGATCCTGTCGGCCCTGAGGGTGGCAACCTGGGTGCGGAAGGTGTCGCCCTCCGCCTCGAACATGCCGAAGGAGGGGCTGGCCTCACCCTGCATCAGGATGTCGGCGTAGGCGGCGGCGACGTCGCCCGGCGGCAGCACCAGGAGTTTGGAGTCGGGGGCGATGATCGGCGCGCCGATGCTCGCCGACGCCAGGTCGGGGACCTTCGCGGCGGGCTCGAGCTGCATCGCGTATTCGACGAGGTAGTCGGCACGCGGACTCTCCTGCCTCAGAACCAGCGCCAGCGGGGCCACGGTGGGGGCAGCCTTGTCCTGGATGACGGTCAGGACCACCCTCGGCCAGCTGGAGGACTGCTGCGGCAGCTTCAGCGTCAGGGGTGCCTTCGGCAGGGCGGGGACGGCCTTCAGAGCGGGGTCGACGGCCCGCACCTTGTAGTTGGCCAGCCGTTCCGCGAGCGCAGGTCCGGAGAACCGAGTCGCGATGGCGCCGGCGTCCAGCTTCGCGTCGGCGTCGGTGGAGAGCGTGGAGATCTCGGAGACGATCCGCTCAAGCTGCGGCACCGTGACGGCGGGCGGCGGGACATCCTCGGCCGCCGGGAGGTCGGTTGCCCCGGGCGTCGCGGTGCCCGTGGCCGTGGCCTTCGGGGCGGACGGCGCGCTCGGCCAGAAGTCGGCCGAACACCCGCTCAGCACCAGGCCGGACACCAGGACCACGGGCACGACCCTGACCATGGAACGGGTGATCGATCGACGCGACCCGGTGATCTCGCTGGCCTTGATCGCCTTGGGGCGCGGCACCCGCGGGAGCCGGGGCATCCGTGGGCCGCGCGGCAGGTTGCGGCGCGGCCCGTGAGAGCGGCGCAGGTGCAGCAGGGCCAGGAGGTACAGGATCAGTCCGATCAGGCCGACGACACCGCCGCCGACGATCAGCGGGCCGGCCCAGGGCGTGGAGTTGTCGATCGGCCAGGACAGGGTGACCGTCGTAGGCGCGGCCGCGGTTCCGTCCGACGCGACGATCAGGGAGATGCCCGCCGGCACGTTGACCGTGGTGGTCAGGGTCTTCTTGGCGGTGAATTCCTCGAGCCACATATCGGAACCGGCCGGGTCGGGGATCGTCTCGGCCGCGGGTGCGGCCGCCTCGGCAGATCCCGCTTCGGCCGCCGGGGCCTGGACGATCTTGCTGCTGAGCGCGGAGGCGTTCTTGGCCTGACGGATGTCCGCGTACGGGTCGTCGCCCAGCCAGGCCTTCACATCGCTGGAACGGCCGTAGGCCAGGAAGACGGTGTCGGCGCCGGTGACGGTGACGGTCTGGCTGCCGTTGAACGCGGTCAGCGCGCTGGACTCGATGACCGCATACCTCGCCTCGTCCGCGATCGTCGCGCTGAGGCTGGTGGATGCCGGTTCGAGAAAGACCGTGCGCTGAGCGATACCGAGCACGATCATCGCGGCCGCAAGGACGAATGCCACAATGGCAAGAACAAAACGCACGAAAACCCTTCTGAGTTGCCAGCCGCTCACCATACGCTTTCGGGGAGCACTGCCCGGATTCGGGCCCGGGGAGAAACAGGCAGGACGTTTCACGATACTGGTTGCCCCTGAGAGCTGCCTAATAGTGCCCCAATTGGGACCCGACGACTCCTCCCCGACATACTAAAATTAACGGGACTCCTCCCGGGTGCACCGTAACCGGGAGTCCGAGTCCGATTTTGAGGAGATAGCGTGGCAATCGACGAAGCTGATTTCACCCAGGTATTCCGCGGATACGACCGGGAAGAAGTCGACAAGGCCATCCAGGGCCTCCGTCGCGACCTGATTCAGGCGAACAGCCAGGGCACCGAGGCGAGCAAGGAAGTCAAACGCCTCAACGCCCACATCGAAGACCTGAACGCCGAAATCGAGGAAGTGGGCAGCCCCACCTTCTCCGGCCTCGGCACCAAGCTGGAGAACACCCTGCGCGTTGCGGAGGAACAGTCCACTCGAGTCATCGCCCAGGCCGACATCGACGCCGAACGGCTGCGCGCCTCCGCGGCCAGCGAAGTTCAGACCCTGCGCCGTGAGGCGAAGGACCGCGCCGACCGCGCGCTCTCGGATGCCGGGGTGAAGGCCGGTCGCATCATGGACGACGCCATCGCCGAGGCCGACGACCTCCTGGCCCGCGCCCATGACGACTCCACGACACTCACCCAGGACGCCCTGCAGGAGGCCGCCGCCATCCGCGGCGCCGTGGCGACCGAGGCCGCCGAGCTGCGGTCCACCGTGAAGCGCGAAGTCGCCGCAATTCGTTCCGAGGCCGAGCGCGAAGCCGCCGAGGTGCGCGTGGTCGCCCAGCGGGAGGCAACCGAGGCCCAGGAGATCGCGGCCGGGCTGACGCGGGAGACCGAGCTGACCCGGGCCGAGGTCGCGCACGAACTCGACCAGCAGCGCGCGGACCTCGCCCGCGAAACCGAGCAGGCCAGAATCGACCTCGCGGCCGAGGCCGAGCAGGCCAGAGTCGACCTGGCCCGGGAGACCGAGCAGGCCAGGATCGACCTCGCCCACGAGACCGAGGCCGCGCGCACCGACCTCGCCATCGAGATCGAGCAGGCCCGCACCGACCTCGAACGGGAGATCGAGCAGGCCCACGCCGACCAGGCGATCGCCGCCGAACAGGCCCAGACCGACCTGGACAGGGACCTCGATCGGCAGCGGGCGGACCTCTCTCGCGAGATCGACAAGGCGCGCGCCGACCTGGCCGCGGAAACCGAGCAGTCCCGGGCCGACCTCGGGCGCGAGCACGAGCAGGCCCGAGCCGACTTCTCCGCAGACAGCGAGCAGCTTCGGATCGACCTCGACAACCACCTCACGGCCGCTCGCAAGCGCGGCGAACACGAGGGCGCGAAGCTGAAGCGAGAGATCGACCAGACCAGGGCCGACCTGGACGTGGAACTGAAGGCCCGCCGGGACGAGGCAGAGCAGGGGCACCTGACCCGTCATCAGGAGGCCGTCGCCCAAACGCAGAAGTACGTCGCCGACGCGACGAAGCAACTCGCCGAGACCACCCAGCGCACAACCGAACTTCGTGCCCTGAACGACCAGCTGGACTCGGACGCCCGCGACGAGGCCCGGGTGGTGAAGAAGGCCGCGGAGGAATCCGCGGAACGAATGGTGCGGGACGCGGAAACCCGCGCGACGGCGCTCGTGACCGAGGCCGAACTGCGCACCCGCGTGCTCGTCGCGGACGCCGAGGAGCGCCTGTCCCAGATTAGGATTGAGCGTGACGCCGTGGCCGGCTACTTCGAGAGCCTGCGAGGCCTGCTCACTCAGGCGGAGAAGGTCACCTCGGACGAGTAGCGTCCCGGCCGGGCATCACCGGCTCCTGTAATCCTGCACACCACCAGCACCAGCACGACCACTACCGACGATGAGCACCGACGACGAGTCGTCGCTAATGGGGAGCAGCACGTGAAGATTCAGAATGCATTCCGAGTCGGCCTGATCGGAACTCTGGGCGTCGGGGTCGGTCTGCTGATCATCTCCTCCGTCATCTCCCTGCAGACGATCATCACGTACATCGGTGCGGCGCTCTTCCTCGCCCTCGGACTCGACCCGGCCGTTTCCTGGCTCGAGAAGAAGAAGTTCCCGCGCCGGTGGGCCATCCTGACGGTTCTGGTCGTCGTGCTCGGCGTGCTCACCGGAATGGTCTTCGCCGTTGCCCCGATCATCGTCGACCAGGTGGCCAAGCTCTCCAAGGCCATCCCCGACCTGGTGCAGTCCGTCAACACCTCGACCTTCCTGGCCGACGTTCAGAAGCAGTTCCCCGGCCTCGAAGTCTCCAAGATCGTCGCCTCGGTGACGGACTTCCTCGGCACGAACCTGACGTCCATCACGACCACCGTGATCCAGTCCGGCATCGCCGTGGTGACGGGCCTGTTCGGCGCGCTGATCATCCTCATTCTCACGCTGTACTTCACGGCGTCGCTGAGCAGCATCAAGCACGCGACGTACCAGCTCGTGCCCGCCTCGAAGCGGGAGCGGTTCGCCGACCTCAGCGAACAGATCACGACGGCCGTCGGCCGGTTCGTGATCGGACAGGGCGCCCTGGCCCTGTGCAACGGCGTGCTCAGCTTCATCTTCCTGTCCATCATCGGGGCCCCCTTCCCCGCCCTGCTGGCGCTGATCGCCTTCCTGTTCTCGCTCATCCCCCTCGTGGGCACCATCACCGGTTCGATCATCATCGTGCTGACCTGCCTGATCCCCGGAATCGGCAGTTCGACGTTCACGGCCCTGGTCGCGGCCATCTATTACCTCGTCTACATGCAGGTCGAGGCGTATCTGCTCAGCCCGAACATCATGAACCGGGCCGTCGCCGTGCCGGGGGCGGTCGTCGTCGTCGCCGCCCTCGCCGGCGGAAACCTGCTCGGCATCCTCGGTGCCCTCATCGCCATCCCTGTCGCGGCGGCGACCATCATGATCATCAAGCAGGTCGTCGTGCCGAGGCAGAACGAGCTCTGACGACTCGGCACGTCTAGGTGCGCGGGCCGGTCCACTCGGTCGGCAGGGGCGCTGCGGCCGGGTTGACCACGGCGACGATCTCGTCCAGGACCCGCCTCGTCTGGCTCTCGCCGACCCACAGGTGCTTTCCGCCGTCCACGGAGATGAACCGGGTGCCCGGCACGCTGTTGAAACGCAGACGGGCCTCCGCGGGCCGCAGGTAGTCGTCGTGCTCCGGGATGATCGCGACCAGGGCTCGCTCGTTCCCCGCCCACTTCGCCAACTCCGCATCCGAGGCCCGGTGCAGGGGCGGCGACAGCAGGATGGCACCCCTGATCGGGTGCTCGAGGCCGTACTTGATCGCCAGTTCCGTGCCGAAGGACCAGCCGACCAGCCAGGGGTTCGGCAGACCGCGCCGGGCGACGAAGGCCATGGCCGCCGCGACGTCCTCCCGCTCGGCGTCGCCGCCGCCGAAGCTGCCGCCGCTGGTACCGCGCGGGGAGCTGGTGCCGCGGGTGTTGAAGCGCAGCACGGCCAGGTCGGCGAGGGCCGGCAACCGGCCGGCGGCTTTGCGGAGGATGTGGGAGTCCATGAACCCGCCGTGCGTGGGCAACGGATGCAGGGTGACGAGAGTGGCCACCGGCGGCCGGTCCACCGGTGTCGCCAACTCCCCCACCAGGGTCAGGCCGTCGCTGGTGTGCAGCTCGATCTGCTCCCGCACCGCCGGCAGTTCGACCCCGCCGCGAATCTCTACCACGCTCGAACTCACGGTTTCTCCCTCTCGTCCGCCCGGTGCGGCATCCCTATCTGATCTTCCAGCAGTGCGTGTGCCAGTGCCGGCGGGCGGCCAGGTCGGCGGCCTCGCCCATCAGGCCGTCGTTGCGCCAAGCCACCAGATGGGCGAGGCCCGGGGCGATCTGCAGGTTGCACCCCGGGCAGACGTAGGCCTTCACGGCCTGAACGCCGGTCACCGGTTGAACGGTCCAGAGGCCGTCACGTTTGGATTCCGTTCGGCGCCAGCCGGCCCTCAGACGGGACAGGCCGTCATCCTCATCGCCCGACCCTGGCGGTTTCCGGCCTCGGGGTCTATTGCTGCGGGCCATGGGCACAGTCTACGTCGGGGCGACCGGCGCGGTGGGCGTTGGGTGCGCTAGTACCAGCCGACATCGCTGGAGTGCGCCCAGGCACCGCAGGGCGTTCCATACCGTCCGGTGATGTAGCCGAGGCCCCAGTCAATCTGGGTAGCCGCGTTGGTCTGCCAGTCGTCACCGGAGGACGCCATCTTGGAGCCCGGCAGGGCCTGGGGGATGCCATACGCGCCGCTCGAGGAGTTCTCGGCGTTGACGCGCCAGCCGGATTCCTTCTTCCACAGGGAGACGAGGCAGTTGAACTGATCGTCACCCCAGCCCCGGTCCGCCACCATGCCCGCCGCGATGGCCTGAGCCGAGCCGGGGTCGGGAACGGCCGCCGTCGGCGCCGAGGACGAAGCGGACTTCGAGGCGACGGGGGCCGCGACCGGAACGGGCGCGGGCTTCTCGTTCACGGTGAACCCGTCACGGGTCACGGTGTTCGCGTAGCCCGCGGCCACCTGGATCTCCTGGGCGGGCCCCGCGTGCTGGCGCACGCCGACGACCTGAAAATACGGTGACGCGGTGGCGCCGGAGTACGGGTCAACGACGCTGACCAGCACGAAGGCAGCAGCAGCCGTGAAGGCGAAGACGAAAAGTGAAGCATGCCCCCGGGATCGGGGCCTTCTCGTAGCGAGCCTTGCGGGCCTGGTGGCGTGCTCGGACGGAATGATGCTCAGATGTCTACCCACGATGTCCTGAGCCTAACCCAAAACTCGCATAACAGCCAGATAACGACATGCGTGTTAGCGAACCGCCAGCATCACGTCGACGACGCCGTCCAGGACGACGTCCACCTGGGCTTCGCGATAGCCACCCCGCTGGCGCCGGAAGACCGCACACCGCACGTCCTCGACGGTGACCGGGAAGCCCTCCTCGAAGTACCGCACCAGCCGCGACGCGAACCGGTCGACATCCGCCCGGTTGTAGCCGACGGTGAGGACGCTGACCCGGGAGAACCGGTGGTGGTCATCGCGGCTGAGCCGGTTGACGAGCACCTGGGCCAGGCCGTGCGCCTCTTGCAGCCAGGCGTCCTTCCCCTGCGCGCGCGTGGCCCGGTCCCGGTCGCGCGTGGCAAAGGCATCCTCGAGTCGTTCGAGCGCAGCGTCCACGTGGGCGGGAGAATAGCCGCCCTTGTGCATGCTGAATGCGGTGTGGCGGATGCTCTCGGCCGTCAGCTCATCGCCGTCTGCGACGTCGTTGCCGTCATAGGCCTTCCGCGCCGTTTCGAGGAACGCCTCGACCTGCTCGGCGTCATAGCCCAGCGTTTTCTTGGGGGTGCGGGGGAAGGTGGTGGTCACTGCCTCATTGTGCCTCACAGCATCTCCTCTGTCGAAAGCGGCAACGGTCAGGCGAAGATCAGGTACAGCGCATACGCGGCTGCGGCCGACGGAAGGATCGAGTCGAGCCGATCAAGGAACCCGCCGTGACCGGGTAGCCAGGAACTCATGTCCTTTATGCCGAGATCGCGCTTGATCAGCGATTCCGCCAGGTCGCCGAAGGTCGCACTGAGAAGGATGACGACCCCGAAGATGAGGCCGAACCACCAGGGCTGGTGGAGCATCAGGACGGACAGGAGCACGCCGATAGCCACGCAGGCGGCACCGGCGCCCGCGAAGCCCTCCCAGGTCTTCTTGGGGCTGATGGCCGGGACCATCTTGTGCTTGCCGAAGCTCAGTCCCGTGGCGTAGGCCGCTGTGTCGGCCGAGATCACGACCAGCAGGAACGCGAGCGTCCACCACTGTCCCTCGGGCTGCGCCACCAGAAGCACGGAGAAACTGCCGAGGAAGACGACGTAGGACTGGATCAGCAGGCCCGCGCCGACATCCGCGGCCACGCTGCCCGGTTCGGCGCGGTGGCTCCTCCAGACGAGCGGGACCACCCTCCAGAGACCGATCAGCAGGATGCCGCCGAGCGTCGCCAGCCACTGGCCGGCCGCCCCGAAGTAGAAGGCTGCCGGCACGACGGACACGGCGGCCAGGACGACCGGAATGCGGGGCACGTTGCGTCCCGCGTGACGAAGCGCCTGAGCAAGCTCGAAGGCCGTGAGGCCGACGAACGCGGCCGCGCACACCATGAACAGGTCTTTGATGAAGATGAGGCTGAACAGCATGAACAGGCCCAGCGCCAGGCCGATCAGGGTGGCGAGGATCAGGTTGCGGCCCGTGCGCGCCTGGATGCGCTCCTGCGTTGCGTCCAGCTGCGCCCGGGTGGCCTGCACCTGACGTTCGATGTCAGCCCTGGTGGACTGGACCTGGGCCCGGAACTCGGCACGGCTGACACCATGCGCACGCTTGGGCGGCAGGTCTTTCTTCGAATCGTCCGTCATGGCGCTGAATTCCTAGATCTCGAGGAGTTCGGCCTCTTTGCGCTTGAGGGCGTCGTCGATGGCATCGACGTGGGTCTTGGTGATCTGTTCCAGTTCCTTCTCACCGCGGGCCACGTCGTCGTCGCCGACCTCGGTCTTGAGCGCCTCGAGTTCGTCTTTGGCCTTGCGCCGGAGGTTGCGCACGGACACCTTCGCGTCCTCGGCCTTGGTGCGCACGATCTTGACGTATTCCTTGCGGCGGTCCGCGGTCAGCTCGGGCAGGGTAGCCCGGATGACGTTGCCGTCGTTGCCGAGGTTCGCCCCGAGGTTCGGGGTGTCGCGGATGGCCTGCTCGATGTCGCGCAGGGCACCCTTGTCGTACGGGCCGATCAACAGCGTGCGGGCCTCCTGGTTCTGGAGGGATGCGAGCTGTTCCAGCGGCGTCGGCGTGCCGTAGTAATTGACCAGGATCTTCGCGAACATCTGAGGGTTCGCTCGTCCCGTTCGCACGGTAGCGAAATCATCCTTCGCGGCTTCGACAGCCCTGTGCATGCGTGCGGTGGCATCGGACAGAACATCCGTGATCACGGTGACTCCTTCTTCGGTGGCGTTGACAAGCTTAGTTGGAGACGAGGGTGCCCAGATCGGCCCCGAGAATAGCGGCCGTCACGTTGCCGTGCGGAGCCATTCCGAAGACCTGCATGGGCATGGCGTTGTCCATGCAGAGGCTGAAGGCGGTCGAGTCGACGACCTTGAGCCCGCGCTGCAGGGCCTCCTGGTAGGTGATGTGGTCGTTCTTGTGCGCGTCCGGGTTGGTGCGGGGGTCGTCGGAGTAGACGCCGTCGACGCCGTTCTTGGCGACGAGCACGATGTCGGCATCGATTTCGAGGGCCCGCTGCGCCGCGACGGTGTCGGTCGAGAAGTAGGGCAGCCCGGCACCGGCGCCGAAAATGACCACCCGGCCCTTTTCGAGGTGGCGCTCCGCGCGGCGCGGGATGTACGGCTCCGCGACCTGGGTCATCGCGATGGCCGACTGCACGCGGGTCTCGGCGCCGGCCTGCTCCAGGAAGTCCTGCAGCGCCAGGGCGTTCATGACGGTTCCGAGCATTCCCATGTAGTCGGCGCGGCCACGGTCCATGCCGCGCTGGGACAGTTCAGCGCCGCGGAAGAAGTTGCCGCCGCCGACGACGATCGCGATTTCGACCTGCTTGGCGGCTTCGGCGATCTCACGGGCGAGAGCGCTGATGACGTCGGGGTTCACGCCGAGGCTTCCTGCCCCGAACGCTTCCCCGGAAAGCTTGAGGAGGACCCTGCGCTTCTTGACCGTATCTGACATGCTGTGCGCGTCCTTCCGTTGTGCCTGTTCTAAAACTACTGGGTGAGCTACTGGGTGCACACACAGAGAAGGAGACCGGATTGCGAGTGCAATCCGGTCTCCATCGTTACTCACATTCTCGTTACGCGCCGACCTTGAACCGGGCGAAGCCCGAGACGGTCAGTCCGGCATCCACGAGAACCTTGCCCACTGACACCTTGTTGTCCTTGGCGTAGTCCTGCTCAAGGAGTGCGACCTGCTTGAAGTACGCCGTGACGCGACCCTCGACGATCTTGGGCAGTGCCGCTTCGGGCTTGCCCTCGTTCTTGGAGATCTCGGTCACGATGCGGCGCTCGGCCTCGACGGCGTCGACGGGAACGTCTTCGCGCGCGAGGTACTCGGGGTTCGCGAAGGAGATGTGCTGGGCCACGCTGCGCGCGGTCTCTGCGTCGTCTCCGGAGTAGCCGAGAACAACGCCGACCTGCGGGGGCAGGTCCTTGCTGGTCTTGTGCAGGTAGATCGCGAACTTCTCACCCGTGACGGATGCGACGCGACGCAGTTCGAACTTCTCGCCGATGATCGCGGCTTCGCCGTCGATGAGCTGGCCGACGGTCTGGGCGTCGACCGGTGCGGCCAGGCCTTCCTCGACCGTGGTCGCTCCGGCTGCCGCAACGGCGTCCAGGACCTTGTCGGCCAGTGCGACGAACTTGACGCCCTTGGCGACGAAGTCGGTCTCGCAGGCGAGCTCGATCATGGTGGCGGTGTTGCCGATTTCCTTGGCGGCGACGAGCCCCTCTGAAGTGGAGCGGTCGGCGCGCTTGGCGTTGCCCTTCGCACCCTTCATCCGGAGGAGTTCCACGGCCTTTTCCATGTCGCCGTCGGCTTCGACGAGGGCGTTCTTGGTGTCGACCATGCCAGTGCCGAGGCGCTCGCGCAGGGCCTTGACGTCTGCGAGGCTGATGCTTGCCATACCGGGACCCCTTACTTGGTTTCTTCGGCGGGAGCGTCGGCCGGAGCGACTGCTACGGCTTCTTCAACGGCGGCTTCTGCTGCTGCGGGGGCGGCAACCTCTTCGGCGGCAACCGGCTCGGCAACTACGGTCTCGGTCGCGACGGTCTCGGTCGCGACGGTCTCGTCAGCAACCGGTGCGGTCTCGGCCGGGGCGGCCAGGAGTTCGGCTTCCCACGCGGCGAGGGGCTCGACTTCGGCCTCCGGCTTGGCGTGGCGCTGGATGAGGCCCTCGGCTGCGGCGTCCGCGATGATGCGGGTCAGCAGGCCGACGGAACGGATGGCGTCGTCGTTGCCCGGGATCGGGTACTGGACGTCGTCCGGGTCGCAGTTGGTGTCGAGGATCGCGATGACGGGGATGCCGAGCTTGCGCGCCTCGTCGATGGCGAGGTGCTCCTTGTTGGTGTCCACAACCCACAGCGCCGACGGCGTCTTGGTGAGGTTGCGGATTCCGCCGAGGCTCTTGTGAAGCTTGACGAGCTCACGCTTCTTGATCAGCATTTCCTTCTTCGTGAAACCGCTCTTGGCGGTGTCCTCGAAGTCGAGCTCTTCGAGCTCTTTCATGCGCGCCAGACGCTTGGAAACGGTCTGGAAGTTGGTGAGGAGGCCACCGAGCCAGCGCTGGTTGACGTAGGGCTGGCCGACACGGGTCGCCTGCTCCTGAATCGATTCCTGCGCCTGCTTCTTGGTTCCGACGAAGAGGACGGTGCTGCCGTGGGCGACGGTCTCCTTGTCGAAGTCATAGGCCTTGTCGACGAACCCGAGCGATTGCAGCAGGTCGAGGATGTAAATGCCGGAACGCTCCGTGAAGATGAAGCGCTTCATCTTCGGGTTCCAACGGCGGGTCTGGTGCCCGAAGTGCACGCCGCTGTCGAGCAGCTGGCGAATGGTTACGACGGCCATGAGCCGTACTC
>JACMQV010000067.1 GCA_014376815.1 Cryobacterium sp.
GCCAGTGACCGGCACCTGCGATCCGCGCCAGGATGCCCTCGTGCTCACCTGGATGACCCCGGCCGAGGCCTCTTCTGAGGCCGTCTCCGCCGAGATGGAGGGCGGCCGCGGCGCCCTCCTGCGGATGGCGCTCGCGTCGGTCGGGCAGCTCCGCTAGCGCGGCCGCAGCGCTCCGCTCTCGTTCAGGGTGGAGAAACCCGCGCCACGCCGGGCTCGCCGGCGACGGATGCGGCGGGTCGCGAAAAACTCCATCCCGACCGTCCGCGCGCCGCTGGCGCGCCAGCGGCGCGCGGGGCGTTACCCGGCGGTGGCGAGCGACAGGCGCCGGGCAAGTGACCTGGGTCGCACCAGGCGAACCTCGTGCAGTTCCTCGCCGAGGACTTCCTGGTCCTGCTCGTGTCCGTCCGGGGCGTAGCCGTTGCGCTTGTAGAACGAGTGTGCTCTGGCGTTCTCGGCGGCAACCCAGAGGAACGACGGCCCATCCTCGATGACCGCGTCGAAGAGCTGCTGGCCGATGCCGGTGCCGTGGTAGGCGTCCAAGAGGTAGATGAAGTAGAGCTCCGCCGGTGCGGGCTTGTCGGCGTCGCGTGCCGGGCCGCTGCCGGCGAAACCGACGATTTCCCCGTCGAGGAGCGCGGCCACCTGGCGGTACTGCGGGCCCTGAGAGCTGAATCGTCGCCACATCGCGGCCAGTCGCGCGGGCTGGAGCTGCTCGAGCGCAGCCGTGCTGAGCTGGTTGTCGTATGTCTCGTGCCAGCAGGTGGCGTGGACGCGGCCGAGGCTCTCGGCATCCGATTCGACGACGGGACGGATGAGCGCTGTGGTGACCATGACCCGAGACTAGCTCAGACCCGCGACGCCGATTGACGCGGCTGCTCCCGGGTTCCCTCGGTCTAGCGTGGAGCGGCCGCACGGGGTACCGTCCGTCACATCGAACGGATCGAGTTCAAAGGAGAGCCCCGGATGAATCAGAACAGCGGACCGCGTCATCCCCGGGTCGGGGCCACCCGAAAGCGGGTCCTCGTCGTTCTGGCGTGCGCTTTTGCCGTGGCGGGGGTCCCGGCCACCGCTGCCGTTGCCGGCACCCTGGGGGCGAGTCCGCTCGTTCGGGCGAGTTCGATCGGCAGCCCGTTCGCCGGGGCCGACGCTGATGGTCCTCCCTGCAACGGCGTCCCAGGTTCCGCTCAGGTCGGAACCAATTTCCCCGGCACCGAGCTCGAACCGTCTGTTGCGGTCAACCCCGCGAATGAAGACAATCTCGTCGGCGGCTGGCAGCAGGACCGGTGGTCTGACGGTGGTTCCAACGCGACGTACTACGGGTATTCCACCAATGGCGGCGACACCTGGCAACCGTCAAGAACTCAGCCGGCGTTTTCGCGGTGCACAGGAGGCACAGTGGCGAACGGTGGCGATTATGAGCGCTCAACCGACCCTTGGGTCAGCGTTTCACCGGACGGTTCCGCCTATGCCTTCTCGCTCAGCTTCAACCAGACGCTGAGCGGTGAGAACGCGCTTCTGGTCAGCAAGTCGACCGACGGCGGCGCGACCTGGGGTCCGAATGCCGTGCTCAAGCGCGACACGGACCTCAACGTCTTCAACGACAAGAACTCAATCACCGCCGACCCAACCTCCTCCCGCTACGTTTACGCCGTGTGGGACCGGCTCGAGTTCCCCGTTGAACGGGCCTCTCGGGTGGCAGGCGAGCACTCCGTCGGCTATCACGGGCCGACGTGGTTCTCACGAACCACGGACGGTGGCGCAACCTGGGAAGCCGCGCGCAAGATCTTCGATCCGGGAACCATCAACCAGACCATCGGCAGCGAGATTGTGGTCACCGGCACCGGGAACCTGATGAACGGATTTGACC
>JACMQV010000068.1 GCA_014376815.1 Cryobacterium sp.
GCCCGCTGGCTGGCGGCCGGACCCAAAGTGCTCCTACTCGACGACCCCACCCGGGGCGTGGACGTGGGCGCCAAGGCCGAGATCTACCGGATCATCCGTGACCTAAGCGAGGACGGGGTGAGCGTGGTGTTCTCCAGCTCCGACGTGGCAGAACTCGTCGGCCTGGCCGACCGGGTGGTGGCGGTGGCCGACGGGCGCTGCGTGAGCGAACTGGAGGGCGCGGCCCTGACCGAATCGGGTGTGCTGGAGGCCATCTCCAGCCGCCCGGCAGGGCCCCTGGGAGGTGACGGCCATGCCGACCGCATCTCCGCCTGAGATCAATTCGAACCCTGCCCCCCGCATCACTGTGGTTGGATCCTTCGCCGTTGGGCTGACGCTGCGCGCGCCGCGCTTTCCGGTGCCGGGCGAAACCCTGCTCGGCTCGGACTTCGACCAGGGGCCGGGCGGCAAGGGCTCGAACCAGGCGGTGGCCGCCGCACGGCTGGGGGCCAGGGTCAACTTCATCGGCGCGGTCGGCGAAGATGAGTACGCCGGGGTCGCCGACCGGCTGTTCGCGGCCGAGGGGGTGGGTGCGCGGCTGCGGCGGGTCAAGGAGCGCAACACCTCGGTCGGCTTCATCGTCCTGAACACCGCCGGGGAGAACTTCATCATCCTCGACCCGGGCGCCAACACCGCCCTGAACGCCGCCGACATCCAGGCCTCGGCCGACCTGATCGGCTCAAGCGACCTGCTGGTGGCCGTGATGGAGATTCCCGACGAGCCGGTGGCCGAGGCGCTGCGAATCGCGCGCGCGGCCGGTGTCCGGACGCTGCTCAATCCCGCCCCGGCGCGGCCGCTGTCGGGCGAGGTGCTGTCGAACGTGGACGTGCTCACGCCCAACGAGTCGGAGCTGCGCATTTTGCTGGGCCTTGCCCCGAACGATCCCACCCCCACCGAGACGCTGGTGTGGCGGCTGCTGGAACGCGGCCTCGAACTGGTGGTGGTGGCGCTCGGCCGACAGGGCGCGCTTGTGGCGACGCGGGACGGCCTGGAACTCATTCCGTCTCGCCGGGCCGCCGTGGTCGACACCACCGGGGCCGGAGACGCCTTCAACGCGGCGCTGAGCGTCGCGCTCCCCCCGGGCCGGGGCGTGGCGGAATCGGCCCGCCGGGCGGCGGCTGCCGGCGCGCTGGCCGTGACCCGCCTGGGCGTCATCCCGGCCCTCCCCACCCTCGCCGAACTCGAAGCATTTCTCAAGGAACCCGTATGACCAACGACACGTGTCTATTTGCGGCCAAGTTGTGCTGGAGCCCGCAGTGAAGCGCGGCGGGCTGCTCAATTCGGAACTCAACGCCGCCATCGCGGCCATGGGGCACGGCGACACCCTGATCGTCTGTGACGCGGGCTTCCCGATTCCCTCGGACGCCTGGCGGATCGACCTCGCGCTCGTGCGGGACGTGCCGGACCTCGGCACGGTCCTCAACCTGATCGCCCAGGAGTTCATCTGCGAGCGAGTCGTCTGCGCCGAGGAGGTGGCGGAATACAACCCGTCGCTGCTGACGCGGCTGCACGCCATCTTCCCCGACAGCGAGTTCGGGACGATGCCGCACGTCCAGCTGCTCTCGGAGGCGGCCCGGAGCGCCAAGGCCATTGTGCGCACCGGGGCTTTCGAGCCCTGGGGCAACATCATTCTGCGCAGCGGGGTCGATGTCCGGGCCTATTTCGAGCGGGAGGACGTGAAGGTGCCCGACGAGTACAAGGCGCGCGCCGGGCGCTCCTGATGCCGCACGCCGGGACCCCCACCGCTGAGATTCGCCGGTCCACCGCCGTGGTGGTGCCGGGGGCCGGGGCGCCCACGGAACTGCGCGAGGTGCACGTGCTGCCGCCGGGTCCCGGCGAGGTGCGCGTGCGGATTGAGGCGGCGGGCCTGTGCCACACCGACCTGACCGCCCGGCGCGACCTGAGCACCTTTCCGCTGTTGTTGGGCCACGAGGGGGCCGGGGTGGTAGACGCGGTGGGTCCGGGCGTGAGTCAGGTGGCGGTCGGCGAGCGGGTGATGATCGGCTGGAAGGTGCCGTGCATGCGCTGCCGCCGCTGCATGGACGGTCGCCCGGAACACTGCGAGGCATTGCAGAGCACCGCGGAACCGCGCCTGCTCAGCCTGGACGGGCAGCCACTGACGCCGATGCTGCGCGCCGGGACCTTCTGCCGCTACGCCGTGGTCCCCGCCGGGGGCGCCGTGCCGCTGCCGGACGGCGTGCCGTTTGAGGTGGCGGCATTGATCGGCTGCGCGGTCGCCACCGGCGTCGGGGCGGTGCTGCGGGCCGCGCGGGTGCCGGCCGGGGCCAGCGTGGCGGTCTTCGGCTGCGGCGGCATCGGCCTCTCGGCGGTGATGGGCGCCGTCCTCGCCCGCGCTTCGCTGGTGGTGGCGGTGGACCTCGACCCCCGCAAGCTGGCCCTGGCCCGCGAACTGGGCGCGACGCACACCGTCGACGCCGGCGCGGCCGACCCGGTGGCCGAGATCACGCGACTCACCGACACGCTGGGCATCGATCACGCCTTCGAGGCGGTGGGGCTGGAGCGCACCATGACCCAGGCACTGGCGGTGCTGGGACTGGCCGGGGAGGCCACGATGCTGGGGGCCGCGCCGCGCGACCTGCGCCTACCACTCGATGCCCGCCGACTGCTCGGGCGCCAGCAGGTACTGCGCGGCTGCATCTACGGCGCGCTGCACCCGGGTGTCGATCTGCCCCGACTGGCCCACTGGCAGCGGCGCGGTGAGCTGCCGGTGGAGCGGCTGATCAGCCGCCGCGTCACGCTGGAGGAGCTGCCAGCCCTGGTCGACGGCGGCGTCGGCGACGCGCTGCGCGTGGTGGCGGTGCTGGCATGACGGCGGCCATGCACCTGCTTGAACTCCGCCCGGACACGCTGGAGGCGGCCGTGGCCCTGGACGCGCCGCTGTTCCTGCCGTTCGGGACGGTGGAGTGGCACAGCGATCATCTCCCGCTGGGCCTGGACACGCTGGTGGCCGAGGCGGTCTGTCGGCAGTGGGCCGGAGCGGCGGGCGTGGTGGCCCCGGCGATCTCCTGGGGCATCGGCGGGGTGCCGTTTCCAGGCACCGTACGGTTCGACCCGGACACCCTGGAGGCGCTGTACCGTGGGCTGTTCGCCCAGTGCGCCCACCTCGGCTTCCGGCGGCTCTGCGCGGTGCCGGGCCACTACGGCCTGGAGCAGCTGCTGGCCCTGAAACGCGCGGCGCTGTGGCATCAGCGGCAGGGCGGCGGCGCCGCGCTCGTGTGTCCGGTCTATGAACTGTCGAGCGACCTCGGCTACGACGGCGCCGACCACGCCGGCCTGATCGAGACCTCGCTGATGCTGTGGGCGCGGGCCGATCTGGTCGACCGGGAGCGGCTGGAGCGGCCCGAACCCCTGGACGGAGTGATCGGGCGCGACCCGCGTACCGCCAGCGCCGAACAGGGCGAGCGGCTGGTGCAGGCCGCGGGCGAGCGGGTCTGGGCGCGGCTGGAGCGCCTGGCAGCCTCGGCCCGGGAGCGCAGCGCCTACCTGGACGCGCTGGGCGTGCAGGTGCAGGTGCTCGAACTGCTGGCCCGCGCCCGCTCTCATCTGCCACGGGCGCGGGTGCCGCCCCTGTCCTCCCCGCGGTACCTGCAGGCCCTGCAACATCTGGCCGCCGGCGAGGACATCCAGGCCAAAGCCACTCTGAACGAAGTCTGGTCCGACCTGCTCGACAAACTCAAAGGAGAACTATGACGTACCTGCATGCCAAACGCACACACGCGGCCTTTTCCCGCTTCGAGGCCGCCAACACCCTGCGCCGCTTCTTCACCTGCGAGCGCGCCCTGGTGCTGGCGCAGGCCGGGTGGCTGCCGGCCATTGCCCGCTTCGAGGTCAAGACCAGCCTGCCGCGCCACCTGTGGCAGGACATGCTGGCCGCCGACTCGCTGCGCACCCGGGTCTTTGAACTGCGCTACCCCAGCCGGGTGATGGACACCGGCGACGACGCGCCGCTGGCCCACGTCTTCGCGGCCGCCGCCGACGCCCCGAACGCCCTGGCCTTCGTGCTCGGCCTGGAAGAGGTCTACAAGCCCGCGCTGCACAGCGCCTACACCCGCTACCTGGCGGCGGCTGATCCACTGGCCGACGGGCCGAGCCTGCGCTTCCTGCAGGCCGCGGTGCGCGATAAGGCCGCCCAGATCGGGGAACTGGGGAGCTTCCGGAAGTTGCTGGATGAGCAGGCGAACGATGAGGAGCGGGACGCGGCCCGGCGCTGGGCCGACGCCCTGCAGGCCGTGATGACCGCGCTGAACGGGGTGAGCGCCGAACCGCGCGCCCGCTACCCGGCAGTGGCGATGGAACTGCCGGGCCGGCGGCTGTTCGTGCCCTCCGAGACCACCGCCCGCGATCCGCGCTTCCTGCATCCGCATTTTTACTGGCCCGACAACTTCGATCCGGAATTTCCGTACGGAGACGGCGTGGCGCTGCAGCTGCGCAGCGCGGTGAGTCACCTCAACGAGACCTGGGCCACCGAGACCGCCGGCGCGATCCTGTACGCGTTTGCCGAGACACTCGGCTGGGACTTCGTGGTCGACGCGGCGAGATGGTGCTACGACGAGTCGCGGCACGCCACCATGGGCTACGACCGGCTGCTGTCGTGGGGCTACCGGCCCGAGGAACTGCCGCTCGCCAACTTCCTCTTCGACTCGTCCAGGGGCGAGGACCCCATCTACCGCATCGGGATGATCGCCTACTTCGAGACCAAGAACATCGGCAAGAAGACCAGCCGCGCCAAGAGCTTCGGCGAGTACGGCGACACCGTCAGCCAGTACGACATGGAATTCGACTGGGCCGACGAGGGCATGCACGCCTCCTTTGGGGTGCGGTGGATCAAAGCGCTTCTCGAGGCGCGCGGTGATGATCCGCAGGCTGGGCCAAAGCGGGTGGCGGCCCGCTGCGACGAGCTGGTGCAGCTGGAGATCGACTCGGGCACCGACGCCGAATTCGAGGAGGTGCGGAAGATCGCCGCCGCCGTCCAGACGCGGGCGCTGAGCTTCGCGAGCGACGACTGATACGGGTCTGGATTCAATCCCGCGCAGTGAGCGGGTTGAATCCGACCAGCGGGAGTAGGAAAAAGTACGCCTTCCGGGAGATGGACGGACAGGTGGTGGGATTCCGACTGTACGGGAATTGGACGGATAGGCGTATGAACGAGTAGAGATGCTTCATCCGTATTACTGACCGAACAGGCTGTCGGCGCGTCCACCAAAACAAGTTGAACCGGGCTACGCTTCGTGGCGTGCCCGCGCTCAGTCTTGATGGTCTCGCGAGTTGCCGAACTGACGGACTCGTCGTTCAGTCCCGGTTCAGACTCCGCCCACTTCTGACCGGAAGAGGTGGGCAGTGAGTTTGAACCGCCGGGCGGGCAGCCAGAGGCTGGAGATCTCGATCACTTCCCCGTCCCGGCGCCGGATCACCTGCTCGACATGCATCACCGGCTCACCAA
>JACMQV010000069.1 GCA_014376815.1 Cryobacterium sp.
CTCCATGAACCGTTCGCCGTCGGCGTTGCGGAGGATGCCACCCTCGCCGCGGACCGCCTCGGAGATGAGGATGCCGAGACCGGCCAGGCCGGTCGGGTGGAACTGGAAGAACTCCATGTCCTCCAGCGGCAGGCCCTTGCGCCAGACGATCCCGACGCCGTCACCGGTGAGGGTGTGCGCGTTCGAGGTGGTCTTGTAGATCTTGCCGAATCCGCCGGTGGCGAAGATGAACGCCTTCGCCTGGAAGACGTGCAGCTCACCGGTGGAGAGGTCGTAGGCGACGACGGCGGACGGCTGGTCGACGCCGTCGACCTGTGTCATGACCAGGTCGAGCACGTAGAACTCGTTGAAGAAGTTGATGCCGCGCTTGACGCAGTTCTGGTAGAGCGTCTGCAGGATCATGTGGCCGGTGCGGTCGGCGGCGTAACAGGCCCGGCGAACCGGGGCCTTGCCGTGGTCGCTGGTGTGGCCGCCGAACCGGCGCTGGTCGATCTTGCCCTCCGGCGTGCGGTTGAAGGGCAGGCCCATGTTCTCGGGGTCGATGACCGCGTCGATGGCTTCCTTCGCGAGGATCTCCGCCGCGTCCTGGTCGACGAGGTAGTCGCCGCCCTTGACGGTGTCGAAGGTGTGCCACTCCCAGTTGTCCTCCTCGACGTTGGCGAGGGCCGCGGCCATCCCGCCCTGCGCCGCACCGGTGTGCGAGCGCGTCGGGTAGAGCTTGGAGATCACCGCGGTGTTGGCGCCGGGGCCGGCCTCGATGGCGGCACGCATGCCGGCACCGCCCGCTCCCACGATCACGATGTCGAACTTGTGGTAGTGCACGCCGTCCACGACGGTGGACTCAGAGGGCGCGGTTACAGCATCCGTAGTCATATGGGTGTTAGCAGCTCCTAGATGGCCGAGCAGAACGAAGGCAGAAGGTCGGCGGGGGAGCCGGCCGGGCAGGGATCGAAGGTGAAGACCACGAGCGTGCCCAGGGTGATCAGGATCAACACGGCGGCCAGGATGGCCGACTTGAGGATGCCGCGGGTGAGGCGCTGCGTGGCGTAGTCGTTGACGATGGTGCGCATGCCGTTGCCGCCGTGGATCAGGGCGAGCCAGAGCATGATGATGTCCCACACGGCCCAGAACGGGGTGGTGAGCTTGCCGGCGACGAACGCGAAGTTGAGGGCGCTGACGCCCTCGCCGACCATCAGGTTGACGAAGAGGTGGCCGAAGATGAGCACGACCAGCACGACGCCGGAGACGCGCATGTAGATCCAGCCCCACTTCTCCCAGTTCACGCCGCGCTTTCGCGGCGTGCGGGCGTACGGGCTGCGGGGAGCTTCGATTGTGGTTGTCATGAGTGTCCCCGTCCTATTCGCTGAACACGTTGATGAGGTGGCGCGGCGCGAAGCCGAGCATGGTGATGACCCAGAGTGCGATCACGACGTAGAACATGACCTTCTGGTACCTGGCGTTCCAGAAGTCGATCAGGATGATCCGCAGTCCGTTGAACGCGTGGAAGACGATGGCCCCGACCAGCGCGACTTCACCGAGCCCCATGATCGGCGTCTGGTAGCTGCTGATGACCGCGTTGTAGGCCTCCGGGCTCACGCGTACCAGCGCGGTGTCCAAGATGTGAACCAGCAAGAAGAAGAAGATCGCGACACCGGTAATCCGGTGCAGGACCCACGACCACATGCCCTCACGGCCCCGATACAGGGTTCCGGCGGGGCGACGCGATGTCGTCTTCTGCTGGGATGTCAGTGTCGCTGCCTGCTCTGGCATGACGAACCCTCCCTGGCTGAGTAGCGGCCTCGACGAATCAGGCCGGCAATGCGCTCTGCGCACGTGTGACTATCCTAAGTCTCTCTGCGCCGAGATAAAACGTCCGGTGCCCACTAGCGCTGCATTGACAGCGGAACCGAAACCATGGCCCGCACGGCGGCCCGCTCGTCGATGACGCTCTCATAGTGTCCGAGCAGCTGATCACAGACGTTCTGCCAGGATCGGCCGAGCACGCTCCGCCGTCCCGCCTCGCCCATCCGCAGCCGCAGCGCCGGGTCCCGGGCCAGCAGGGTGACGCACCGGCGCAGGTCCGATTCGTCGTCCGGGGTGAAGAGGAGGCCGTTCTCCCCGTGCGCGACGAGGTCGATCGGGCCGCCCGCGCGCGGCGCCACGACCGGCAGCCCGGCCGCGTGCGCCTCCTGCAGGGTCTGGCCGAAGGTTTCCTCGGTGCCGGCGTGCAGGAACAGGTCGAAGCTCGCGTAGGCGCGGCCCAGCTCCTCCCCGTCCAGGCGGCCGAGCCAGCTGACCGGCATCCCGGCCAGGGCGCGTTCGATGCCGGGCACCGAGGGCCCGTCGCCGACGAGGGCGAGACGGATGCCGGGCACGCCCCGCAACGCCCGGAACCGCTCCACCTGCTTCTCCGGCGCCATCCGGCCGACGTAGCCGACGACCAGTTCCCCGTTCGGGGCCAGCCGCTGTCGCAGCGCGGCGACGACCGGGTCGGTGCGCCGGTTCGGGTGGTAGCCGGCCAGGTCCACGCCGCGGGCCCAGCGCTCCAGTCGGCGGAGGCCGATCCGGCGAAGGTCCAGCATCGACGCCGTCGACGGGACCAGGGTGAGGTCGGCGCCCTCGTGCACCCACTTGACGAAACGCCAGGCCGCGGCGGCGGCCGGGCCCAGCCCGTTGCGGCGGGCGTAACCGGCGACATCCGTCTGGAAGACGGCGACGCTCGGGATGCCCTGCCGGTTCGCGGCCGCGATGCCCTGGGCGCCGAGCAGGAACGGCGATGCGGCGTGCAGCACGTCGGGGACGAAGTCGGCCAGCAGTCGGTGCACCTGGGGGCTGGGCATGCCCACCGGGAACTGCCGGTACCGCGCGGCCGGCACGCCGTGAACGGGGAAGCCGGCGTAGGTGGCCGGAGCCCCGCTGGGGGC
Source organism: Cryobacterium sp. (assembly GCA_014376815.1). GTDB lineage: Bacteria > Actinomycetota > Actinomycetes > Actinomycetales > Microbacteriaceae > Cryobacterium. The sequence goes on from JACMQV010000069.1 coordinate 2,925, forward strand.
GATCACCATGGCCTCATGGCCGGTGCGCGCCAGGTGCTCGAGCACCTGGCAGACGCTCGTGGTGACGCCGCTGACGGTGGGCAGAAAGCTTTCGGTGATGACCGCGATCCTCATGCCGCGAGCGTAGGCACTCACCCGGTCGGGCCGGTGAACGCACCGTTAACAGTGGGACCGGGCGGTAGGCGTGACGCCGGGGCCCAGACGGTAGTCTGGCCGCATGTCAGACTCCACGGATGTCCTCAAACGCTTCTACAGCGTGATCCCCGCCGGCGGCATCGGATCCCGCCTCTGGCCGCTGTCCCGCGCCGACGCCCCCAAGTTCCTGCACGACCTGACCGGCTCCGGCCAGACCCTCCTCCGCGACACCTGGGACCGCCTCGCGCCCCTGTCGGGCGACCAGCGCATCATGGTCGTGACCGGCCGTGCGCACCGCGCCGCCGTCGAGGCCCAGCTGCCCGAGCTGGCGGACCACAACGTGGTGCTCGAGAGCGAGCCGCGCGAATCCACCGCTGCCATCGGGCTCGCGGCCGCGATCCTGGAGAAGCGCGAACCCGGCGTGATCATCGGCTCCTTCGCCGCCGACCACGTGATCAAGAGCCCCTTCCACTTCCGCCAGGCCGTGGTCGAAGCGGTGGCCGCCGCCGACGCCGGCTATATCGTCACCATCGGCATCCGTCCCACCGAACCGGCCATCGGCTTCGGCTATATGAAGACCGCCGGGGCGCTGCCCATCGACGGCGCCGCCAGCGCGCGCTCGGTCGACTCCTTCGTGGAGAAGCCGGACCTGGCCACCGCCCAGGGCTACCTCGCGAACGGCCACTACCTCTGGAATGCCGGCATGTTCATCGCCCGGGCGGACCGCCTGCTCGAGGAGATCGGGGCCGCCGAGCCCGAACTGCTGGCCGGACTCCTGGAACTCGCCGATGCCTGGGACACCCCTCGCCGCGGCGCCGTCGTCGACCGGGTCTGGCCGCGCCTGAAGAAGATCGCGATCGACTACACGGTGGCGGAACCGGTCGCGGCCCGCGGCAAACTGGCCGTGATCCCCGGCCAGTTCGACTGGGACGATGTGGGGGACTTCGCGTCGATCGCGAAGATCCACGCCAACGGACGCAAACGGGACCTGGCCATTCTCGGCGAGGGCGCCCGGGTGCTCGCCGACTCCTCCAGCGGGATCGTGGTCAGCCACACCGGCCGCATGATCGCCCTGATCGGGGTGGAGGACATCGTCGTGATCGACACCCCGGATGCCCTGCTGGTCACCACGAGCGCCAACGCCCAGAAGGTCAAGTCCGTGGTCGACGCGCTCAAACTCTCGGGTAGCAGCGACGTTCTGTAACCGCCCCGCGCGGACTGTCACCCCCGATAAGGGGGTGTTTCGACCCGTCAGAGTCGCGGCTTGATAACCATTCGGCCACTGTCTGAGTTTGCTCCTTTGAGCGGTGAAACATTCGGTAACGTGTAGTCCAATACAGCCCCTGCGATACCGCGCCGGGCGATTATTGGAGGTCATCTTGACAATCACGAAACGTAGGGCCGTTTTCAGCGGTCTTGCCACGCTCGGCGTGGTGGCCCTGCTCGCAGCCTGTGCGCCGGCTCCGACCGGTGACAAGGCGAGCAACGGCGCAGCGGCATCCGACTACCGTCCCTGCATCGTCTCCGACTTCGGCGGGTTCGACGACAAGTCCTTCAACCAGTCCAGCTTCGAGGGGATGACCCAGGCGGCCGACGAACTCGGGGTCAAGTTCCAGCAGGCCGAGTCCAAGTCGGAAGACCAGTACGGCCCGAACGTCTCCAGCATGGTCGACCAGGGCTGCAACTTCGTGCTCACGGTCGGATTCGCCCTGGCGAACGCCACCCGCGACGCGGCCCAGGCCGCCCCGGACACCCACTTCGCGCTGATCGACTCCGCGCTCTCCAACGACGACTTCAGCCCGTTGACGCTCGACAACGTCAAGCCGGTTCTGTATGACACCGCCCAGGCGGCCTTCCTCGCCGGCTACCTCGCGGCAGGCACCACCAAGACCGGCACGGTCGCCACCTATGGCGGACAGCAGTTCCCGTCGGTCACCATCTTCATGGACGGCTTCGTCGACGGCGTCGCGTACCACAACGAGCAGAAGGGCACCGACGTCAAGGTCCTCGGCTGGGACAAGGCCGCTCAGGCCGGAACCTTCGCCGGAAGCTTCGATGACATCAGCGCCGGCAAGACCCTGAGCCAGGGCTTCATCGACGCCGACGCCGACATCATCCTCCCGGTCGCCGGCCCGCTCTTCCAGGGCACCGCGCAGGCCATCCAGGACTCCGGCAAGGACGTCGCCATCATCGGTGTCGACAGCGACCTCTTCGAGACGGCCCCTGAGTTCTCCAAGCTGTACCTCACCTCGGTGCTGAAGCAGATGACGGATGCCACCAAGAAGATCGTCGTCGACGACGGCAACGGCGAGTTCTCGGCCGACCCGTACGTCGGAACGCTGAAGAACAAGGGCGTGGACATCGCCCCGCTGCACGACTGGGAGTCCAAGGTCGACCCGGCCCTGATGACCGAGGTCGAGGCCCTCAAGGCCGACATCATCAGCGGCAAGCTCAAGGTGGAGTCACCCGCCACGCCCAAGTAGGCAGCGCGGTACGCATCGAGAGTGACCCGGGGAGGTCTGCATCTTGCAGGCCTCCCCGGCCGCGTTAAGGCGCTGCGGACCGGCTGCCGACGAGCACCACACCCACACATGAGCGCAGTTCCACGCGGCCGCCAACATCTGAGCACGTGCGACAACTTCCGTTCGCCACTGAATAGAATCGACCCTATGAAGCTCGAACTTCGCGGCATTACGAAGAAATTCGGTGCCCTGGTTGCGAATGACCACATTGACCTCACCGTGGAGGCCGGAGAAATCCATGCGCTCCTCGGCGAGAACGGTGCGGGCAAGTCCACCCTGATGAACGTGCTCTACGGCCTGTACCGGGCCGAGGAGGGCGAGATCCTGCTCGACGACGTGCCGCAGCACTTCGCCGGACCCGGCGACGCGATGGCGGCCGGCATCGGCATGGTGCACCAGCACTTCATGCTGATTCCGGTGTTCACCGTGGCCGAGAACGTCATGCTCGGCCACGAGGAGACCAGGACCGGCGGACGCCTGGACCTGGCCGCGGCGCGCAAGCACGTGCGCGAGATCTCCGAACGGTTCGGCTTCGACGTCGACCCCGACGCCCTCGTCGAGAACCTCCCCGTCGGCGTGCAGCAGCGGGTCGAGATCATCAAGGCGCTCTCCCGCGACGCGAAGGTGCTCGTCTTCGACGAGCCCACCGCCGTGCTCACGCCCCAGGAGACCGACGAGCTGATGGCCATCATGCGCCAGCTCAAGGCCAACGGCACGTCCATCGTCTTCATCACCCACAAACTGCGCGAGGTGCGCGAGGTCGCGGACCGGATCACGGTCATCCGCCTGGGCAAGGTCGTCGGTGAGGCCTCCCCGACCGCCACCAACGTGGAGCTGGCCTCCCTGATGGTCGGCCGCGCGGTCGACCTGACCGTCGACAAGGGCCCGGCCGTGCCCGGGGACGCCGCCCTCTCGGTGAAGAACCTCACCGTGCTCGACCCGCACGGTCAGATCCTGGTCAACAACGTCAGCTTCGACGTGCACACGGGCGAGATCCTCGCCATCGCCGGGGTGCAGGGCAACGGCCAGACCGAGCTGACGGAGGCCCTGATGGGCCTGCAGCCGCGGGTTTCGGGGGAGATCACGCTGGACGGCAAGTCCCTGCGCGGGCATTCGGTGCGCCAGGTGCTCGACGCCGGAGTCGGCTTCGTGCCCGAGGACCGCACCGAGGACGGCCTGGTCGGTGAGTTCACCATCGCCGAGAACCTGATGCTCGACCGTTCGAACGCGAAGCCGTTCGTCAAACGGTGGAACCTGCAGCGAAGCTTCCTCGCCGATTTCGCCCGGGAGAAGGTGAAGGAATTCGACGTGCGCTCCCAGGGCATTGAAACGCCCGTCGGGCGCCTGTCCGGCGGCAACCAGCAGAAGGTGGTGCTCGCCCGCGAGCTCAGCCGCGATCTGCGCCTCTTCGTCGCCGCCCAGCCCACCCGCGGCCTCGACGTCGGATCGGTCGAGTTCGTGCACGAGCGCATCGTCGCGACCCGGGATGCCGGCACACCCGTGATCGTCATCTCCACCGAGCTCGACGAGGTGGCCGCCCTCGCGGACCGGATCCTGGTCATGTACCGCGGGCGCATCGTCGGCATCGTGCCGGGCGACACCCCGCGCGCCGTTCTGGGTTTGATGATGGCCGGCGAAGCGCCCGCCGGAGAAGGAGCTGCCGCGTGAGCGCGACACAGGGTCCCCCGACCGAAGCCGGGACGAAAGCCCCCGCGCCCGAACTGTCCCGCTGGGATCGGGCGTTCCGCGAGATCACCACTGGCAACGCGATCATCTCGGTGCTCGCCGTTGTGCTGGCACTGCTCGTGGGTGCCGTGATGATCGCCTTCACCAACAAGGACGTGCAGGCCGCCTCCGGCTACTTCTTCTCCCGGCCGGGTGACCTGCTCGGCGCGATCTGGAACGCGGTGGCCGGTGCGTACTCCGCCCTGTTCCAGGGGTCGGTCTACAATTTCCGCCGGCCGAGTTTCGCCGCGGGGATCAAGCCGCTCACCGAGACCCTCACCTTCGCGACCCCGCTGATCATGGCCGGCCTCGGTGTTGCGCTCGGCTTCCGGGTGGGCATGTTCAACATCGGCGGGCGCGGCCAGATGCTGATCGCGGCCGCACTCGGCGGCTGGGTCGGCTTCGCTGTCGACCTGCCCTACGGCCTGCACCTGGTGGCGGCGCTGGTGGCCGGCATCCTCGGCGGGGCGCTCTGGGGCGGAATCGTCGGGCTGCTGAAGGCCCGTACCGGGGCACACGAGGTGATCACCACGATCATGCTCAACTATGTGGCCTTCTACCTGGTCAGCTACCTGTTGCGCGACGGATTCCTGAAGACCCCCGGGTCGAACAACCCCAAGAGCCCGGCCACCAAGGTCACGGCCGTCTTCCCCGACCTGCTGGGCCCGACCTACACCCTGCACTTCGGGTTCATCCTGGCCATCGTCGCCACGATCTTCACCTGGTGGATCCTGTCGCGGTCGAACCTGGGTTTCCAGTTCCGGGCCGTCGGCCTGAACCCCCATGCGGCGCGCGTCGCCGGCATCAGCGTCAAGCGCATCTACGTCTACGCGATGCTGTTGTCGGGCGGACTGGTCGGCCTGGCCGGCATCAACCAGGTGCTGGGCACCACCACCAGCGGGTTCGGCGCCGGGCTCGACTCCGGTATCGGCTTCGACGCGATCACCGTCGCACTGCTCGGCCGCTCCAAGCCGTGGGGCGTCTTCGGCGCCGGCATCCTCTTCGGCGCGTTCAAGGCCGGAGGCTTCTCGATGCAGGCAGCGGAGGGGGTGCCGATCGACATCGTACTGGTCGTGCAGTCGCTGATCGTGCTGTTCATCGCGGCACCCCCGCTCGTGCGGGCCATCTTCCGCCTGCCCGCTCCGGGTGCCCCCCGCCGGGCCCTCCCCAACGTGACCCAGGAGGTGGCCGCGAAATGAGTACCGTGACTCCGGCTGTCCAGCCCGTCCAGCCCTCCACCCTCCCCAGCGCCGACTTCGAGGTCGTGAGGAGTTGGAAGGCGCCGATCGCCCTTGGCATCTTCACCGTGCTGTCGTTCCTGCTCCTGGTCGTCTTCGGCCGGACCGGCATCAGCTCCTTCCGGCTGTCCACGTCGAGGGACCTGATCCAGCTGCCAAAGCTCGACCTGCCCACCCTGATGACGGGCATCGTGATCAGCGTACTGCTGCTTCTCATCACCGGAATCAGCGTCTGGTTGGTGCGGTCCAGGGCCAAGGTCCCGATCTGGCTCATCTCCGTCTTCGCCGTTCTGGTCTTGATCGGTTTCCTCGCGTGGGCCGCAGCCGACAAGGTCATCCCGGTGCCGGGCCTGCTCTTCGGTTCGATAAGCCTCGCCGTGCCGCTCATCTTCGGCGCCCTGGGCGGCGTCATCTCCGAACGCGTCGGCGTGGTCAACATCGCCATCGAGGGCCAGCTGCTCGCGGGCGCGTTCACGTCGGCTCTGGTCGCCTCCCTGACGCAGCAGCCGATCCTCGGACTGGTAGCCGCGATGTTCGCCGGCGTCCTCGTCTCCATGGTTCTCGCCTCGTTCTCGATCAAGTACTTCGTCGACCAGGTCATCGTCGGCGTCGTGCTCAACGTGCTCGTGATCGGTGTGACCGGCTTCCTGTACTCGCAGGTGATGAGGCCCAACTCGGCACTACTTAACCAGCCGCCCCGGTTCGAACGCATCAACATCCCGTTCCTCAGCGAGATCCCGATCATCGGCCCGGTGCTCTTCCGTCAGACCCTGATCGTGTACATCATGTACGTGGCCGTCGCCGTCGTGTACTACGGCATCTTCCACACCAAATGGGGGCTGCGCCTGCGCAGCGTCGGCGAGCACCCGCAGGCGGCCGACACCGTCGGCATCAACGTGGCCCGCACCCGCTTCTGGAACGTGTCGCTCGCGGGGGCCATCGTCGGCCTCGGCGGGGCCTACTTCACGCTCGGCTCGGTCGGTGCGTTCGGTAAGGAGATGACGGCGGGAGCCGGCTTCATCGCCCTCGCGGCCGTGATCTTCGGCCGCTGGGACCCGATCCGGGCCACCCTGGCCGCGCTCCTGTTCGGGTTCGCCAGCAACCTGCAGAACGTGCTCAGCATCATCGGATCCCCGGTGCCGAGCGAGTTCATGCTGATGCTGCCGTACCTGGTCACCATCTTCGCCGTGGCCGGCTTCGTCGGCACGTCGCGGGGGCCCGCGGCATCCGGCAAGCCCTACATCAAATCGTGACCGGGGTGGGCGAGGGTGCAGTGCCCCTGGCGGGCGACATCGACTGGGCGACGTTGCGCGACGCGGCCACCGTGGCGATGGGCAAGGCGTACGTGCCGTACTCGAAGTTCCCGGTGGGCGCGGCGGCGCTGGTCACTGACGGGCGGGTGATCAGCGGATGCAACGTGGAGAACGCCTCCTACGGCCTGACCCTCTGCGCGGAGTGCGCCCTCGTCTCCGTGCTGCACCTGACCGGCGGCGGCCGGCTGGTCGCGTTCACCTGCGTGGACGGTCGCGGCCGCACCCTGATGCCCTGCGGCCGCTGCCGCCAACTGCTGTACGAGCACTCCGCGCCGGGCATGCTGCTCGAGACCGTGTCCGGTGTGCGCACCATTGATGACGTGCTGCCGGACGCCTTCGGGCCGAGACAGCTCGCCGAATACCAGGAAGAGTGACCGTGAGCACCAGAGCGAACCGTATCGAGGCCTTCGACGCCGTGGACCTGATCCACACCAAGCGTGATCGGGGGGAGCTGAGCACCGGGCAGATCGACTGGCTGATCGACGCGTACACGCGCGGCTACGTCGGCGACGAGCAGATGGCCGCCATGACCATGGCGATCTTCCTCAACGGCATGAACCGCCGGGAGATCAAGGACCTCACGATGGCCATGATCAACAGCGGCGAGCGGATGAGCTTCGCGGGCCTCGGCAAGCCCACCACCGACAAGCACTCCACCGGCGGCGTCGGCGACAAGATCACCCTGCCGCTGATGCCCCTGGTGGCGGTCTTCGGCGCGGCCGTGCCCCAGCTCTCCGGCCGCGGCCTCGGCCACACCGGCGGC
>JACMQV010000070.1 GCA_014376815.1 Cryobacterium sp.
CCCCCGTGTTTAACCTCCCTGGTGTCAGTGAGCGACGGGGCGTTCAGCACAGTGGGGCGCGGATAGGCTGAGTCAGTGACTCGTCTCCTGCGCATCTCCGGTCCGGCGGTCCTCCTGATCGCGGCCGTGCTATCGGCCCTGGTCGCCCTCGCGTATGGCGGCGGCGCCACCTGACAGTTGCTCGCCGGCCCGGGTCCCGTCGTGCGGTGGGGTCTTCCGCTGGCCAAACTGCTCGTCAACCTCGGTGCCGCCGGCACCATCGGTGCGCTCGTGCTCACCTGTTTCGCGCTGAGCCCGCGGGAGCCGGAATTCAACACGGCGCCCGACTTCGCCGCGGCATCCGCCGCCCTGCTCACGGTGGCCGCGGCGCTGACCGGCTTCCTCACCTTCCTGCAGGTGACCAATGTGCCGCTCAGCTTCGACGACCGATTCAGTGCGACCGCCGGGCAGTTCTTCAGTGAGATCGAACTCGGCCAGGCCTGGCTCGGCACGACGCTCATCGCGGCGGGCGTCACGGTGCTCTGCTTCGCGGTGCGGAACCAGACCGCGCTGGTGTTCGTGGCGGCCCTCGCCGTCGGGGCGCTCGTGCCCATGGCGTTGCAGGGGCACGCGGCCGGCGCGGAGGGGCACGACGTCGCCATCACCGCCCTTGGCCTGCATCTCGTCTTCGCCGCCGTCTGGCTCGGCGGCCTGCTCACCATCGTCGTGCTCCGCAAACAGCTGGTCGGGGACCGGATCGGTGTCGTGATCGGCCGGTATTCCTCGCTGGCCATGGTCTGCTTCATCGTCGTCGCGGCCACCGGCTATGTCAGCGCCGAGCTGCGCATCGGCACCTGGGAGCGGCTGCTCACGCCCTATGGCATTCTCGTGCTGGTCAAGGTGGTCGCGCTGATCGCCCTCGGCGGGTTCGGGGTGCTGCAGCGCCGCTTCCTGGTGGCACGGATGCAACGGAGCGCGCAGTCGGGCGACGCCCGGTCACGCACCTGGTTCTGGTGGCTTGTCGTGGCCGAACTGGGCTTCATGGGCCTGGCCTCCGGCGTCGCCGCGGCGCTGGCTCGCACGGCCACCCCGGTCGCGCAAATCGTGGCGACGTCGGTGCCGACCGCGACCCCCGCCCAGATCCTGACGGGGGAGGTGCTTCCGCCGGAGCTCACCTTCGGCCGGTATTTCACCGAGTGGAGGTTCGACCTGGCCTGGGTGTTGTTCTGTGCGTTCGGGATCTTCTTCTACCTCGCGGGCGTGGCCCGCCTGCGGCGCCGCGGCGACAAGTGGCCGGTCTACCGCACCGTGCTCTGGGTCATCGGCATGCTGATCCTCTTCTACATCACCAACGGCGGGGCCAACCTCTACGCGAGCTATCTGTTCTCGTCGCACATGCTCATGCATATGGCGCTGACGATGCTCGTGCCGGTGTTCCTCGTGCCCGGAGCGCCCGTGACGCTCGCAGCCAGGGCCATCCGCAAGCGTCAGGACGACAGCCGGGGCCCGCGCGAGTGGATCCTGCTGGCCGTGCACTCCCGCTATGCGGGCATCCTGGCGAACCCGCTTGTTGCCGCCGGACTCTGGGCCGGGTCGTTGTGGGTGTTCTATTACTCCTCCCTGTTCAGCTGGGCAACGACCGACCACATCGGCCACGAGTGGATGGTGGTGCACTTCCTGATCACCGGGTACCTGTTCGTGCAGTCGTTGATCGGGATCGACCCGGTGCCCTACCGACTGCCGTATGCCGGCCGGCTGCTCCTGCTGCTCGGGACGATGGCCTTCCACGCCTTCTTCGGGGTGACCCTGATGACCGGCACCGGTCTCCTGCTCGCCGACTGGTATGGCGCGATGGGACGGGACTGGGGCCTCAGCGGCATTGCCGACCAGCAGATGGGCGGCGGCATCGCGTGGAGCGTCGGCGAGATCCCGACGATCGCCCTGGCCATCGCCGTCGCCATCCAGTGGAGCCGCAGTGATGAGAAGGAATCCCGGCGCACCGACCGCAACGCGGACCGCACCGGCGAGGCGGAGCTGAAGCGGTACAACGACCAGCTGGCCGCCCTGGCCTCCCGCGACCGGCGGGGCTGAACGCGCCGGCTGGGCTGAACGCGCCGGCGGGCTGAACGCGCCGGCGGGCTGAACGGGTCAGTGCAGCTGGATCGCCAACGATCCGTCGGGCCGGACGGTCACACTCAGCGCGACCGCGAACGGGACGTCCTCGTCGCGGGTCTCGACGTCGCCGTCGAACAGGGACTGCACCTCGACGACGATGTGGGCCTGGCCGGTGGTGTCGGCCATCTCGAAGGTGGTTTCTCCTGCGGTCAGGGCCACCACGGGGTAGGCCGCGATCGTCCAGACCGGAACGCCTTTGACCCGGTCGTTGATCTCGATGCCGAAGGGGCAGTTCGACGGCTGGAGCACCTGCTGAGTGGTGCAGGCGTCCAGGAAGCCGTTCAGCTCGGTCTGCACCTGATCGAGGAACGGCTTGTTCGGTTCGGCGTCGACCGTGACATCCGCGGCCCCGTTCTTCGTGACCGCGATCTGCTGGGCCGGGGCGGTGAGCAGGTTCGACGTGTGTCCGACGGAGTACAGCGCGGGCGCGAACGCGAGGTACGCGGCCTGGTTCGAGAAGGTGGCCGGGGCGTCGGCCGCTGCGTGTGCCCGGGTGTCGAGGGTCAGGCCGTTGACCGTGAAGGACGCCTCGTGAAGCACCGTGACCTGCAACACCGCCAGCGGGCTGGCGGCGAACCGCCAACTGTCGAAGACCCCGGCGAAGGTGCCGGTGCGGGCGACGCTGAACTCCATCGACGCGGGCTTGCCGTCGAGGCGGAAACCGTAGACGACGGTGTGCGTGCCCGGTTCGTCCTCGGTGTCACTGGTCAGGTGGATGTCGGTGAGCGCGCCGAGCACCGCCGGTCGCAGCAGCGTGGCCGGAAGGTTCTGGGGCAGTTTGGCGGCCTCGAGCGCCTTGTCCGTGAGCTCGACCCCGGGCAGCTGGAGCGCGCTGGTCGTGTCGTGCCGGGCGATGGCCTCGAGGTACTGGCGCACGAAACCGCCGGCGCTGTACAGGTCGCGGTTGAGCGAACCGATCGCGGCCGCGAAGGCGGCACAGAGCAGGGCGGCAATCACGACCATGGCGAGGATGGCGCGTCGCCGGCTGCTACGGCCCGTGCCGTCCCCATTGCTCACGTCAACATCCTCCCATGGCGCGGGTCCACGGGCAGGCACCCGCTCGGCCGGAGTGCACAGGCCGGGTGTTGACGGCCGCCGGTCGCAGGACAGCGGATACAGTGGAATGTCCCTCCCGCACCCATCGAAAGCGTCCTACGTGTCCGAGATCCCGCTGTCGCGCGAACAAGCCGAGGTGTTCCAGGCGATCGAGGGCACCCGCCAGAACGTCTTCGTCACCGGCCGGGCCGGAACGGGCAAGTCCACGCTGCTGAACCACCTCTCCTGGAACACCAGCAAGCAGATCGTCATCCCGGCGCCCACCGGCGGCGCCGTCCACAATGTGGGTGGCCAGACCATCCACTCGCTGTTCCGGCTGCCGATCGGGGTGATCGCCGATCACCCGATCGACCAGAACGACCAGCTGCGCAAGCTGCTCAACACGATCGACACCGTGGTCATCGACGAGGTGTCCATGGTCAACGCCGACCTGATGGATGCGATCGACCGCAGCCTGCGCCAGGCCCGCCAACGGCCCAACGACACCTTCGGCGGGGCCCAGATCGTGCTCTTCGGCGACCCGTACCAGCTTGCCCCGGTTCCGGGGGACTCCGATGAGCGCGCCTACTTCGCCGACACCTACCGGTCGATGTGGTTCTTCGACGCCAAGGTCTGGCGGGACGCCGACCTGCGCATCTTCGAGCTCAGTGAGGTGCACCGCCAGCGCGACGCGGACTTCAAGCTCATGCTCAACGCGGTCCGGCACGGCCAGGTCACGGCGGAGATCGGCGGGGCGCTCAACGCGGCGGGGGAGCGGAAGCCGCCGACGGAGGGCGTGATCACCCTCGCCACCCGGAACGATTCCGTGAACCGGATCAATGCGGCCGCCCTGAAGAGGCTCTCCGGGAAGGCCCTCACCGCCAAGGCGGACGTCACCGGCGATTTCGGCGGCCGCACGTTTCCGGCCGACGAGGTGCTCGAACTGAAGGTGGGCGCGCAGGTGATGTTCCTGCGCAACGATTCCCCGCAGGACGGCGGTCCGCGTTGGGTGAACGGCAGCATCGGCACCGTCACCCGGGTCGACTCCACGGTCTACGTGGACGTCGACGGGGTCACCCACGAGGTGGAGCCCGCCGTGTGGGAGAAGTTCAAGTACACCTACAACGCCACCACCAAGAAACTGAGCAAGGACGTCGTGGCCGAGTTCACGCAGTTCCCGTTGCGGTTGGCCTGGGCGGTCACCATCCATAAGTCGCAGGGGGCCACCTACGAGCGGGCGATCGTGGACCTCGGGGCGCGGGTGTTCAGTCCAGGCCAGACCTACGTCGCCCTGAGCCGGCTGACCAGCCTCGACGGCCTCTACCTCACCCGTCCGCTGCGGCCGAGCGACATCATCGTGGACGAGAACGTGCAGCGGTTCATGAACGGTCCCCGCGGCGACCTGCCTGCCCTGCCCGCCTGACCGGCCCGCCCGGTCTGCGCGCCACGAAGGTCTCCGCGCCACGAACCTGAGCCGCGAGGCGACGGATGCCCGGGGTCAGTGGTGGTGGGAAGTCGGGTCGAGGGTGGGGGACGTCGACGCCGGGAGACCGTGCGAGCCGTGCGGCACGGCGTGGGCGCCGGCCTCCGTCGCGGCCAGGGCCGGCGTGGTCAGGCCGGAGAACAACAGCCCGCCGATCGTGAGGGCGAGCAGGAAGCGCCAGCCCGGTGGGGCGGCCGCGGCATCAGTTGGCTCGGAGCCCGGCCCGGCGGTGCCCGCGCCACCGGACTGGCGGTTGCCCCTGCCGGCCTTGCGGCGACCGATCGCGAGGGCCGCGGCGATGAAGAGACCGAACAGTGACGCCACCGTCATCGGGAAGAGGGGGAGGCCCGTGGCGCCGGCGGGCAGCCCGAACCCGCTGCCCAGCGTCGCCGTCGCTCCCCATACGAAGACGGGGATGAGGGCGCCGAACAGGGCCAGGTCCGTGGCGACCAGCCGCCCGCGGACCAGCGTCACGACGCCCCAGCCGAGTTCGGCGGCGCCGAACCCGACCAGGACGATCGCGAGAAGCACCGGGGCGCTCACGCCGACGGCGAGGTGGATCGTGCCGGCGCCCATCGCGGCGAAGGCGAGCCAGAGGCGGCTGATCGAGGTCATGGCGTGCCTTTCGGTGGATCGGGCATCGACGAGGGCGGTTCGGGCCGTGGCCGATCAGGCCGTGGCGGCGCGGTCGTGGGTGCGGTTGACGACCTTGTCGGTTGCGAGGCCGGCACCGAGCAGCACGATCGCGCTGGCGAGGTGCAGGAAGTGGTCGGGCGTGTTGAGCGCGAGGATGTTCAGCGCGGTGCTCGCGATGAAGAAGCCGACGATGCCGAGCAGCAGGTAGACCGCGCCGATAGTGGTGTTGACGGACTTCGCGGCGGGAACACTCGCCAGGCCGGCGATCAGGAGCGCCGCGCCGATCAGAAGGTGGGCCACGTTGTGCAGCGGGTTGACCGCGAAGAGGCCGAGGAGCAGGCCACCCTCGGTCGCGATGAAGCTGATGCCTCCGGTCACGGCGAAGCCGAGGAGTCCGACGAGCAGGTAGACGGCACCGAAGACCGTGGCGACGAGGCGGTTGGGTGATGTGCGCATGAGAAGACCTCCTGTTTGGTGTCACGGTAGATCCGTGCACGATAA
>JACMQV010000071.1 GCA_014376815.1 Cryobacterium sp.
GATCCCGTGGGTCCAGCACGGCCCGACCGACATCAGCAACGGGGTGCTGCTCTGCTGGCTCCACCACCACAGCATCGAAACCTCCGGGTGGCTGATCCGCATGGTCCGGGGCAAACCCGAGGTCATGGCACCACTCTGCTACGACTCCACCCGAACCTGGGTCCCCGCCCAGGACCACCGCGCCAGCCGCGTGAGCGGTGCCGGTTCCGGTCGCGGCAGCAGCGCCCGATCCCGGCCCCGCCCCCGCCCCACCGCTTCAGAGCGATAGTCGCCCTGCGGCAGGGCAAGCGCTCGGGGATCTCTTCCCTGTGGCGACGACCCGGCATTGTCAACTGTTACGTCTCCTGGCGTCACGCCGCGACGCCTGGGAGCAGCGCCGCCGACCGGCACGTAACGTCGCCGGGGAGTCGACGCCAATTGGCGGGCGGCCGCTGATGGACGGGGACACGACATGCTTCTCACCGGACTCGGCCTGGGCGCCGCCCTGGGCTTTACCATGCAGCGAGGCCGGTTCTGCGTGACCGGTGCGTTCCGGGATCTCTGGATCACGGGCAGCACCCGCTGGCTGACCGCGTTCCTGATCGTCGTCGCCGTGCAGAGTGTGGGCGTCTTCGCCTTCGACGCGGCCGGCGTCATCACCCTCGACCCCCAACCGTTCGCGTGGCTGGCCACGATCATCGGCGCATTCATCTTCGGCTTCGCCATGGTGCTGGCCGGCGGATGCGCCACGGGCACCTACTACCGCGCCGGCGAGGGCCTGGTCGGCAGCTGGTTCGCCCTGATCTTCTACGCCCTCTTCTCCGCCATCTCGAAAACGGGCGCGCTGTCAGCCCCGGTGGCGGCGCTGCGTGGCATCACCGTGGAGGCATCCACCATCCACGGGGTCCTCGGCGTCTCGCCGTGGGTGCTCGTCGCGGTCCTCGTCACCGGCGTCGGCCTGCTCGCCCGGCATCACCTGCGGCGGGGATCGCCCCTGCCGCTCGCGTCGCTCCCGCCCCGCACCAGCGGCATCCGGCATCTCCTGTTCGAGAAGAAGTGGGGCGCGTTCACCACGGCCCTGATCATCGCGCCGCTCGCCATCCTCGCCTGGCCGCTCAGCTGGGCGACCGGGCGCGAATCCGGGCTCGGCATCACCGGGCCGTCCTCGAATCTCATCAACTACCTCGTGCGCGGCGATCCCCAGCTGATCGACTGGGGCGTGTACCTGGTGATCGGCATCCTGCTCGGCTCGTTCATCGCGGCGAAAGGCAGCGGCGAGTTCCGCGTGCGCCTTCCCGACGCCCTCACCACCATCCGCAGCATCATCGGCGGCGCGCTGATGGGCGTCGGAGCGAGCCTGGCCGGCGGCTGCACCATCGGCAACGGCATGGTCGACACCGCCACCTTCGGCCTCCAGGGTTGGGTGGCACTGGTCTTCATGATCATCGGCACCGGCGCCGCAACCCGCCTCTTCATCACCGGGACAGCGCGGGTCGGGGTCTCCCCCGTTCGCGTCTCGGTCAACCAGTAGAAAGAAGCCCGACATGGCACAGTACGTACTCGAAACCGACGGTCAGGTCTGCCCGTTCCCCGTCGTGGAAGCCGGTGACGCCATCGTGAAACTCGACCTCGGCGACGAACTCGTCATCAACTTCGACTGCACCCAGGCGACGGATGCCCTGCCGCGCTGGGCTGCGGACAACGGCTACCCGGTCACCCACTTCGACCGCGTCGGGGACGCCCACTGGACCATCACGGTCCAGAAGGCGTAATACCCCGCCGAGCCGTGAGAAGAACTCCTGGAAAATCCGGCAAAGTCAAGCGGTCGGGGCAACGTGGGGGTTTATGCCGCGTGTAGCAGCTGGTTCAGCCGGTTGGCTGGGGTCGCGAGGTACGGCGCGGGACCGCTAGCGGAGGGGAAGAGTGCGCCGGGCCAGCGCCACCGCGATGAGTTCGTCGATCAGCTCCGGGTAGGTGTACCCGGTGGCCAGCCAGCACGTCGGGAACATCGAGATGGGGGTGAAGCCGGGCATCGTGTTGATCTCGTTGATGACCCAGCCATCGCCGGTCAGGAAGAAATCGACCCGGGCGAGGCCGGCCCCGTCGATCGCCTCGAACGCGCGAATCGCCAGGCTCTGCATCTCGGCCACGTCCGCGGGGCTCAGGACCGCGGGGCAGACCAGCTCGATACCGTCCGCGCCCAGGTATTTGGCGGCGAAGTCGTAGAAGTCCCGGCCGGTGATTCGGACCTCCCCGGGAACGGATGCCCGGGTCGGCTCCCCCGGACGGCCCTGCAGCACGGCGATCTCGAGTTCGCGGCCCGACAGGCCGGCCTCGATCAGCACCTTGCTGTCTTCGGCCAGGCCCACGCGCATGGCCTCGGCCAGCTGGTCCAGGTGCGCCACACGGCTGACGCCGACGCTCGACCCGGCCCGGGCGGGCTTCACGAAGACGGGCAGCCCGAGCTGCTCCGCGGCGGCGAACGCCATACCCGGCGCCTCCGCCCACTCGGTCGCCGTGATCGTGCGCCACGGGGCGACCGGCAGGGCGGCCTGCTGGAAGACGGTCTTGGTGAAGTGCTTGTCCATGCCCAGCGCCGACGCCAGCACGCCCGAACCGACGTAGGGCAGCCCGACGAGTTCGAGCAGTCCCTGCACGGTCCCGTCCTCCCCGAACGGCCCGTGCAGGATCGGGAAGACCACGTCCACGTTGCCGAGCGACCGGTAGCCGGCGCCCTCGCTGACCGTCAGCTGGCGGCTCAGGCTGCTTTCCGGCCAGCGGATCCGGGTGCCGTTGTCGAAGACCTCAGGGAGGTCGTCGGCGTCGAGGGCGAACCGGGCCGGGTCATCCGCTTCGAGCACGAAGGCGCCGTCGCGGGTGATCCCGATCGGGATGACGTTGTAGCGGTCGCGGTCAATCGCCGCCAGGACGCCGCCCGCTGTGGCGCAGCTGATCGAATGTTCGCTTGACCGACCCCCAAAGAGCAGCGCCACCGTGAGCTTGTTCATCAATCGTCCTTTCGCCCTGCGGCTCAGCCGAGTCCGTGGTGAGGTGCGGGGCGAGGTCCCGCGGTTTCAGAGTACCGGCCAGCACCTGGCGGACCTGCTCGACGATGGGCATGTCCACCCCCTTGGCGCGGGCGAGATCGAGAATGGGCCCGACGGATGCCAGCCCCTCGGTGGTCTGTTGCATCTGCTTGACGACGTCGGCGATGCCGAAGCCCTGGCCGAGCAGCCGGCCGGCCGTGTTGTTGCGCGAGAGCGGCGACTGGCAGGTCGCGATCAGGTCGCCCAGGCCGGCCAGGCCGGCCAGCGTTTCCGGGTGGGCGCCGTACGCCACCGCGAAGTCGGTCATCTCGACCAGGCCCCGGGTGATGATCGACGCCTTGGTGTTCTCGCCGTAGCCGACCCCGTCGACGATGCCGATGGCCACGGCGATGAGGTTCTTGAGCACGCCGCCGAATTCGGTGCCGATGACATCCGTGTTGACGTACGACCGGAAGTACCGGTTGCGGGCCAGCATGGCGACGGCCTGCGCGGTCTCGAGGCTGTTTGAGGACACGACGGCGGCCGTCGGCTGCTCCTTGGCGATCTCGAGGGCCAGGTTCGGCCCGGAGATGGCCGCGATGAGGTCGGGGTCGATCGGGAGGATGTCGGCGATGATCTGGCTCATCCGGAGGCCGGAGCCGCGTTCGACGCCCTTCATCAGCGACACCACGATCGCGCCGGGGGCCAGGAACGGCTCGGCCAGGATCAGGTTCTCACGCAGGGACTGGCTCGGCACGGACACGAAGACCTGCTCGGCGCCGGCCAGGGCCAGGTCGAGCCTCGAGGTGGCCCGGAGACCGACCGGCAGGTTGATTCCGGGGAGGTAGTCGCTGTTGCGCCGCCCCTCGGTGATCTCCCGCGCGAGTTCGGGACGCCGGGCCCAGAGCACGACGTCCGCCCCGCCGTCGGTGAGGATCTTCGCGAATGTGGTTCCCCAGCTCCCCGCGCCGAGAACGGCGACACGCTTGCCTGGCTGGATCTTAGGCTTCAAAACGGCCGGTCTCTTTCTGGTCGTGCTCGGCCGGGTTCCAGCGCCTGGCCGGCGCGGTCTCACCCCGCAGATCTTCGAGCAGGCGGGTGATGGCGTCCATGACGACCACGGTCGCCTCGTTGAGGGTGGCCGTGTCGAGGTTGCGGCCACGGAACTCGGCGAGGTCGAGGGGATCGCCGATCTTGACGAGCACCGTCTTCCGCGGGAAGAGGCTCAGCTTCTTCGAGTAGCGCGGCATGATCTCCTGCGCACCCCAGTGGGCGACGGGGACGACCGGGATGCCCCGTTCCAGGGCGATCCGCACGGCGCCGGACTTGCCGCGCATCGGCCACAGGCCAGGGTCGCGGGTCAGAGAACCCTCCGGGTAGACGACGACCATCTGCCCGCGTTCGACGAGGCGCTGGGCGGCCTTCACCGGCTCGCTGCCGCGCACGCTGCCGCCGCGCTGCACCGGGATCTGCCCCGATTTGCGCAGCAACCAGCCGAGCACCGGGATCTTGAAGACGGATGCCTTCGCCAGGAACCGGGGCGCGCGCCCCATCTTCCAGCTGAGAACGCCCATCAGGACCGGGTCGATCTCACTGAAGTGGTTGGGCGCCATCACGAAGGCTCCGGTGCGCGGGAACTTGCCGGCATCCGTGACCCTGAACCGCACGGCGAGGTTGATCACCGGAAGTATCATCAGCGCCAGCACCCAGAAGACCGACGGACTCCTCGTCTCCGAGCGTTCCGGGCCGGGCCGTCCAGGCTGGGCGTTCAGGGGTTGGCGGGATTTTGGATCTGACGCGGACTCGGGATCTGATGCGGGCACAGCCCCATTATCCTTCGAGATCGAAGTCAGCTCCCAACAGCTGAAGCTTGGTGATGAAGTTCTCGTACCCGCGGCTGATGATTCCGACGTTGCTGACGGTCGACGTCCCCGACGCGGTGAGCGCCGCGATCAGGTGGCTGAAACCGCCGCGCAGGTCGGGAACCTCGATGTCGGCGCCGTGCAGCTTCGTCGGCCCGGTGATGACGGCCGAATGGTTGAAGTTGCGCTGGCCGAAGCGGCAGGGGTGCCCTCCCAGGCATTCCCGGTGGATCTGGATGGTCGCACCCATTTCGACCAGGGCATCGACGAAGCCGAACCGCTGCTCGTAGACGGTCTCATGCACGATCGAGACGCCGTGGGCGTGGGTGAGGGCGATCACGAGCGGCTGCTGCCAGTCGGTCATGAAGCCCGGGTGAACATCCGTCTCGATGATGACGGGCTTGAGGTCACCGCCCGGGTGATAGAAACGGATGCCGTCGTCGCAGATGTCGAACGCCCCGCCGACCTTGCGGAACACGTTCAGGAATGTGAGCACCTCTGGCTGGCGCGCGCCGCCGACGAAGATGTCACCGTCGGTGGCCAGGGCCGCAGCGGCCCAGCTGGCTGCCTCATTCCGGTCGAACAGGGCGCGGTGGTTGTAGCCCTCGAGCCGCTCGACGCCCTCGATCCGGATCACACGGTCGGTGTCGACCGTGATGATGGCGCCCATCTTCTGGAGGATGTTGATGAGATCCATGATCTCGGGCTCGATCGCCGCGCCCTTGAGCTCGGTGATGCCCTCCGCACGCACGGCGGTCAGCAGCACCTGTTCCGTGGCGCCCACGCTCGGGTAGGGCAGGGACACCTTGGTGCCCTTGAGCCCGTTGGGCGCGGACATCCGGATGCCGTTGGGCTGCTTCTCGACGACGGCGCCGAACTTGCGCAGCACGTCCAGGTGGTAGTCGATCGGACGGTCGCCGATGCGGCAGCCGCCGAGGTCGGGGATGAACGCCTCGCCGAGGCGGTGCAGCAGCGGACCGCAGAAGAGGATCGGGATGCGCGAGGAACCGGCGTGCGCGTCGATGGCGGCGAAGTGCGCGCTCTCCACGTCCACCGGGTCGAGCAGCAACTCGCCCGGTTCGGCGCCGTCGGTGACCTTGACGCCGTGCACCTCTAGGAGCTGGCGAACGATGCGCACATCGCTGATGTTGGGCACGTTCTTGAGCACGCTGGGCGTCTCGCCCAGGAGCGACGCGACCATGGCCTTGGTGACCAGGTTCTTGGCCCCCTTGAGTTCGATCCGGCCGACCAGCGGGATGCCGCCGCGGATCGTGATCCGGTCGCCTTGCAGACCGACGGCGGCGCCCCAGTTCTGGGCGTTCTCCCGGTTCTGGGCGTCGTCCCGGTTCTGGTCGTCGTCCCGGTTTTGTGCGATTTCGCTGATGGTGCTCACTGATTTACCTGCCTTGCGGGGAGAGTGCGGGGCCGCCAGGGCTCCCGATGGGATTCGAATTCTTCGATCCGCGCCTCATCGCGCAGAGTCAGGCCAATGTCGTCGAGGCCCTCGAGCAGGCGCCAACGGGTGTAATCGTCGATCTCGAACGGAACTGACAGGTCGCCGACGCGGGCCGTCCTCGACACCAGGTCGACCGTCAGTGCAATGCCCGGGTCGGCCTCGATGATGTCCCACAGGCGCTGCGCGTCGGCCTCGGAGATCTGGCCGGCCAGAAGGCCCTGTTTGCCGGCATTGCCGCGGAAGATGTCGCCGAAGCGGGGGCTGAGCACCACGTCGAAACCGTAGTCCCGCAGCGCCCATACGGCGTGCTCGCGCGAGGAACCGGTGCCGAAGTCCGCACCGGCCACGAGCACGCGGGCACCCTGGTATTCCGCCCGGTTGAGCACGAAGCCCGGGTCGGTGCGCCAGGCGGCGAACAGGGCGTCTTCGAAGCCGGTCCGGGTCACCCGTTTGAGGTAGACGGCCGGGATGATCTGGTCGGTATCGACGTTGGATCGGCGCAGCGGCAGCGCGACGCCGGTGACTTTCGTGAACTTTTCCATTACTGGTTGTCTCCGTCCTGGACCAGGTCCCACGGACTGGACAGCGTGCCGCGAATTGCGGTCGCCGCGGCGACGAGCGGAGAGACGAGGTGCGTGCGACCGCCCTTGCCCTGCCTGCCCTCGAAGTTCCGGTTACTGGTCGAGGCGCACCGCTCGCCCGGGGCCAGCTGGTCGGGGTTCATGCCCAGGCACATCGAGCAGCCCGCGAAGCGCCATTCGGCGCCGAAGTCGGTAAAGATCTTGTCCAGGCCCTCGGCCTCGGCCTCGATCCTGACGCGTGCGGAGCCGGGCACGACGAGCATGCGCACGCCGGGGGCCAGAGTGCGCCCCTTGATGATCTCGGCGGCGGCGCGCAGGTCTTCGACCCGGCTGTTGGTGCAGGAGCCGAGGAAGACGGTGTCCACCCGGATCTCCTTCATCGGGGTGCCGGCCTCGAGGTCCATGTACTCGAGGGCTCGTTCGGCCGCTGAACGTTCGTTCGCGTCGAGGATGGCGGCCGGGTTCGGCACGGTCTCGCTCAGCGACACGCCCTGGCCGGGGTTGGTGCCCCAGGTGACGAAGGGCTCCAGGGTGTCTGCGTCCAGGATGACCTCGGCGTCGAACGTGGCACCCTCATCGGTGGCGAGGGTCTCCCAGTAGGCGACCGCGTCGTCCCAGTCCGCTCCGGCCGGCGCGTGGGCGCGGCCGTGCAGGTAGTCGTAGGTGGTCGCATCCGGTGCCACCATGCCCGCGCGGGCACCGGCCTCGATCGACATGTTGCAGATCGTCATCCGGCCCTCCATCGAGAGGGCACGGATGGCACTGCCGCGGTATTCGAGCACGTAGCCCTGTCCGCCGCCCGTGCCGATCTTCGCGATCACGGCGAGGATGATGTCCTTGGCCGTCACGCCGGGGCGCAGGGCGCCGTCCACGGTGATGGCCATGGTCTTGAACGGCTTCAGCGGCAGGGTCTGGGTGGCCATGACGTGCTCCACCTCGCTGGTGCCGATGCCCAGCGCCATGGCCCCGAAGGCGCCGTGGGTGGAGGTGTGGGAATCGCCGCAGACGACCGTGATGCCCGGCTGGGTCAGGCCCAGCTGCGGTCCGACGACGTGCACGATGCCCTGCTCGATGTCACCGAGCGAGTGCAGGCGCACGCCGAATTCCTCGCAGTTGCGGCGGAGCGTCTCGATCTGGGTGCGGCTGGTGAGGTCGGCGATGGGCTTGTCGATCGCCAGCGTCGGAGTGTTGTGGTCTTCCGTGGCGATGGTGAGGTCGGGGCGGCGGAGTCTGCGCCCGGCCAGGCGCAGCCCGTCGAAGGCCTGCGGGCTGGTGACCTCGTGCACGAGGTGCAGGTCGATGTAGATCAGGTCGGGTGTGCCGTCTTCGCCTTTGGCGACGAGGTGCTTGTCCCACACCTTCTCGGCCAGGGTGCGCGGCAGGGCCGAGCCCTGGGCGGCGCTGAACGGTGCGGCGGCGAACGGTGCGGCCGCGGGCAATGTTGCTTCAGTCATGTATGTGCGTCTTCCTCAACGGTGGGTATTCAGCCAACAACGAACTCCACGACGAGAGAGGCCTCAGAACGGCGACTCGTCGTGGCAGAGAAGAAGGATTCGACCGAGCAGCACCCGAACAGGCTAACACCTCGCGTCTGCGCGATGGCAGTGTGGCACTCATTCGAGGGTGACCTCAACCCTGAATTCGCCCAGCAGCCAGGGTCTAGGCAGGATGATTCCGGGTTTTTTCACCTCGAAACTTTATCCGCGGTGCGCTACTTCGACCGGTCGCGCCCGCCGCCCTCGCCTCTCGGCCCAGCGTCGTCGAGATGCTCGTGCATCCCGGCCGAACGGTCCTCGGTGCTGCCGCCGTTCTCGCCCTGCCCCGCATCGCTCAGGACCGATTCGATGTATACGACCGTAACGTTATCGTGCCCGCCTCGTGCCAGCGCCGCGTCGACGAGCACGTCCACCGGGCTGCGGCCCGCTTCGGCTGTGCCGTCGTAGGTGGCCAGCAACCTGGCGATCTCGGACGTGCCGAGTTCCTTGGTCAGGCCGTCGGAGCAGACCAGGAAGGCGGACCGGCCCGAGGCCGGCAGCAGCCAGACGTCCGCGTCCACGGACTCGTCGGCACCGATCGCCCGGGTGATCACGTTGCGCTCCGGGTGGTGCTCGGCTTCCTCCGTGGAGATGAGTCCGGCATCCACCATTTCCTGCACCGCCGAGTGGTCGACGCTCAGCTGGGTGAGGGTGCGGCCGTCCCAGGTGTAGACACGCGAATCACCGATGTTGAAGGCCATCCAGTGGAACCCCACATCGTCGCCCGCGTCCACGAAGGCGACGCCGGCGAGGGTGGTGCCGGAGACGGCGGTACCGTAGTCGTCCACGGCGCTGAGGTCCCGCACCGCGTCGTTGGACGAGTGGATGGCGTCCAGGATGCGTTCGGGCGTCGACGGCGCGTCGCGAGCGATGTGTTCCTCGAACACCCGGGCGACCGTCTGGCTGGCCACGTCACCGTGGGCGTGGCCGCCCATGCCGTCGGCCACCAGGAAGACCGGCGCCTGAGCCATGAAGCTGTCCTCGTTGATCTTGCGCTCGTGGCCGACGTCGCTCCGTGCACTGAACACGAAGCGCGCCCGGCTTGCGGGGAGCACCATCTCGGTCTCGCCCTGCATTTCCACGTCTGCTCCAGTGTTCAGTTCCGCTTGCGGCACGTCTTCGGTCACTCCTCGACGAGGTGGGGGATCTCCTCGGCGAGGGTGTGCCCACGTCGGCGGGCGTCCCGGGAAGCCTTGATCACACTGGCAATCGTAGCGACCGCCATGGAGACCACGATCACGCCGAGAGAGGTCCAGGTGTCGATTTCCGGTGCCCACTCCACGCCCTGGCCGCCGTTGATGAAGGGCACCTCGTTGGTGTGCAGGGCGTGCAGGACGAGCTTGACCCCGATGAAGAAGAGGATGAAGGCGATCCCGTACTTGAGGTACTCGAGGCGTTCGAGGAGCCCGCCGAGCAGGAAGTAGAGCTGGCGCAACCCCATCAGGGCGAAGACGTTGGCGGTGAAGACGATGAACGGGCTCTGCGTGATGCCGAAGATCGCCGGGATCGAGTCGAGGGCGAAGACCAGGTCGGTGGTTCCGATCGCGAGCAGCACGATCAGCATCGGGGTGAAGACCTTCTTGCCGTCGATCATCGTGCGCAGTTTGGAACCGTCGAAGGTGGAGGAGACGTTCAAGTGCGTGCGGAGGAAGCGGATGAAGGCGTTGTCGGTCTCGTCTTCCTCCGGCTCCTTCGCCACCGCCTGGTGCACGGCGGTGTAGAGCAGGAACGCGCCGAAGATGTAGAAGATCCAGCTGAAGTTCTCGATCAGCTGGGCACCCAGCAGGATGAAGATGCCGCGCAGCACGAGGGCGATGATGATGCCGACGATCAGCACCTCCTGCTGGTACTTTCGGGGCACCGAGAACCTCGCCATGATGATGACGAAGACGAACAGGTTGTCGATACTCAGGCTGTATTCGGTCAGCCAGCCGGCCAGGAACTGCCCCGCATGCTCGGCGTCGGCCAGCACGAGCATCAGCAGGGCGAAGACCAGGGCCAGGGCGACGTAGAAGACCACCCACAGTGTGGCCTCCTTCATGGAGGGCACGTGGGGGCGTTTGAAGACGATCAACAGGTCCGCGAGCAGGATAACGGTCAGGATGACCAGGGATCCAACTTCGAACCAGAGAGGGAGAGCAAGTTCCATGGGGGCGGGGGGCCTTTCACTAGCGGGATGCTGACGGAGCGCAGCACGAAACCCGAAAGTCTCTCCCGCATCGATCAATCGATGCTGCCGCGCCGGGTCCGCGACAGCACGGTCCGTGTTGACGTTCACGGCACAGGACCCGGATCGGGTCCACAGGGATACTCCCCTTCACGCAGACGAGTCTACCGGGCCGCGGCAGAATCCCATTCCCCTGCACCTGCACCTGCACCTGCACCTGCACCTGCACCGCGCCATCGCTTAAACCAAAACTCCCCCGGGGCTACCGGGGGAGCTTCCTGTTGTGACCCCAGCGGGATTCGAACCCGCGTTACCGCCGTGAGAGGGCGATGTCCTAGGCCGCTAAACGATGGGGCCGTTTGCAACTTGACGAGTATGCCACACGGATGAGCGGGAAACCAAACTGGGCGCCTCAGGCGCAGACGAACAGGGCTCCGGGCACCACATCGACCTGCACGGGAAGGCTTCCGATCCGCTCCCCGTCGGCATAGGCGACCACCTCGTCGGCCTCGAGGCGTACGCTGCGGCACCGGCTGACCTCAACCTGGCGCAGGCCCGTATGCGTCCCGGAGAATACTTTCGGGAACACCCGGAGGAACCCGATCCGGGAGAGCGGGGTCACGATGAACAGGTCGAGCAGGCCGTCGTCGATGACCGCATCCGGCGTGATCCGCATGCCCCCGCCGATCGAGACGTTGTTGGCGACGGAGATCAGCATCGCGCGCTGGGTGCGCTCCGCACCGTCGACCGTGAGGCGGTACGTGAGGGGCTTGAACGTGGCGAGCACCATCAGCATGGCCAGGGTGTACCGGCTCCGGCCGCGGGGGCGGCGCATCCGGTTGGCCCGCTCGTTGACGACGGCGTCGAACCCGGCCGAGAGCACCCCGGCGAACCAGGTCGTCACGCCTTGGCACCGCACCCGTCCGCAGTCGATCGCGCGCGGCGCCCTGGCCAGGGCAGCGAGGAGGTGACGGATGGCGGCATCCGTGTCGTCGACGGGAATGCCCAGTCCGCGTGCGAGGTCGTTGCCCGTGCCGCAGGGCACGATAGCCAGCGGTATTCCCCGTCCCGCCAGGAGGTTCGTGCCCAGGCTCACCATCCCGTCTCCCCCGACGACGACGAGCACGTCGACCCCGGGACCCAGCAGCGCCCGGATCTCGCGGCGCAGCAACTCGAGGCTCACCTCGCTCCGCACGGTCACCTCGTGGCCTGCCGCTCTCAGGGCGGCAACGGCCCGGGGACCGACGTCGCTCCGCCGGCCGAAGGAGGCGTAGGCGTTGATGGCCACAACGAGGCGAAGAGCGGGCCTGGGCGGTGTCACGCTGAACGGGGCAGGATTCACCGCTCCAGTATCGCGCCTCGCCAGGTTGCAGCGCGCCCGGATTCGGTATTAGCTCGACCCATGAAACTGACGAAGCTGGAGCATGCCGCCCTCATCGTGGAAAAAGCGGGCCACAAGTTGTTCATCGATCCCGGCTCGTTCACCAGCCCGCTGACCCAGACGGAGGGAGCTGCCGCCGTCGTGATCACCCACGAACACCCGGACCACTGGACTCCCGAGCAGCTCGACCGCATCCTGGCGCTGAACCCTGACGTTCCGATCTACGCTCCGGCCGGGGTGGCCAGGGCGGCGGCCGGCTATCCGGTGACCGTCGTCTCGGCGGGCGACCGGGTGGAGGCCGGGCCGTTCACTCTGAGGTTTTTCGGTGAGAAACACGCCGTCATCCACGAG
The DNA here is from genome assembly GCA_014376815.1 of Cryobacterium sp. Lineage (GTDB taxonomy): Bacteria > Actinomycetota > Actinomycetes > Actinomycetales > Microbacteriaceae > Cryobacterium. The sequence continues at coordinate 12,339 of JACMQV010000071.1, forward strand.
TCGATCCCGGTGATCGACAACCTTGGAGTGCTCGTCGACGATGAGCTCTACTACGCCGGCGACTCGTTCACGATTCCCGACGACGTGGCCGTGGACACCCTCGCCGTTCCGGCCGGCGCCCCGTGGCTGAAGATCAGCGAGGTGATGGACTACGTGCTCCAGGTCAAGCCGCGCCGCGCCTTCCCCACCCACGAGATGGTGCTCTCCCGGGCGGGTAAGGACCTGTCGAACGCTCGCATCCGCTGGGCCACCGAGCGGAACGGCGGCGAGTTCTTCCCGCTCGAGCCGAACGAGTCCCTCGACCTCTGAGTACTTCCCCGGCTTCGGCACAGCCCATTCCCAGCCAGATCCTCAATAGTGCAGCTACTGTATTTATATTGTCTCTGCACATCCCAACGAAGGATCGACTGCTCATGAGTGTTCCCGTTCTCTCGGCCCAGAACATAGGCAAGTCCTATGGGAGCGGGGCGAATCGCTTCGACGCGCTCAAGGGCGCCTCCCTGGACATCCACGCGGGCGAGTCGGTCGCCATCGTCGGCAAGAGCGGGTCCGGAAAGTCCACGCTGATGCACCTCCTGGCCCTTCTGGACGACCCCGACAGCGGCACCCTGCTGGTCGAGGGCACCGACGCCCGGAAACTCAAGGGCAACGAGGTCAACCGGCTGCGCAACCAGGACTTCGGCTTCGTGTTCCAGCAGTTCTTCCTCACCGCCAATGCGACCGTGCTCGAGAACGTGGTGCTCCCCCTCAAGATCGCCGGGGTCGGGCCCAAGGAGCGCAGGGCCCGCGGGATGGCGGCGCTCGAGCAGCTCGAGTTGGCCGACAAGGCGAAGAACAAGGCGATGAACCTGTCCGGCGGGCAGAAGCAGCGGGCCGTCATCGCCCGCGCCCTGGTCAACAATCCGAAGGTCATCTTCGCGGATGAACCGACCGGAAACCTGGACACGGCCACCGGAGCGGTCGTCGAGGACATCCTCTTCTCTCTCAACAAGAACGAGGGCATCACACTCGTGATCGTCACCCACGACGTCGATCTGGCGGCGCGCTGCGACCGCCGCATCTTCATCCGCGACGGCCTCGAAGACCCCACCGCGTCACCGGACGCGATCTCCAAGCCTGCAGGAGCACACGCATGAAGTTCATCGACATCATCAAGACCGCGATTTCGAATAGCTTCCGCAGCAAGCTCCGCACCGGCCTGACCGTGATCGCGATCTTCATCGGAGCGTTCACGCTCACCATCACCAGCGGCATCGGCACCGGGGTGACCGACTACATCAACACCCAGGTGTCGGCGATCGGGGCCGCGGACGTACTCACCGTCTCCAAGACCAACGACGCAGCGGCGTCGGGAGACGGCCCCGCCCCCTACGACCCGGAGAAGGCCACCACGGTCAGCCTGGGCAACGGCTCGCGCCCGGGCAGCACCATCCAGGCCCTCACCAACAAGGACCTCGAGGCGATCAAGAAGACCGACGGCATCCTCGGCGTGGACCCGTCCGTGCAGGTGACGCCGGACTACGTCGAGCGCGACGGCGGCGGCAAGTTCGAGTTGACCGTCAATCCGACCGCCACGCTCACCACGGCCGACCTGGCCGCGGGCGCGCAGCTCGACAACAACAGCGACACCGACCAGATCCTGTTGCCCACCACGTACCTCGACACGCTGGGCTTCTCCTCGGCGAAGGCCGCGGTCGGCGAGACCGTGACGGTCGGCATCCGGGATGGCGCGGGGACCGTGCAGGAGGTTCCGGCGACCGTCGTCGGCGTGCAGAACGAGACCCTCCTCGGCGCCGGCGCCGGGCTGAACCAGCCGCTGACGGACAGGTTGCATGCCGTCGAGATCGCGGGCGCGCCGGCCGCTTCCTCGCAGAGCTACGCGACGGCGACTGCGCGTTTCGACCCGAAGGCGTCGGAGGCGAAGATCACCGCGATCAAGAAGGACCTGACCGACCAGGGCTACGCGTCCCAGACCGTCGCCGACCAGATCGGGTCGTTCGAGACCGTGATCAACGTCATCATCGGCGTGCTCAACGCCTTCGCCGTGATCGCCCTGATCGCGGCCGGCTTCGGCATCATCAACACGCTGCTGATGAGTGTGCAGGAACGCACGCGTGAAATCGGGCTGATGAAGGCCATGGGTATGAACGGTGGCCGCGTGTACACGCTCTTCAGCACCGAGGCCGTGTTCATCGGTTTCCTCGGCAGCGCGCTGGGCGCCCTGGTGGCGGTGGGCGTCGGATCGCTGGCCAGCAACCTCCTCGCGACCAGCGTCTTCTCGAACCTTCCCGGCCTGCAGGTCGTGCAGTTCGCGCCCAGCTCGATCGCGATCATCATCGGTGTCGTCATGCTGATCGCGTTCCTGGCCGGAACGCTCCCGGCCCGGGCCGCGGCCCGGCAGAACCCGATCGACGCTCTGCGGTATGAGTAGTTCCGGACCGGACGGCTTGACCGGGGTAGACGAGGGGTTGCGCGCCCGCAAGCGGGCAGCCACCCAGTCGGCCCTGGAACGGGCCGCGATCTCCCTCGCCCTGGAGCACGGCTACGACAGCGTCACGGTCGATATGATCTGCGAGGCCGCCATGGTCTCGCCGCGCACGTTCTTCAACTACTTCGGCACCAAGGAGGGGGTGTTCCTCGGCGCGGCCCCGCCCATGCCGGCCGAAGCCGAGATCCACGCGTTCGTGCATGCCGCCGGCCCTGATGTGCTGCGCGACCTGGTCGGGATGATGACCGCCGCGTTCGTCGATCTCACCCCCGACACCGATCTGCTGCAGAGCCGCCGGATGCTGATCGAACGCACCCCGGAACTCCTCACCGGCGAAAACACGCGGATCGCGGAGATGGAGGTCCGCCTGGTCCGCCTGGTGCTGGACCGGTTCCGCGCGCAGGGCCGCACGGAGGCCTCCACCCCCGATCTGGAGGATGAGGCCAGGATGGTCGTCGGTCTCGGCGGCAGCGTGATGCGCTACTCGATGCAGAAATGGTTCTGCGGCGGATTCGCGGGGGCGCCCCGCGAATTGCTGCAGCAGTCCCTCGCCCTGGTGCAGCGCATCACGGGGTCGGCTGCTCCGGCGGCGGCGCAGAGCTCGCCCGCTCAGAGTCCTAGGCGCTGACGAGCTCGCGCCAGTCGGCCAGGGGCAGGCCGTGGGCCTCGGAGACGGAGCGGTTCGTGACCCGCCCGGCAGCGACGTTCAGGCCGAGGGCCAGGGCGTCATCGCGCTCGAGGGCCGCCTTCACGCCCAGGTTGGCCAGCGCCAGCGCATAGCGCAGGGTGACGTTGGTCAGTGCGTAGGTCGACGTGTTCGGCACAGCGCCGGGCATGTTGGCCACGCAGTAGAAGATCGAGTTGTGCACCCGGTAGGTCGGGTCCTCGTGCGTGGTCGGGTGAGTGTCCTCGAAGCAGCCGCCCTGGTCCACGGCGATGTCCACGAGCACGGAGCCGGACTTCATGCGGGCCACGAGGGCGTTGGTGACCAGCTTCGGGGCCTTCGCGCCCGGGATCAGCACGGAGCCGATCACCAGGTCGGCATCCGTGACGGCGATCTCGATCTCGTAGCTGTTGGAGGCGACGGTCTTCAGCCGGCCCTGGTACTGCGCGTCGAGCTGGCGCAGTCGGTCGATGTTGATGTCGAGGATGGTGACGTCGGCGCCCAGGCCCATCGCCATGGCGGCGGCGTTCGTGCCCGCGACGCCGGCGCCGAGCACGACCACCTTGGCGGGGCGCACCCCGGGCACGCCGCCGAGCAGCACTCCCTTGCCTCCGGCGGGGGCCATCAGGGACTGCGCCCCGACCTGCACGGCCAGCCGGCCGGCCACCTCGCTCATCGGGGCCAGCAGCGGCAGGGCACGGTTGGCGGTCTGCACGGTCTCGTAGGCGATGGCGGTGACGCCCGCATCGGTCAGGGCACGGGTGAGGTCCGGCTCGGCGGCCAGGTGCAGGTAGGTGAACAGGATCAGGCCCTCACGGAAGCGGTGGTATTCGGCCGCGACGGGCTCCTTGACCTTCATCACCATGTCGGCGCGGGCCCAGACCTCGTCGGCGGAGTCGACCAGTTCGGCGCCGGCGACGTGGTACTCGTCGTCGCTGATGTGCGAGCCGAGGCCGGCACCCGCCTCGATCAGCACGGTGTGGCCGGCGGCCAGGAACTCGTGCACGCCGGAGGCGGTGATGGCTACGCGGAATTCGTTGTTCTTGATTTCCTTGGGTACACCGATGATCATGGCTGGCTCCGTTGTTCAGTACTGCTCAGTGAGACGTGCGACAGGGGGCTGCGTGGCCACTTTCAACGGTGAACCGCAGCGGTGTCAACACTAAATCCACGAATTCGCCCCGGGCCGGACGCCCCTGCTGCGGGCCAGCCTCCCCCGGCGGCCCAGCCGATGAGCGCCAGCCGGCTCAGGTCGAAAAAACGCCGCAGTGCAGGGGTTTTCTTGCCGATTGCGCCGCGCGCCGGGCAGGGGCTCGTCGGCGAGTGGACCGTCAACCGGTTTGTCACTCGACAAATGTCGAGTGTCACTCCGGCAAACGTCGCCTGATGTCCGTTCCGGGGGTGCTCCGGCGCTTAGCATGGACCCAATGAAGACCGCGGAAATCGAAGACCTGGTCGAGGCACTCGCGGCCGACCTGGACCGCGCCCTGTCGCTTGAAGACCTCGACGGGGGCCTGCTCGCGTACAGCCGCGACCAGCCACTCGCCGACAGTGTGCGGGTCAATTTCCTGCTGAGCAAGAAGGTGCCGGCCGACGTCAGTGCCTGGCAACTGCAGCACGGCATCAGCACGGCGGTTCGTCCCGTCGTCGTTCCCGCCAACACGGCGCTGGGAATGCTCGGCCGGGTCTGCGTGCCGCTGATGGTGCGGGGGTTCCGGGTCGGCTACCTGTGGGCCATGCAGGGGTCGCACGACGAGTCGCCGGAGGAGATCCTGCGGGAGCTGCCCGCCGTGCGCGGCCGGCTGGACCGGCTGGCCGAGACTCTGCTGGACACCAACACCGCCGAATCCGAGCACCGCCGGCAACGGGAGGCCCTGTTCCTCGCAGCCTGCACTGCGGAGTCATCCGCCATCGAGGAAATCGCGGGCTGGCCGCAGATCCACGCGACCGGCCCGTGGCATCTGGCCACCCTGCTGCCCCGCCCCGACGAGTCGGCCGACGGCCAGGGGTCCACGCCCGATTCGGCGGCCAACGTTCTGCTGCAGCGGATATCGGCACTGCACGCCACGGTCGGCATCGACGCGGCCCGGTTCAGCGCCGGCACCGAGACCCACGCGGTCGTTCTGCTGCGCGATTCTCCGGGCAAGGTGGCCCACACCGAGATGCTGCACCGCTACCGGGCCGAACTCGCCCGTCGCGGCGGCACCCCCGAGCGCCCCGACCTGATGGGGTTCAGCGAGGTGTTCACTGACCTCCGACGTTTCCCGGATGCCTACATCCAGTCTCGCAAGGCGGTGCAGGCCGCCGCGGTCGACGCCCGCCTCGGCACCATCGCCGACTTCCGCCAGATCGGCGTCTACCAGTTCCTGGCGGCCAGCAGCCGCAACCTCTCCCCGGTGGAATCGGTCTATTTCGCCGAGCTGCGGGACTTCGACGCCAGCCACGAGCTGCTGCCGATGCTGGAGCTGCTCTACGACACCGACGGGTCGGTTCAGGATGTCGCCGCCGCCCTGCACCTGCACCGCAGCAGCATCTACAACCGGTTGGCGAAGATCCGCACGCTGATCGGCGCCGACCCGCTGGGCGGCCAGGTGCGGCTGGAACTGCACCTGGCGATGAAGGCCGACCGCTGGTCGCGCCGGCCCCGGATCTAGTGCCAGCCCGAACCTAGCGGACGAGCGCGGCCTTCTCGGCGCGAGCGCCGGCCGTCCACTCCTCGAACCGAGCCTGCTGTAACGGCGCCTTGCGGTTGACGTACCAGGCTGCGCCGAGAGCCAGGAACCAGACCGGGGCCGCGACCAGCGCGAGGCGCGTGTCGTCGGCCTGGCCCAGGGCCCAGATCATGAAGGCGAAGAACGCCAGCACGACCCAGGGCATGAACCGGGCGCCCGGCATCCGGTACGTCGAGGCGGCGTGCAGCTGCGGGCGGCGGCGGAGGAAGGCAAGGTAGCTGACCATGATGATGGACCAGACGAACATCGTCAGCACCGACGCCACCGAGGTGACGAGTGTGAAGGCGGCCATGAAGGACTCTCCCGTGTAAAGCAGCACCAGCCCGGCCAGCAGGAAGATGCAGGAGAACAGCAGGGCGTTCCGCGGCACCTTGCGGCTGCTCAGCGTACCGAAGGCCTGCGGGGCGTTGCCGTCCTGCGCGAGGCCGTAGACCATCCGTGAGGTCGAGTAAATGCCGGAGTTGGCGCTGGAGGCGGCCGAGGTGAGCACGACCAGGTTGACGACGATGGCCGCGACCCCCAGGCCGGCGAGGGCGAACATGCCGATGAACGGGCTGCTGCCGGGGTCGATGCTGCGCCACGGGTTGACCGACATGATGATGACCAGGGCGCCCACGTAGAAGAGCAGCAGGCGCAGCGGAATGGTGTTAATGGCCCGCGGCAGGTTCTTCTCCGGATCTTCCGTCTCGGCGGCGGCGGTGCCGACGAGCTCGATACCGGCAAAGGCGAAGATGGCGATCTGGAAGCCGAGCACGAAACCGGCGACGCCGTGCGGGAACATGCCTCCGTCGTTCCACATGTTCTCAAAACCGGCCACCGCTCCGGAGGGGGACGTGAAGTGCGTGGCGATCATGACGAGGCCGGTGCCGATCAGGGCCAGGATCGCGAGAACCTTCACCAGGGCGAACCAGAATTCGGCCTCACCGAAGGCCTTCACGCTCGGCAGGTTGAGCACGACCAGCACGAGCGGGGTGAGCAGCGCCGGGATCCACAGCGGCGTGCCCGGCGCCAGCACATCGACATAGCCGGCGATGGCGACAATGTCGGCGACCCCGGTGACGACCCAGAAGGCCCAGTAGGACCAGCCGGTGAAGAAGCTCGCCCACGGGCCGAGCAGGTCGCCGGCGAAGTCGCTGAAGGACTTGTAGCTGAGGTTCGACAGCAGGATCTCGCCCATGGCCCGCATCACGAAGAACAGCATGAAGCCGATGATCATGTAGACGAAGATCACGGCCGGTCCGGCGAGGGAGATGGTCTTGCCGGCGCCCATGAACAGGCCGGTTCCGATCGTGCCGCCGATGGCGAGCATCTGGATGTGCCGCCGGCTCAGCGAGCGGGCGAGGTGCGGAACACCGTGCGAGTCGGCGGTGCCGTCCCCTGTGCGTGTGGTTCCGGACGGCGCGGTGGTGCGTTCAGGCATGTGGCTGCTCCCTCAAAACGGCACAGACGCAGCCAGCCAGAGGACGACCGCGTCAACCGGTTGGGGCCCCACTGTTGTGAGGCCCGGCCAACGCGGTTTCTGAAGTAGCAACGTTAGGGCCTCGAACGGGTAGTGCCCGCACCGGGGCGGAATCCCGGGCGATCCCCGGCCCGCGCTCCGCGGCGGGAGGCCGGACCTGATCGACAGGTGTCGAGCATCCGTTCGTGAAAGGTCGTCGCCTGTTCGGGGGGTGCTACTGGCTCAGAACAGGTCCGCCGGGATCAGGACAGGATGTCTTTAGTAGAGAACCGGCCGTAGGCCAGAGCCCCGAACACGGCTATGTAGCCCAGCTGAAGCAGCGCGTTGGAGCCGAACGAGCCCAGGTCCATCGGCTGCCGCAACAGGTCGGCGAAGCCCAGCCAGTAGTGACTGAACAGCCACGGATGCAGCCACGCCAGTTGCGGGAGCACGTCGAGGATCTGTGCGACCACCGACACCACGACCGTGGCAGCCATGGCTCCCACGGGCACGTCCGTGAGGGTCGAGATGAACAGCCCGATCGCCCCGAACCCGAGCAGCGACACCGTCACGTACAGCGAGATCAGCAGGGAACGCAGCAGCGAATCGGTCACGCTGATGGTGTCCCCCGACAGGAGCGTCACCGGTCCCACCGGGAACAGGGCCGCACCGATGAGGCTTCCGACGACCGTGAGGGTCAGCGTCCCGGCCAGGCAGAACGCCGCGACGCCGGCGTACTTGACGAGCAGCAGGCGGACCCGGCCGGCCGGGGCGACGAGCAGGTAGCGCAGGGTGCCCAACCCGGCCTCTCCCGCGATGGTGTCTCCGGCGACGACACCGATGGTCAGCGGGAGGAAGAGTGGGATGGCCACGATCATGGCGGTGAACGCCACGAACAGGCCGTTCTGCGTAACCCGGTCCAGGAACGGCGGGCCCTCCCCCGGCGCCAGGCTCTCCGACGAGAGCCGCACGGCCACCGCGAGCAGGATCGGGATGAGCGCGATGGCGACCAGCATGGCCCAGGTACGGCGGCGGCGGAACAGCACCGTCAGCTCGGAGCCGAGCAGGGCCAGTCCGGCCGAACGACGCCTGCTGGATGCGCCGGGGCTCGTCACCCTGGGGTTCGACATACCCGGGCTCGCCACGCTATTGGAGGACATCGAAACCTTCTCCGGTCAGGGCCACGAATCGTTCTTCCAGGCTGGACTCCTCGATCAGGAAGCCGCGCACGCGCACGCCGCCGGCCACGAGCGCCGTCACCATGGCCTCCGGCCGGCCGGCCAGGCCCGCCTCCAGGTCGCGGGGCAACGGAGCCGCGACCCAGGGGTCCTGCTCGGGCACGTCGTTCTGCACCGGGGTCAGGCCGAGGCGGGTCAACACCGCGAACGCCGCCGCGGCATCCGGTGTGCGCACGCGCACCCGGGTCTGGCCGACATGACGCAGTTCGGCCAGCGTGCCCTGGGCCACGAGGTTGCCGCCGCTCATCACCGCGGCGTGGGTGCACATCTGCTCCACCTCGGCGAGCAGGTGGCTGGAGACGAAGACCGTGGTTCCCTCGGCCGCGAGCGATCGCACCAGGCTGCGCACCTCGCGGGTGCCCTGGGGGTCGAGCCCGTTGGTGGGCTCGTCGAGCACGAGCAGCTCGCGCGGCTGTAGCAGCGCGTTGGCGATCCCGAGGCGCTGCTTCATGCCCAGGGAGTAGGCGGCCACCTTCTTGCCGGCGGCGTGGGTCAGGCCCACGCGCGCCAGGGCCTGTTCGACCCGGGCGGCGCGCGTGCGTGACGGGGCGTTGCGGTCGGCCGTGTCGAGGCGGCGGAGGTTCGCGGCCCCGGAGAGGAACGGGTAGAACGCGGGCCCCTCCACGAGCGCGCCCACCCGGGGCAGCACGTCGTGCAGGCTGTCGGGCATGCTCCGGCCGAGCACGCTGATCTGCCCACTGCTGGCCTGGGTCAGGCCGAGCAGCATGCGGATGCTGGTGGTCTTGCCGGAACCGTTCGGCCCGAGGAAGCCGAAGACCGACCCGCGCGGCACGGCCAGGTCGATTTCGTTCACGGCGACCTGCTCGCCGAAGCGCTTGGTAAGACCCAGGCTCTCGATCGCGAGATCGGGAGCCGGGGTGGCGGCTGTCACTGTGTCGTGATCATTTGTGTAGGGATCATTGGGCGCCGGCGGCGGCCTGGAGCAGTTCCACCGGAACCGATCCGGCGAAGACGCGGCCGTCGTCGGCCAGGAACACGTTGACGAGGGCGGTGGACAGCACTCGTCCGCCGTCCACCGTGGTGGCCATTTCGGACACCAGCGGGTTGTCGCCGAGTTCCGACGGAACGGATGCCGCGGGGACCTCGACGACGGCGTCCCAGCCGGTGCCGTTCACGATAGGCATCCCCTCGGTCGGCACCTCGGGCCTGGCTGCGTCGGGCGAGGCCTGGTCGGCGGGCATGCTGGGCACCGTCAGTTCCTCGACGGTGGCGCCGGCCGGCGGGGTGAAGTCGAACAGGTCCGCGGAGGGGGTGCCGAAGTCCACGCTGCTGAAACCGATCTGGAAGGCGGGGTCCTTCTGGCCGTCGGCCCGCACCGTGACCTGCAGCGGCAGGCCGGTCTCGGAGTCGACCGAGATCGACACCGACTCCACGAGGGTATCCGTGGCCTTGGGGGTGAGCACGAGTTCGTAGACGGTGCGTCCTGCAACCGTGCCGTCGGCGCCGACCGAGACGGCCGTGGTCGGGTCGATCTCGCTGAGGAAGCGGTCCGCGAGCTGGGCCGGCGTCGAGAGGTCGGCCGGAGCCTCGGCTTCGAGGGCGGCGACCTTGTCTTTCATGGTCGCCGCGGCGTCGGCGGGGATGGTCAGGTGGGTGGCGGCGTTGGTCTTGGAGTCGTACAGCCAGGCATCGTTGCCGTTGCTCACGATGTTGCGCTCGGACAGCCGGCCCTGGATCTGAACCCGGGCGTTGGCCGGACCATCGACATAGACCCGCGCCGTGTGCGAGCCGCTGAGCAACTCAAGCACGGACGAGAAGGCGGCACTGGCCTCCGGTGCGGTCCCTGGGGACATCCCGCCGAGGTCTATCGCGGGCAGGCCCAGGTTCGCGGTCTTCTCCACGGTTCCGGAGAACGCCGTGACGGTGCTGTCATTGACCATCAGGAGCACCTGCTCCGCGGTCTTGTCCGGCAGGTCGACGGCCGCGCCGGCCTGAAGCGGCACGGCGATCACGCCGACGGCGATCACGGCGGGGACGACGATGGCGGGCAGCCATTTGATGAAAGTGTGCGACATGATCAACGACCTTTTCCGAGACGAATCATGCCTTGATGCTACGCCGGTGCGCTGACGATCGAGGCGATTCCGCGCTGGGAGATTGCTCACAACGCATGGCGCCCCTGGAGCTCGATACCCGCGGGTTCCGGCACCATGGCCGCTTTGAAAGCTTCGGTCCGATCGATCATCTCGGGGCACGACTCCCATCCGTGACGGCCAACCGACCGGCCCTTGCGGGCACTCCCGAGACTCGGGCTCAGGAGCACATTTATGTGAGGATATGACTCATTTCTCAGGCCCGCGATGGACGGTGGTGCCGGATCGTGAAATTTCAGGGTGGACGAGTTCGATATTCCTGGGGGTGCGGGTGCCGGTCGACAACGATTGAATGGGAACGTGAATCAAACGTGCGTGTACACGGTCGGCCACTCAACACATCCAATCGACGAATTCATCCGGATGTTGGAAGCAAATGAAATCGAACGACTCATGGACGTGCGCACGGTTCGGGGCTCGCGGCACAACCCGCAGTTCGGGGAACACCAACTCGCTGCAA